>MFOV01000009.1 GCA_001782515.1 Candidatus Levybacteria bacterium RIFCSPLOWO2_01_FULL_39_10 | reverse complement strand
ATTGCTGTATCTCCCAACAATCATCTTCTTGATATGCTGAAAAGCTGGGCTGAGGAAAATTTAGGAAAAAATACCGTATTTGATATTGACACTGATTCTGATATTTTAGGAGGTGTAATCTTGTCCACTAAAAAGGGTTTATATAAAGACTTTAGTCTTTCCAAAAAACTTAATGATGTCTTCGCAGAAAAAAGAAAAGAAATTTTTTTCCAAACTTAAATCATGAATAATTTCAATAACCTTCTTGAAAAAACCGGTGAGGTCGGATACGTAAGAATGATTGTTAATGAAATCGTATATGCAGACGGGCTTCCATCTGCAAGGCCAGGAGAACTTATAATTTTCGAAAATGGAGAAAGAGGCAAGGTTTTATCTCTAAGTCCTGATTCAGTTGAAATACTCGCTTTTTCAAAAAAACCGATTAAAGTTGGCGGGAAAGTTGCAAGAACCGGAAGTCCAATCGCTATTCCGGTTGGAACGCAGCTTTTAGGTAAAATTATAGATCCTTTTGGATCATCTTTTGACAACACCTCACTCATTCAAAAAACTAGAGACTATAGAAGTATAGAAGTTACTCCTCTTGGAATTATGTCTAGGAGAAAAATAATAAGACAGCTTGAAACAGGAGTAGGCATAGTGGACATTATGCTTCCAATCGGTCACGGCCAAAGACAGCTTGTAATCGGTGACAGAAAAACTGGAAAAACCAATTTCCTTTTACAAACTATTGTTTCTGCAGCAAGAGCAGGAAATATATGTATTTATACAGCAATAGGAAAGAAAAAAATTGATATTAAAAAAGTTGAGGAATATTTCAAGGAAAATAAAGTAACTGATAGGGTAATTATAATCGCATCAACATCCCAGGATCCTTCAGGAGTAATTTTTATAGCACCCTACTCTGCCATGACAATTGCAGAGTATTTCAGAGACAGAGGCCAAAATACTCTTCTCATACTTGATGATCTGTCAACGCATGCAAAGTTTTATAGGGAAATTTCACTTCTTGCGAATAAGTTTCCCGGAAGAAACTCATACCCCGGTGATATTTTTTATGTCCACGCAAGGCTTTTGGAGCGAGCCGGAAGCTTTACTGTAGGAAACAGTGAGGTTGCAATAACGTGCCTGCCTGTAGTTGAGACACCGCAAGCTGATTTTTCAGGCTATATCCAGACTAATATTATGTCTATGACAGACGGACACATTCTTTTTGACAGCGGCTTATTTGCCGAGGGAAGACGCCCTGCCATAAATCCATTCCTCTCTGTAACCAGAGTAGGAAAACAGACCCAATCAGCAGTGAAGCGGTCTGTAAACCGCGAACTTCTAAGTTTCTTAACGCTTTATACTAAACTTCGAAATTTTTCCCACTTCGGAGCAGAAGCAACAGAATCTGTTCAGGTGACAACCGAAACGGGTGAGCGGGTTCTTTCTCTTTTTGATCAGGATACAAGTAGTATTATTCCTTCAAATATTCAGATAATACTATTAACGCTTCTTTGGGCAGGACACCTAAATGTAACAAGTACAAAAGATATTCTTGATTATAAAAACAGATTTGTAAAACTGTATGAGACCAATCCCTCTTATAAAGAATTTATAGATACAATGCTTGACACTTGTGAAAGTTTCAACGAACTCTTATCACTTATCAATAGAAATAAGGCTCAAGTATTTCCAGGAGGAAAATTATGATATCTAAAAAAATTTTAGATCAGGAAATTGAGAACCTAATAGGGCTTTCAAACCTAGTAAATGCATTTGAAGAAATCGCGGCAACCAGGATTAAAAGAACCAGAGACTCAGTTCTTATAAATAGAGCCTATTCTTCGGAAATCCATGAAATTTTTATTGATGTAATACTCTCCTACAAAAGGCAGGTTGAAACATTTATGAGAATGAGAAAGAAAAAAAGTTTAAAAAACCTCACTTTTTTAAATAAAAATGGGAGAACACTATATCTTCTAATCTCCGCAAACACGGGGCTGTATGGAGGAATTATTAAAAGAACATTTGATCTGTTCCTCAAATCAAAAAGAGACCAAAACTGTGATATTGCAATCATAGGAAAGCTCGGGCTTTCAATGTGGAAGGAGCATCATTTTAAAGACAAATATTATTATTTTGATTTTCCCGACCAGAGAGTAGACGATATAAAGCTTAGAGAAATTATAAACTTTATCATAAATTATGAAAAAATTATTGTCTTTTACGGTCAATTCCAAAATCTAATTAAACAGGAAGCCACATTTTCAGATATTTCGGGCAATGTGCTTTCTGAGAATGAGTCGCAAAAAGGCCCTCAGGTCAAGTATTTTTTTGAACCCTCTCTTGAGCGGATAATGGAGTTTTTTGAAAAACAGATATTCGCATCTATTTTTGAACAGACAGTGAGGGAATCCCAGCTTGCAAAAATCGCATCCCGTCTCACTGCGCTTGATCGGGCAACAGAAAACATTGATAAAGAGCTTGAAAAACTTAAGTTTCAATATACAAGACTAACTCATCAGATTCAAAATAAAAAACAGCTTGAGACTTTCTCAACCAGACTTCTTTGGAATAAAAGATAATCATGGAAAAATCATATGGGAAAATAGTAAATATTGAAGGACAGGTCGTAACAGTTGAGTTTGATCGCGACAATGTCCCCTCATTAAAAGACATTTTAATTTTTGAGGAGGATCAGTCGGTTAAAATAGAAGTGGTTTTCTCAAAGAATGATACTAGCTTCTATTGTCTCTCATTTTCCCCGACTGACAAACTTTATAGAGGAGCAAGGGTTATTAACACTAACTCATCAATTCAAATTCCTGTGGGAGATGAGATTTTAGGTCGGGTTATAAATATATTCGGTGAGCCGATTGACGGAAAAGGACCGATTAAATCGGCAAATACCAAATCTATTTACCAAGGCCATCTATCATATGAAGAGATTGCTTTTAATAAGCAGTTTCTGGAAACAGGAATAAAAGCTGTTGATTTTTTCTCACCAATTCTTAAGGGAGATAAGATCGGGCTCTTTGGAGGAGCCGGAGTCGGAAAAACTATTCTTTTAACCGAAATAATTCATAACATTGTAAATCTTTCAACAAAAAGAAGCGTTGTTTTTGCTGGGATCGGTGAGCGATCCCGCGAAGGACAGGAATTATATGAAACTTTGGTTGAACAGAAAGCATTGCAGTTTATAACTCTTATTTTCGGTACCATGGGAGACAATCCTGCAATTAGATTCAGAACTGCCTTTACGGCTGCAGCGGTTGCTGAATATTTCAGAGATCAGGCAGACCGTGAAGTGCTTTTATTCATTGATAATCTCTTTAGATTTGCGCTCGCCGGGAATGAGCTCTCAATGCTTATGAATACAATCCCCTCAGAAGACGGATATCAAGCAACTTTGGCATCTGAAATGGGAAGCTTTCATGAAAGACTTGCATCAACTGAGAAATCCTCAATAACAACTATTGAAGCAATTTACATTCCAAATGATGACCTCTTGGACCAAGGGGTTCAATCCATATTCCCCTATCTTGATTCAGCTGTAGTTTTGTCAAGAAACATATATCAGGAAGGAAGGCTCCCTGCAATTGATCTTTTGGAATCAAGTTCTTCAAATCTCAATTCCCAATTAGTGGGTGCTGAGCATTATAAAACAGCTCTTGATGCACAGGCTCTTCTTAAGGAGGGTCTCTCTCTTGACAGAATTGTCTCCTTGGTCGGCGAGTCTGAACTTTCAGTTGATGACCGTCTCACTTTTGACCGCGCAAAAAAACTCAAGAACTATATGACTCAGAGTTTTTTTGTGGCTGAAGCGCAAACCGGAAGACCTGGAAAATATGTGCCTATCAAAACAACAGTTTCGGATGTCAGAGAAATTATCGACGGAAAAGCGGATGACCTGGATGAGGATAAAATTCTTTTTATAGGAACACTTGCTGAAGCAAGAAGCTCATGATATCAACTCTACATGTAAACATAAAAGCTAAGGACAGAATCATCTATGAAGGTGATGTTACCGCAGTTACCTCATTTAACGATATCGGACTATTTGATATTCTTCCGCTTCACGAGAATTTCATCTCAATTGTAAAAAATAAGGTAATTCTCCATAAAAATGATGCGCAGAGGGAATTTAAAATTGAAGCAGGAGTTTTAAAAGTTAGAGACAATAAAGTTAATATCTATATTGGGCATTAGATCTTTTTGGAAAAAAGAATTTTTCCTGCTGAAGTTTGAATTACGCGGGAAACTATAACATCTATTTCACGTCCTACCTCACCACTTGCATTTTCAACAACAAGCATAGTTCCATCGTCCAAATACCCAACGCCTTGAGTTGTATCTTTTCCTTTGTGAAGCACTCTTATGTGAAGTGCCTCGCCGGGAACTGCTTGGATTTTAAGGTGATTTGCAAGCGTATTTATGTTAATTGCCACAGTTCCTGAAATACTAGCCTTTTTTTCCAAGTTGTAATCGCACGTTATGACTTTGCCCCTGTGCTGTTTTGTTATTTCAATAAGTTTCTCATCCACCTCTTTCTCTTCTCCGTTTGTTTTATCAGGAAGGTGCATTACTTTTATTCTTTTGCTTTTTTTAAGCTCGTCAAGTTTTGAAAGTCCCCTCTGTCCTCTTTCTCTTTTAATTGTATCCTGAGAATCTGCAATGTGCTTAAGCTCCAAAAGAATGCTTTCGGGTATAACAACTGTTCCTGTAAGAAGCCCGAGATTTATAACATCAAACACTCTTCCGTCAATAATTGCCGAGGTGTCCAGAAATATGGCATTTTCAATTTTCTTGCTTTTTTTCTTGTCTCCTGATCTTCTCGGAATTACAGAGGGAAGCCTGTTTATGACATTTTTGGCAACCTCGTCAGCTAACGCTGAAACAAGCTTTGCAGGAAGATCCGAAACATGGATATTTATGCTCTCGGTAGTCTGTTTTTTTACTTTGTCTTTTTCCTTTGATGAAACTGCAGCTTCCTTTTTGTTGTTTTTTGTTTTTCTGTTCTCCGCCATATTATTTTGAAATAAGACTAATTGCCTCTCTCAGCGTTCTCACTTTATCAGCTCCCAATATTTTAGTAAAGCCTAATTTCTTTGCTTCTTTTGCTCTTTTGGAAAACATAGAAACCTGCCTAAGCTCACCTAAAAGTCCGACCTCGGCAATTGCAACAACGGGTGTGAGCGTAATATTTTTAAGACTTGAATAAATTGCAAGACAGATCGCAAGATCTGATGCAGGATCCGAAAGCTTCATTCCACCCGCAACGTTTACGAATATGTCCTGGGTATCAACAGGAAGTTTTGCGTGCTTTTGAATCACAGCAAGCAAAAGCTCCAGCCTTCTTGAATCAATTCCCGATGTAACACGCCTAGGGTATGGTAGTTTTGAATAAACAGATAAAGCCTGAATTTCAACCAGAAATGGACGTGTTCCCTCAAGAGTTGCTGTAAGAACAGATCCCGGCTCTTTAATTTTTTTAGCGGACAGAAAAATCTCTTCAGGATTTTTGATCTCACTCATGCCGCGCTCATCCATCGTAAACACACCTACTTCATCAACCGGCCCAAATCTGTTTTTAAATGATCTAAGAAGCCTTATACTTGTAAATTTCTCTCCTTCTAAAAATAGAACTGTATCGACCATATGAGATAGAACCATTGGGCCTGCCACCATTCCCTCTTTTGTAACGTGACCGACAATAATAATTGGAATTCCCAAACTTTTTGCAACACGAATTAGCTGCATACCAGCGTATCTCACTTGACCCACACTTCCTGAAAGGCCGGTCAGATTTTCAGATTCCATTGCCTGGATTGAATCAACAATAACAAGATTCGGTTTAATATCAGAAATAATATCAACCGCAGCGTCCGTATTAGCCAAAGAAATCAATAATAAACCATCATCTGTTCTCTTGTTTGCCTGTCCTGCTTGTCCGCCTTTAGAGGGGGCAAGCCGAAGGGCTCGGAGTTTTATCTGCTGTTCTGATTCTTCACCGCTTATATAAAGAACACTTTTCGGAATACTTTGAAAACTCGGTGAATCAGATTGTCTGAGTTTCTGACTATCAGAATTTCTGGATTTCTGAGTATTCTGAGTTTTCTGAGAAGTAATATTAAGAGCTAATTGTAATAAGAGCGTAGACTTTCCAACTCCGGGGTCTCCAGCCAGAAGAACTACAGAGCCTGGAACTATGCCTCCTCCAAGTACACTGTCCATTTCGGAAAATCCAGATGAAAACCTGTTTTTTTCCTCGAATTTTATTTCAGACAATTTTTTAGGTTCAAAACTTTGTTCCGAACTTTGAACTTTTAACTTTGAACTTTTAGCCTGAAAGGTTGGGACTTTTATCTCTTTAAGACTATTCCATGTTCCGCACTCAGGACATTTACCCATGAATGCTGGAGTATCATATCCGCAAACTTCACAAACAAACGATGTAGAACTTTTCATAATTGACGGTAGATGATAGAAGGTAGATTATAGAATTTCGAAAATAGATGATAGAAGATTGATAAATTCTATTTTCTATCTTCAAATTGCTATCTTCTATTTTCTACCCTCTATCGTCTAGTTATCTGTATCCAATTGGTTTATCCTTAAGAACCGGTGTCAGAACAATTCTTCTTCTTTTAAGATCAACTTCTGATACAGTTGCTTCTATTCTGTCCCCAACCGAGTAACTAGCAGTTGGCGGAATTTTTTCTTTTTTAATAATTCCGTCAATTCCCTCACCTAGATCAAGAACAATCCCAATTGATCCGATTTGCTTGATACTTGCCGCAACTTTTGTGTCCGCTGCGAATTTTGATGCTGTTTTTCCAAATGGATCCTGAGTCAACCTTTTAATTGAAAGGTTTATTCTTTTTGCTTTTTTGTCAATATCAACAACTTGCGCTTTAATCTCTTCCCCAACTTTAAGAAAGTTCTCTGCTGATTCAAGTCTATCCCATGAGAGTTCTGATAAATGAATAAATCCCTCCGGGCCAGGAAGCCCTCCGGGCTGGTGGCCTTCAGTATTTTTAATTGATACAAAAATTCCAAATGAGGTGGTTCCTGCAACTTTTGCATCAACAATTTGTCCGTTTTTGAACATTCCTACTGCATTGTCAAAATCTTCATCTCCTATTGCAGCTTTTTGAGAGAATATTACTTTCTGGCTGGTTCTGTTTACATCAATTACAAGTGCCTTTATTTTTTTCCCAATAATATTCTGTGTTGATTCTGATAAATTAGTCTGAGAAATTGGCAAAAATCCTGATATACCTGCCTCTGTTGTTACCAGAAACCCTCCTTTTGTTGAGCCTTGGGCAATTACATCAACGGGTGTTTTATCATTTTTCAGCTTTTCTAAAGCTTCCCACTGTCTTTTCTCAATAAAGCGGCGGAGCGACACAACAGGATTTCCTTGGTCTGATTCGGGATTTAGAACTGTAACAAATACTTTGTCCCCTACTTTAAGAGAAGAAATGATGTTTTTGAGGTTGGTTTTGTCTTTTTCAAGAACCAGTGCTTCTGTTTTTGCGCCGATATCAACTAAAATTTCTGATTTTGTGAGCTTTGTAATAGTTCCTTCTACTTCTTCTCCCTTTTTAAAGGATTTAATCGATGAGGAAGTTCGGGCCATTAACTCGGCCATGGATGTGGCTTTTGCCATTTAATTCAAGTCCTTTCATATTTAGATTTTCTAGAGTATAGCACTGATCTTTAATTCAAACAAGAATTAATGAATTTCCTCCGCCAAGCTGCTATAATTCCAACTCTTATGTCAATTGAACAAATTCTTTAGTTAACCGGGTATTCCTCTTCTGATTTTTTATTATGCTGGATATGCCACCATACTGGAATTTCGGCAAGTGCTTCAGGCTTTACCGGTTGAGGGGTAAGATGAACTTTGGGAGACAAATTAATTACTATTTGTTCTCTATCTGATAAATCTCTATCTATCTCATATGACACCCAAACCATTTGCAGATCAATTGTCGGAAAAGCAATTACAAATCCACCAGCATTTCTGGCAGATCCATCGAGAAATTTATGGAAGCTTTCAAGCTCGTCCCCCTCAAATAAATCTCCAAACCTTGCATTTAGAAGACTATCAAGGAAAAGCATCTTTTTATGATCAATATATCCTTCAACTTCTTTCATTGGGGAATTATATCAATTAGTAAATAATAGTCAACAAAAATACATTCGATACGTTCGATTAACTCAGTATCGCACTGAGCTTTGCCGAACGTGCGACAGGCTCAGTATTTTTGTGCTGAGTAAAATCGAACGCACAAAAAACCACTCCGTTCGGTATTGCTCAGGCCATCGGCTCTGAGGACTTCGGCTCTGAGGCTCGGACTCGAAGAGGCGGTCACATTTCTGCTGGCTTTCTATAATTCTCAAACTTGTTGTTAAACTCTAGCCCGCTGGCAGGCAGCTGACTAATTACTTTTTAAACAGTTTGAGGAAGGTTTTTCTGTCCATCTTTGCTTGTTTTAAAATAGAGTTAAAAGTGCCAAGTGCAATTGGCTTGTTATGAATTGCAATAGTAATCTTTCTTCCATCAGGATGAATTAGTCGGGCGTGGGATCCAACTTGTCGACTAACAACAAAGCCTTGTTTGGCAAAGAATTTGAGAAGAGATGAAGCTTTAATTTGTGGCAACTTGCTCATTAAGCAGCTAAACGAGTTTTTGAAGGTAA
>MFOV01000008.1 GCA_001782515.1 Candidatus Levybacteria bacterium RIFCSPLOWO2_01_FULL_39_10 | reverse complement strand
TGCCACAATATGTACCAAGTAAGCAACCGGGCGGGAAAACTTGATTTGCTCTTGTATCAGAGGAGCTGTGATTATTTCCTCGGAGTTCCTTTTAATATTGCCAGCTATTCTCTCCTTGCAGTAATTCTTGCAAAAATTCTGGGACTCAAACCTGGGAAATTCATCCATGTTTATGGAGATATACATATTTACGAAAATCATTTTGAGCAAACGCGCGAGCAAATCAAAAGAAAACCCCGTCCTTTTCCCAAAGTTAAAATTGTTGGAAAACTTAATAGTTTAGCTGATTTTAAACCGGATATGGTAGTTTTGGAAAATTATAATCCGCTTCCGATAATAAAAGCTCCCTTCACAATCGCCGGCGGATATTACGAAAAGAAAAACGGCAAGAATAAATAAAATGTATAACCATGCCCCTAAAAATTATGATTGCCCGCTTTGTAAGCTCGCAAAGGGTGAAGATACCGGTAAGACAAATCCGGATGATATCTTTTATCGAGAAGATTTAATTACAGCTTTTATTGCAGGTAAGTGGTGGATGACAAATCCAGGGCATGTAATTATTATTCCCAACAAACATTTTGAGAATTTATATGATATTGATGAAAAGCATTTGGAAGTAATCCATAATTTTTCAAAAAAAGTAGCGGTCGCATTCAAAAAAGTTTATAAGTCGGATGGAACATCAGTAAGACAGCATAATGAGCCTGCCGGAAACCAAGATGTTTGGCACTATCATCTTCACGTTTTTCCAAGATATGAAAATGACAGACTTTATCAAAACCATGAGAAAACAAAATGGCCGACAAAAGAAGAAAGAATCCCGTATTCAGATAAATTGAAAACGTATTTTAAAAAATTATGATAAGTATTGTTGCTGCGATGGACCAGAAGCGGGGAATAGGACACGATAACGAACTTCTTTTTAAAATTCCGGAAGATTTTGAGAGGGTTAAGAGTTTAACTATTGGCCACCCAATTATAATGGGCAGAAACACCTTTGAGTCGCTCGGAAGAAAACTTCCAGACAGAATCCATATTGTAATTACTAGTAACCCGTTAAGCCTTAAAGACTTAAATTACCAATCTGACATTACAGTTTTGTCTTTGGACGAGGCAATAACTCAAGCGCAGAATCTTCCCGGATCAGATGAAATATTTATTTTCGGCGGTGGACAGGTTTTTGCAGAAGCTCTTGACAAAGGAGTTGTTGATAAACTTTACCTTACAATTGTAGAGGGAGAATTCGGCGCTGACACTTTTTTCCCGGATTACTCAATGTTTGGAAAAGTTTTAAATGAGACAAAAGGAAAATCAGGAGGATATAAATACAGATTTATTGATTTAGAAAAATAATTAAGCCCTTTCAAATCCGTTTCTAAAAGGCATTGTGTGATTGCCATTATTTTCGATTTCTCCAACTAACTGACTGGTGAGTTTTACAGCATGGTCTTCTGTACAGTAGGGAAATAAATCAAGGTTTCCCGCAATATCAACATCAACAGTGCCCAAAGCTTTCTTTCCGCATTTGTTCTTACCCCCATCAATATAAGTTTCGCAAGTAGCCCCTCCAAGTATTGTCTGATATGCCCACTCACCGGCAAACCCTGGACCAAATGCTTCTCTTTTTACATCTACTGTTTGTTCTGTTAATCTTTCAACTGCCATATTGAATCTTCCTAAGAAATCCTAGTTCAATCAATTTATTTATAACAAATTCTAAAGTCTCGGCTTTTGTTCTTTTTCCTGTACTTACAGTAAAATCATATAATTTTTCACCGTTTAAAACTGTTCCGGGGTTGAGCGGGTCTTTGCCTTCAAGCACAGGCCAAGCCTCGGTCCACTGCCAGATATCTTTCACTCTTCTTTCTTTCTCTTCCTTGTGGATCTTTGCTATAGTAAGCTGTCCTCTTTCATCTATCAATTTTTGAGCCTCAGATTCAAATTCTTCTTGAGACAATTTATCGTTTGTAAAATCTTCAAATGTTTGTGCTTTTTTAGTTTCCCATTCTTCTAAAGCTCTTTTCCTGATTCTAGACATTCGTTTTCTGGCAGGAGCAGTTACACAAATTGCAACAGCTTTTATATCAGGATTAATTCTTATCATAAGCCCTGAGAGTCTTGACTCATTTATGAGAGAATTTTCAGGGGTTGCTTCGCGCATCATATCAATCTGCTGCTGGTCAAAATTTTTATCAACACTAATAGGTCTTTCCTGATAACCAATTGTCCCGTGGGTGCCACCTGTTGCTTCTCGTACAATTTGACCGCCTTGTAAAAGCCTGGCATTTAAAGCTTTTGCAAGTACTTCTGAGAGATTTGATTTTCCAGCTCCTTCTTCGCCGAATATTGCTATGGTACCTACATTAACCAATTCGTATTCAGGTTTAATTTCAGGCGAGCTTACTGCTTCTGTTTTTTCTGTATGCCTAAGTGTTTCTACCATATTGAGCTAAGAATTATAGGCTAAAGTGGGATAAATAGCAATTGAGGCTGAATTTGGCTGTTGCAAAGCCATAATCGATTTAATATACTTTTTGAAAACAATGAACCTTCCTCCTTCGCTAAAAACTGCGGCGGACAAGCAAAATTATGAGAAATCTTAAGATTACTGATCAGCAGATTTACAAATTGATCGAGAAAGAAACTGAAAGACAACAACAAGTGCTTGAGATGATTCCCTCAGAAAATTACGCATCTCCTGCAGTTTTGGAAGCTTTGGGGACTTCTCTTAACAACAAATACTCAGAAGGATATCCTAAAAAAAGATATTATCAGGGGAATCGCTACATTGATTCGGTTGAAATACTCGCTGAAGAGCGCGCAAAAAAACTTTTCGATGTGCCTTTTGCCAATGTCCAGCCTTACTCGGGGTCTCCTGCAAATCTTGCTGTTTATTTTGCGCTTCTTGAGCCTTTAAAAGATAAAATTATGGGATTATCCCTCGCGTTCGGCGGACACTTAACACACGGCGCACAGGTTTCAATATCCGGAAAATATTTTAAAACTGCGGAGTACTCGCTTTCTCCCGACGGATTCTTGGATTACAGTGCTATTAAAAAAATTGCAATGCGTGAGAAGCCCAAAATAATTGTATGCGGAGCAACAGCATATCCTAGAATTATTGATTTTAAGAAATTCGCAGAAATTGCAAAAGCGGTTAACGCGTATCTTCTCGCCGATATTTCACACATTGCAGGACTGGTTGTCGGCGGAGTCCATCCGAGTCCTGTGCCATATGCTGATATTATTATGACAACAACTCATAAAACTCTCAGGGGTCCTCGGGGTGCAATCATCATGGTTACAAAAAAGGGTCTCAACAAAGACGAGGATTTGCCGGGGAAAATTGACAAAGCAGTTTTTCCAGGACTTCAGGGAGGGCCGCACGACAACCAAACAGCCGCAATTGCAGTTGCTTTAAAAGAGGCAGGAGGGGCAATGTTCAGACGATATGCAAAACAGATTGTTGTCAATTCTCGCGCGCTTGCACCTGAACTTAAGAATTACGATTTTGATTTAATAAGCGGCGGATCAGATAACCACCTGATACTTATTGATCTGACAAATAAAAAAATAAATGGGGCTCAAGCCGCTTACGCTTTGGAAATTGCGGGAGTAGTAGTTAACAAAAATGCAGTGCCGAATGATCCCATGCCGCCGTTTTACCCATCAGGAATTAGGCTCGGAACTCCGGCTATTACAACGCGGGGAATGCGCGAGCGGGAAATGAAAAAAATAGCTTTTTGGATTAACCAGGTCATTAACGAAGTATCAGGAACAAAACTTCCGAAAGATAAAGAAGAGCGCAAAAAATCCTGGGTTACTTTCAAAGAAAAAACTGCAAAAAACGAAAACCTACTTTTGATTGCCAAAGAAGTAAAAAACTTTACCAAGAAATTTCCGATTTATTAAAGCTCAGATTATATGTCATACAGCATAGAAGCGCCCAGAAGGGAAAGGGCAACAGTGAGACTAAGAAGACTTCAGTATACCGATCGGGAAACTAGGGAAATGCTTGATGATTATGATCAAACCCTAAGCTGGGGAGAGCTATCAAAAGGTAATGCCTCGTCGTAAACCGTCTTTGATTCGTCTCTAGTCGATGTTTTGCCAAATGATGTTGAAAGAATCGGACGAGAAGAAGGAACAAGAATTGCTAAAAGAAGAGAGAGAATTATAAGAAATATATTGGATAACCCAGATCAAAAAGCAACTCCTTATTGGATAAATTTTATGAGAAGAAACAGAGACAGAATAATTAGATTCGGAAGGACTGCAATGAATAAGGGGCAAAATATTAGACCAGAGTTTAGATAATTGAAAATTTACCCATGCTTGTTGTATAATAGCCCGATCACACACATTCAAACAATTGTCTCTGAGATTTTAAATCCTCGTTTGAATGGCGGTCCGCCTCGGCTCGAGTCGAGACGGGATAAGGGACATAATATATGCGCACAATTTCACTTGAAGAGCTTCTTGAAGCAGGTTGTCATTTTGGACATCAGGTTGTGCGTTCTAATCCTAAGGCCCGTGACTATATATATGAAGCAAGGGACGGTATTCATATAATTGATCTTGCAAAAACAAAAGAAGGACTTGAGGAAGCAGGAAAGTACGTTAAAAAAGTTGCCCAGACCCCAAATAGCACTTTAGTTATAGTCGGCACAAAAAGACAATCAAGCGATATTATAAAAAACTCAGCTGAAAAAGCAAAAAAAGAAGTAAAGGAAGACCCAGGTATATATTTCGTAACCAGCAGGTGGGTCGGAGGGCTTCTCACAAATTTTGCTGAAGTTTCTAAGAATTTTAAAAAAATGGAAGAACTTAATGAAAATTTGAGCGATCCTCAGAAGCAAAAAGGATATACAAAGCGAGAAGTTAGAATGTGGCAGAAAGAAAAAGATAAACTTGAGAAATTGTACGGCGGAGTTTACGCTTTAAATAAAAAGCCGGACCTCTTATTCATCATTGACTCCCGGCTTGAAGATATTGCAGTTAAGGAAGCTATTAGAACAGGCGTTCCAACAGTTGCAATAACCGACACCAATGCAGACCCGACTTTGATCGACTATCCTATTCCCGCAAATGATGATGCCGCAGGCTCACTCGAATTGATAATTGGTTATATAATGGATGCATGGATAGAGGGGAAAAATAGTTTAAAGTTAAAAGTTAAAAGTGAAAAATTAGAAGAAACTAAAACAGATAATTCAAAAAAACCAAAGGTCAATAGTAAAATTAAAGCAACCGATAAGCCAAAATCAAATAGCAAAAATAAAGATTAAAAACTTTTAATTTTAAATTTTTAATTATAAACTTGAATTATGGCAGATATTGACCAGATTAAAAAATTAAGAGAAGAAACAAGCGCAAGTATAGCGGATTGCAGAGAGGTTCTTGATGAGGCAAAAGGTAATTACAGTAAAGCGCTTGAGTTTTTGAAGAAAAAAGGAATAGAAAAAGCTGAGAAAAAACAAGACCGCGAAACGCTTCAGGGAATAGTTGAAAGCTATGTTCATCAGAGAAAAGTAGGGGTTTTGGTGATAGTGACTTGTGAAACTGATTTTGTTGCAAGAACAACTGAATTCAAAAATCTGGCTCATGAAATAGCGCTTCAAGTTTCAGCAATGAATCCAAAAGATGTTGACGGACTTCTAAGACAAGAGTACATTCGCGATAGTTCATTAACAATCGAACAATTAATTAAGCAAACTATAGGTAAACTAGGTGAGAACATAGTTGTTCGTGAGTTTAGTAGACTTGAACTTTAATGATTAAAAGTTTTTAAGAAAGGGTGTGAACCTATGACACCCGGAGGGTGTAAGAAAAGAAGATGGATCCGAATTTAATAGCAGATACTCGTGAAAAAATGAGAAAGGCAGTTGAAGTTCTTCGTTCTGATATTGCCACAATCCGAACGGGCAAAGCAGCCCCTTCGCTTGTTGAAAATATCCAAGTTTCAGTTTATAACGGAACAGTAAAACTAAGGGTTATGGAAGTTGCAACAGTTGTTGCCCAAGATCCTCAAACTTTAGTTTTAACTCCTTTTGACCAGTCAATAATTGAAGAGATAAGGCGAGGAATTATGGAGGGAGGAGCTGGACTAAATCCCGCCTCAGACGGACAAGTTATCAGAATTACAATTCCTCCGCTTTCAGAAGAAAGAAGACAAGAGCTGATTCATATGATGCATCAAAAACTGGAAAACGGCCATATAATGATTCGCCAAGTAAGACATGAAGCAATGGCTGATATTAAAAAAGAGAATTTATCTGAAGATGAGAGTAAGCGTCTTGAAAAAGAAGTGCAAAAAGCAACCGACGAATTTATAGCCGAAATAGACGCGCTCGGAAAGAAAAAAGAAGAAGAACTCATGCAGATATAAACTTGACAATGGATGGTAGAAAATAGATGATAGTAGCTTGAGGGTTGACGGTAGAAGATAGAATCGATCTTCAATCTTCTATCTTCAAGATTCTACTATCTACCTTCTACAATCTATCGTCTAGAAAATATGCTACTTACCATCTTTACCTTTTTAGTAATTCTTACAATTCTTGTTTTAATTCACGAACTTGGTCACTATCTGACAGCTCGAAAATTCGGAATAAAAATTGAGGAATTCGGCTTTGGCTTCCCGCCCAGAATTTGGAGCAAAAAAAAGGGAGAAACAATTTATTCGATAAATGCACTTCCCATAGGCGGATTTGTAAAGCTTTATGGTGAAGATGAGGCAGGCGGAGGCAAAATTAAGCCATTAGCCATTAGCCATAAGCCATCAGCTGATTTGGATAGAGCTTTTTTTGCACGACCAAAATACCAAAGGGCAATTGTTGTTGTTGCCGGAGTTGTAATGAATTTTCTCCTGGCAGTTGTAATTGCAACATATCTTTTGACGTTTGAGGGAATACCAACGCCCGGGCAGGATATTAGAGTAACAGAAATTGTTGCTAACACTCCCGCCCAAATATCAGGGCTTAAAAAAGACGATTTAATACGAGAAATCAACGGCACTAAAATTACTGATTCCGAAACTCTAGTTTCTGAGACCCGCAAAAATCTGGGACAAGAAATAACAATAGTTGTCCAAAGAGAAGGAAGTCTTAAGATAATTAATGTTACGCCAAGAAAAGAATTTCCAAAAGATCAAGGGCCGATGGGAATCGCAATCTCTCAAAACATCGAAGTTGCGAAATATCCGTTCCCGAAGAGTTTATTTTATGGATTTAAGCAGGCAGGAGAGGACAGCGCCCGAGTTGTATTTGCTTTTAAAGACATGATGGTAACGCTTATTACAAAACTCACATTACCTGAAGGGGTTGCAGGTCCGATTGGTATGGCACAGCTTACGGGGGAATTCGTCCAAGTTGGACCAAACGCGGTTTTGGCGCTTGTTTATATGTTAAGTCTCTCGCTTGCGGTTCTTAATATTCTTCCGATTCCGGCACTTGATGGCGGACGATTGCTGTTTATTATGATTGAGGCTGTAACTGGGCGAAAAGTCAGTCCAAAATTTGAAGCATATGCTCACATGATTGGAATATTTTTACTCCTAAGTTTTCTTGCCTTTATTTCTTACAAAGATATTTTAAGAATAATATCAGGAGAATCAATTCTTCCATAAATTAATTTCTTGCGTTTCTTCGTGTTATTCTACTACCAATAATTCTTCCGCAATCTCCCATAATTTCGTTAACCATCTCAATATAATCCTCCACTGATCTATCTTTTGTAACTAATCTGCATATTTCTGCAGCTATTGTTTCAGCCATATAAAGTTCTTGAGCCTCAGGTCCCAATTTTTTATTCGCTTTGTACAGTGGATAATCAGAGTTGATTATTAAAATCTTTCTTCTTGTTTTTTCATCATCTATTACAACAGATCTGATTTGATCATTTCCCATAGAAACTATATCCACCTGATGCATTGCGCCCCATCTTTTTGTTTCTCCTCGCGCTTGAAGTTTAGGGGCAGTTCTGCCCTCAATTGATTTTGGAGATTTATGTGTTCCTTTTGGATTTGGTCTCGGTGATTCTTGATCTTCGGCAGGCAAACGTCCAATCGATCCGCCCGGAAGCAGTGCTTTTGTGATAATTCCAGATTCTGAAAGAACATGTTCTATAATTCTTTTAGCATTTCTTGCAAGATCTTTTTCATATCTTTCAACGTTAACACTTGAATCTGGTCTTAATTTTTCTATTTTCTCCATCCATGGATTCAAGGCATTATGTATTGCTCTTGATGCTTGTTCCCACTCCAAACTACTGTGAATAAATGATGATTTATTTGGTATTACAGGTACATTGTCTAAATGTACTTCGCCAATGAGGCGGGAGCTTCCGGCAAGCTGCGCAGGTCCTGGGTGACCAAAAAATTGTTCGCTTTCAATAAGCCTTCCCCTATAATAACATCTGATTCCTGGTTTAACCCGTTGATTTGGCTGGAGTATTCCAAATTCCGCTTCGATTTCATCGCCAAACCGCGTACCCAGTTTATACTTCTGTGATTTTAGTTCTGGATTACCCTCAACATAGTTTACGCTAACTGGTTCAACAGGTTTTCCATTTACCGTTGCTATTATTGATCTGTCTAGAAGCAATGGTCTATAAATATCACCAATTTTTGTTGCGAGCGCTTGTGAATTTATTACTCTCTTAAGACCAGTTACTTTTACTCTAAAATAACCATCCTCAGATTCTGCTCTTTTAACTTCCGGCGTAAATTCTTTGAGCGATCCTTCAGATCTTGATTCCCAGGATATATCCTCAACATGGTATTCAGTGTCTGAACCGTCTGCAGAACAAGTTATTTCCATGCCCCTTCCTAAAAATCCCATTGCAGCTTTTCCGCCAACACCGAATTGACCAATTTCAGCATCTGTTTTTTCAGAATGACCCCACTTAAAATAATTTGTTAATCCCTCTGAATTAAGACCTTTGCCACCTGTATTTGTAATTGTTATTTCGTCTTTTGAGACCCTGATTCTTATTGTAGATGGCTTGCCCTCGATTCTATTATCAACTGCATTATCAACAAGATCCAAAATCGCCTGCTGAGAATCTCTGTAATTTGCCATAAGAGCTTCAATTGCACGAGTTGAAATTTCTTCTCTTATTACTAAATCATGTGGCTGTCCTTGATGTGCTGTTCTTTCTGGGCTCATCTTATTCTCCGTTTCCCGGTGGGAGCTTTATCCATTCAACAGCCTTCCCATCATGAGGCTCATAAAATCCTCTTGTCGCTCTATTTATCAGTCTTTGTATCTCTTTGATAAATTCTTCAAAGTTACCGCCTGCTAGTCTTGCAACAAGTGTCTGAATATTGACCCATGCTTTCTCGTCATTTTCTGTCCAAGATTTTCTTAAAACGGGCGAGAGCGATTCTTCTTGTAATTTTTTTAACCCAGAGGCAAACAGAGATCTTAACTCGTCTGCCTGATACGGCCTATACATTCTCTGCCTATGTAGCGTCTTAATTCTATCCTCGGTCCTTAGAAGTCTTTGCAGTACTGCAAAATCTATAACTGAACTATTTTTAAGCATGGAGGTTAGTGCTATGACTATCCTTGTCTCCTCATCAGATCTTATTTCATCTTCTGATGGGGTATAGGGGATTTCTATTACCTCAGCTATTGTATCTGGAACTTTTGGAGGTAAAACTACTTCATGTTTCCTTAATATTACCGCATTGCCACTTGGGTCATGCCACTCAAACTTTGATTGTATTCCTCTATTGCTATCAGATCTACTAGTAATATTTGCAAATTTATACCCACTGTTTTTAATTGTTCTATTTGCTGCAGCAATTGCGGCATTTACTCTTCCTCGATTTTTTTTATTGTCTTCTCCATAGACTTTTTCAGCCATTTCACCAACACTATTTGTTCCATCTGCAATGAATTGAGCTAAGTAATAAGGCCAGGCAGAATCAGTTTCAATTACTTGTCCATTAGGAAGTGTTACGTTTCTTGGTTTCCTCTCATAAAAACCAAGAATTACTGAATCTTTTATATAACCTCTTCTTTCAGAAGGTTTTTCCGCCTTCATAAGCTCTTCTATTTCTTCTTTAGGTACTATTCGAATTCTTCTTCCTTCTGCTAAAATTTCTTCAGGCTCTTTAGGTAACGTAGCTTCAATAACTTCTGCCCAAGGAGCTATTTGCAGCTGAGGCTCATCGATACTTCTCAGATTGTATCGGGCCTGAACACCCTGAAACCGTGCTCTTGGTGGGACCTGATTTATTACCCTGAGTCTAAAATCTGAAAGATCCTTATTTAAAGCATTCATTAATTTGTTTAAAGCCTTTCTTTTAGCTGGTGTATCTTCGCCGTATATCCTAACCGCGAGACCTTCCGGGGATGACATTCCTTCATCAACTGCCTTTAAAAGTTCAGATTTAAGCTTTCCACTTATAACAACCTCCTGTCCGGAAAGAAGTTCGACTTCTTCACCTTTTACAGCTTTTGTTACCACTTTATCTGGTTTTTTCCCAACAACTGTTTTTTTCCTTACAGGTTTCACTTCCTCGGTTTGTTGGGGTTCAATTGGTTTTTCAGGTTTGGCTTGTTTGACTTCAGGAATATTTCTAAAACCTAATGAGACAAGTTCTTCTTCATATCTCGTAACAATCGGAACGATAACTGGATTTCTTTCTGATAATTCTCTTAATTTTTGAACCTGATCATTCACTTTAACGCTCTCCTCATTTAGCTTCTGGTCGAGAGCTTCGGTTTGTTCAGATAGTCTTTGCCAGCGGTTTAGCGTTCTTTCCATTACCTGACCAATTCTAATATCACGCTCAATACCCACTTGACCGAGATTTTGTCCGAGCTGAGAATGCTGCTTTTCTCTTTTATCTGCAAGAGAAGAAAAGATGTCACGTTGATTCTGAATTTGCCTTAATTGTTCAATTTCTTTTACCATATTTTGGTGCGCGAATTATACAAAAATACTCCATGCAAGTCAACTATAGGACATATAAAGAATTTAATCTTGATAAGAATTTAATAATAACTTTACAAAATGCTGTTATAATCAAAATATGACAATGCAAAAATCAGAGGAGGGGTGAAAGAAGATTCTGATACTGCTTTAACTCCTGTGCTTTAAGGTTCAAATCCAAAGATTAAAAGCCTCTAAAATAGCGGAAAATCTGATATACTAGCTCCAAATGCAAAGGTCCCATCTTTTAGGGCTTAATCAATTCACAGAAAAAGAAGGAATTGTTGTAGTGCAATTGCCAACTTTTCAAAAAGCAAACGAGATATTATCAGAAATTCTTAATAAATATTCAGATCAGAAAACAGCACTTTTCTTATCAGGCGGAACAACCCCTAAGAGGCTTTATGAAAAATTAGCGGGAGATAAAACATTAAAAGCAGGTGCAGTTGGGCTGATTGATGAGAGGTACTCCACAAAAGATAAGAGAAACAGTAACGAGCTGATGATAAGATCAACTGGACTTCTTTCTTATTTTGAAAATAAAAATGTACGTTTTTATCCAATTCTCCAAGATAAAAATATCGAACAGACCACAAAAGAATATGATGAAGCCCTCAGATTTATTTTTGAGTATTTTCCAAAAAGTGTCGGAATTTTAGGAATTGGTGATGATGGACACACGGCGGGCATTCCTGCCCGAGCTAAAAACTCAAAGCTAAAAACTCAAAGCTCTGAAAATATCGTAAAAAAAATGATGGAGGATCAGAGCGGTTTTGTTGATTTTTACGAACTTGAAGGATATGGGCAGAGAATTACCATGAATTTCCATGCACTTTCTCTTCTTGATCTTATATTAATACTCGTTTTGGGAAGAGAGAAAAGGGAAGCGCTAAAGTTAATGTTTGATCCTTCGACAGGCTCAGGGCAAGATGATGTATCGAATGTTCCAGCAAGGTTTTACAAAAAGCCTGAGGTTGCTCAAAAAACAATCCTCATTACAGACCAGATTATTTAAGCGGGATCATTAACGCGAATTTTTGGCCGGCCTTCATATATAGGAGACAGCGCTTTTTTAATTGGCCCAATTGCATCCAGCCCCTCTAAAGCGATAGGACCAAAATCATTATCCGAATCATCCTTACCAGAGTTTTTGAGAGTAGCCGGAAAATGAATAACTGCAAAAAGCTTTCCGTCTTTTTTTACAGGCGCTCCCAATGATATTTGTGCAAAATCTTGGCTTGGATCATTTGGTCTGATATTAAGAAGCCAAATATTTTCATTTTCTCCTCGGTATTCTATGTTGAATTGATTATCAGCGCCATTAAATGAAAGATAACCAAGTACAGCACTTCGAATTCCTAAAATTTGATCATCCAAACTTGACTCAACTGTTTCCTGGGGCACAGCATGAGAATATTCTTGTTCGACCATTGCCATTTCCTGAAGAGTATATTAGTGGTATATTTTTTTGTCAAGACACTTTTTGTCTTTGAAATAATTTATTCAAGTACATATAATGATTGTTATGGATGGTGGCCCAAAGGTATTTCCCGATCTTAAAAACCCTTTCGTTTTAGTTATTTTTGGAGCAACAGGAGATCTTGCTCATACAAGACTGATTCCGGGACTTCTTTCTTTATATAACAAAAAAATGCTTCCTGACGAATTTTATATATTAGGATTTTCCAGGCGTGAATATTCGGAAGGCGAATTTAAAAAATCGTTCGAAGAGCTTGAAGAAAAAGAAGAATGGGATAGTTTTTCCAAACACATAATGTATCTTAGGGGCACTTTTGAAGAAGAAAAAGGATACCAGGATTTAATAGAAAAACTAAATTCAATTGATGAGAAAATGGGAACATGTTTAACTCGGTTTTTTTACTTAGCGACTCCCCCTAAAAATTATTCTGAAATCCTAGATAATATGGTTTCAACTAAGCTTTCTGATAGTTGCGGACACGAAGGCCACAGTCCCACCAAGGTGATAATTGAGAAACCTTTTGGAAAAGACTTCCAGCACTCAAAAGCATTGGAGGAAAAATTATCAGGTTCATTTGCGGAAGAGCAGATATTTAGAGTAGATCATTATCTAGGCAAAGAAACAGTACAGAATATTTTAGCATTTCGGTTTGCTAACAGTATTTTTGAGCCTGTCTGGAATAATAAATTTATAGACCACGTGCAAATTACCTGGGCAGAAAAAGAGGGAATAGGAAACCGCGGAAGTTTTTTTGACGGAGTAGGAATATTGCGAGATGTCGTACAAAATCACATTATGCAGCTAATATCTGCTGTTGTCATGGAGCAGCCAAAAAGTTTTACTAAAGAAGATGTAAGAGAAGAAAGAGCAAAAGTAACAGGAGCTGTAAAACTTTCTGATTCCCGTGCAGTTCGAGGACAATACGAGGGATATTTAAATGACGCAAATGTCATGCCCGCCTCCCAAACCGAAACTTATACTGCAATGAAACTTTTAGTTGAAACCGAGAGATTTTCCGGGGTGCCTTTTTATATTAGAGCCGGCAAAAATATGCAAAGAGATGATATTTCAATCTCAGTTGTTTTTATTCAAACTTGCCATATCCTTTTTAAAGAATACGGCTGTCCTGAGGTGGGGAATGTTCTGACATTTAGGATTCAACCAAACGAGGGAATCTCACTTCGGGTAATTGCCAAGCGTCCTGGTCCGACTCTTAGTCTTGGAACAGTTGGAATGCGTTTTGATTACAAGAATGATTTCGGAACAGTTGGTCTTGATGCATATGAAAAGGTTCTTCTTGATATTTTTTCAGGAGACCAGACACTTTTTACAAGATCGGATGAAATTCAAAATTCCTGGAGTCTTTTGGACAGCGTCTTAAAAGAATGGCAAAATGATAAAAATTTGCCTGTTTATAAAGGTGAAAGTTGGGGACCAAAAGAGGGAATAGAGCT
The DNA here is from genome assembly GCA_001782515.1 of Candidatus Levybacteria bacterium RIFCSPLOWO2_01_FULL_39_10. Taxonomy (GTDB): domain Bacteria; phylum Patescibacteriota; class Microgenomatia; order Levybacterales; family UBA12049; genus 2-01-FULL-39-10-A. Next base: position 23,766 of record MFOV01000008.1, on the reverse strand, counting down.
TATAGAAAAAGACAATCGCCGATGGCTATAAATCCTAAATACTAAGCACTAAATTCTAAATAATGATCAAAACTCAAAATTCAAAACAATATGATTTAGAAGATAGGACTTTGAAATTCGCTAAAGAAACGAGAGACTTTGTAAAAAACTGCCGAAAAGCGTTTCCAACTTTGAAGACGGAAAACAATTAGTAAGATCTAGTGGTTCAGTTGGTGCTAATTATGTCGAAGCAAACGAAGCATTAAGTAAAAAAGATTTTTTGATGAGAATTATGATTTGCAGAAAGGAAGCTAAGGAAACACAATATTGGCTTAACTTGATTGATGTAAGCAATGGCCTTAATGACGCAAAACGAGAACTTTTAGATGAAGTCGTACAATTAAGAAAAATATTTGGTAAGATTTTGGAGAATTCGAAAATTTGAATTTATTTAGGATTTAGATATTAGAATTTAGAGTTTTATGAGCAAAGTTACCTTTGAACAATTCAAACAGGTAGAAATCAGGATGGGGAAGGTTCTTGAGTGCGAGAGGGTCGACGGAGCCGATAAGCTCCTAAAACTCCAGGTTGATTTTGGTGATTTTAAACGCCAAATCATATCAGGAATTGCCGAGAGTTTTTCTCCCGAAGATTTAATTGGAAGAACTTTTCCTTTTGTTGTAAATTTGGAATATAGAAAAATAAGAGGCGAGGAATCACAGGGAATGATCTTGGCAATTGATGTCGAGGACAAAACAGTTCTTCTTGAACCAACTTCAGAGGTAGAAACCGGCGCGGAGGTTGTCTAATCAGTAATTGAATATTTCAAGGGATTATAAAAATTTGGATTATTAAAGATTTCAATCATAATCTTTTCTTTTGGCTTGAAACGAGACTGAGAATAAAGATCAGAATATAAATTGAAAAGCACATCAACGTGCAGATTTTCTAATTTTATTTTAGAGTCCCAAATAATTTCGTCCACACTCATATTATGTTCCGTTTCCCAATGTTCGATTGTTGCAAGATGAAGTCTAATTACGTTTTCAATATAGGAAATAACCTCGTATGGTAAACCTACTTCTTTTGTTATGTTCTTAACTATTCTTGAACCCCAATATCCGTGTTGTGGGGATGATGTTATTCCATCAGAAGAAGTTATATTCAAACTTCTTTTCTTTCCACCATCATCGAAAACGATAACTTTCCCAATATCGTGGATTAGCGCGGTGAATTTAAATAAATCTAATTTCTTTATCCCCCCAACCTCTTGTCTTATATAACTTTCAAACATATTTTTCGCTTCAGCATTTAAAATAAAGTCACCTTTTACTAACCGATTTGCTATCTCAAACGTTTTTATACTGTGATCATACACTGGTTCATGATCATGGCCTGCGTTATTTTCGATAATTTTCTTAAGTTTTAGAAAGTCTTTATTATTTTTTATTTTTTCAACAGCATCATCTAGATTAAATTTCATAGCCTTAGTTTAACATTTCACTTTTAAAACAACAATAAAGTTGGTAGACTAAGTTATTATGCAAATAGGATTTGTGGGGCTTGGGAAAATAGGATCGGGGATGGTTCCAAAACTTTTAAAAGACAGGTTTGAAGTTCATGTTTGGAATAGGTCAAGAGCTTCTTCGGAGGAGCTTAAGTTAAAAGTTAAAAGTGAAAAGTTAAAAGTTTGTGAATCGCTTAAACAACTGGTTCAAGGTTTGGATAAGCCCAGAATCATTTGGATTATGGTGACGCATACTGCGGTTGATGAAGTTTTAACAGAAATTCGAAAGTATGTAGAAAAAGACGACATCATAATTGACGGAGGAAATTCAAATTATCGCGATACCGAAAGACGATATGAGAAATTCGAAAAAATAGGCGTTCGATATTTAGGCATCGGAACGTCTGGCGGAATTCTTGCATCAAAAAACGGATATCCTTTTATGGTGGGAGGATCGAAATCCGCGTACGAACACATAATTCCGGTTTTAGATTCTCTGTCAAAACCTAACGGGGGCCATGAATATTTTGGACAGGGCGGTGCAGGGCATTTTATAAAAATGGTTCATAACGGTATTGAGTATGGGCTCATGCAGAGTTTATCCGAGGGGTTTGAGGTATTGGAAAAATCAGATTACAAGTTTGATCTTCCTAAAATTGCAGGTATTTTCCAAAAAGGAACAATTGTTTCTGGATTCTTGCTGGACAGAATGCGCGATGCTCTGGATCGCGGCGATTATCAAAGTTTGATAGGAGAGATTGATGCGTCAGGCGAAGGCGATTGGACTGTCAAGACAGCAGAAGAAGAGGGAGTAATGGTTGAAAACATCCAACAAGCACTAAATTTTCGAAAGCGGTCCAAAACAGACGAAAAAATCAGAAACTCAACAACCGCAAAACTTGTCTCTGCACTTCGTCGGGAATTCGGCGGCCACGAGGTAAAAAAAGAAAAGGTGTGAACCTAGATCACCCGGAGGGTGTGAATTGGGAGTCATAACAAATATGGAATTATACTCCTAAATTTCAAATTATGCTATACTCGAATTTAGCAATTAGCCACCCGCCCGCCATGCAAGCAAGGCTTTACGGGCAGGCTAGCTATTAGCGTTTAGTTCATATTTATAAATGAGGTACAGCACATTTTTTCCCAAGGCAAGGAAGCAGGAATTTAAAGAGGATTTATCAACAAATGCAATACTTCTTACAAAAGGTGGATTTATTGATCAGCTTATGGCAGGAAGCTACACACTTCTTCCGCTTGGGTTTCGGGTAGTTGAAAATATAAAAAATATAATAAGAGAAGAATTAAATGCAGAGGGCGCACAAGAACTTCTTATGCCTCTTTTGCATCCTCGAGAAATCTGGGATCAGACAGGCCGATGGTCTGACCCTGAGGTCCAAAAAATAATGTACCAGTTCAAAGACGTGCACAGGAGAGAGTATGGGCTTTCATTTACTCACGAGGAAATTGTAATGAATCTTCTATCCAAATTTGTTAAGTCCTATAAAGATCTTCCTGTTGCTGTCTATCACTTCTCAACTAAATTCAGAAATGAACCGAGAGCTAAGTCCGGAATTTTGCGAACCCGTGAATTTTTTATGAAAGATTTGTATTCTGCACACGCAACAGAGGCGGATATGGCGGATTATTACAATAAAATAAAAGATGCATATATAAGAGTTTTTAAGCGAATTGGATTTCCTGAAGTTAAAGTGGTTGAAGCAGCAGGCGGAGTGTTTACGGACAAAAAAAGTCACGAGTTTCAGATAGTGTCAGATGTGGGTGAGGATGAGATTTTATTCTGTGACCGCAAAGACAAATGCGAGTGCAAGTTTGCGCAAAATAAAGAAATATATAAAGGTTTACCTGACAATAAATGTCCGGGGTGTAGCGATGGGTGTTTGATAAAGTCAGCAAGAGCAATAGAGGTCGGAAATATTTTTCCTCTAGGAACAAAATATTCTGAAGCCCAGAAAGTTTTTTATACAGATGAGGGGGGAGAGCAAAAACCTATTTGGTTTGCAAGCTATGGAATCGGTCCAACAAGAGTGATAGGCGCACTTGTTGAAGTGTTCCATGATGAGCGCGGCATAATTTGGCCAAAAAGCGTCGCACCTTTTCAGGTTTACTTAATCAGTTTGGATGGGAAGTCTATAAACACAGAAGCACAGAAAGTTTATGAAACGCTGAACGAAAACAACATTGAGGTTCTTTGGGATGATAGAGACACATCTGCAGGAGAAAAATTTGCAAATGCAGATCTTTTGGGATTTCCATATAGGCTGGTGGTTTCGGAAAAGTCAGGAGATAAAATCGAGCTAAAAAAAAGAGAAGAAGGAAAAGAAGAGCTATTGGAAGCTTCTCAAGTTATTTCAAAAATTAATGAAGGGTAGCTCGACTCCAAAAATATAAATCCACACAAAGGTATATCCTGCCAGAAGAAAAATAATAAGTATTCCGACAAGAACAGGCATAAGTCCTGACCCTTTTTTCTTTACAGCTGTCGTTCCCTGGGGCTGGGATGATGTAGAGCCTCCTGCATTAAATGAAACAGTTGATGAGCCCATCGAAGATGGAGGGGCAACCGATGGTGTTGCGTAGGATGCAGCACTTGAGTACGACTGAGCAGGGCTTGATGATGTGTCAAATCCTGTGTAGCCCAGTGTTGTATTTGGTTGAGGATTTACTGACATCGGCGAAGGTCCAACAGCTGGCGCAGGAGTTGTTCCTGCTGGTGCAGTTACTGCCTCTGTTTGAGCGCCTGGGGGAGTTGTTGTTGTCTGAGCAGTTGGACCGCTCATAACACGGTTATACGCATCCTGAAGCTTGGGATCAAGCCCGGACAGTTTTGGATCCATACCCTTAGTTTATATTAATTTAATTCCTTGTCAAGGGAAAAACTTTAAATCTTTCGGAAAAACAAGTATACTAGTCTATCTATTCTATCTATGAAAATTATTGTAACTCATTCACTGCCGGATATCGACGCAATCTCATCCGCTTGGATATTAAAGCGGTTTTTACCAGGCTGGGATGAGGCTGAAATAAAATTCGTTCCCGCGGGCAACCGTTATAAAGATAAAAAGGCGGTGCCTGATTCGGATTTTGAAAACACAATTGAGATGTACGGAGAAGATGAGGTAATCCACGTTGACACCGGAATGGGACCCTTAGACCACCACCAAACACCGGACGAGAATGTTTGCGGTGCAACAAGAGCGCTGGATTTTGCATTAATCCACAATAAAAAAGAATTAAAAGATGAAAAACTTGAAGCTGTCAGAAGAATTGTCGGAGTGGTAGTTGACATTGATCATTTCAAGGAGTTGTATAGACCAGATCCCCTCGCTTATTATCATGACTTTTCTCTAGTTAATATTTTAGACGGGCTGAAGCTTCAAAAACCAGACTCTGACCAATTTTACACGGATTTTATTTTCCAGGCGCTTGATGCACTTGTTCATGAGTTTGAAAATAGAATTTGGGCTGAAAAGGAAATAAAGGAAATAGGTATTAAATTTGAAAGTAAATGGGGGGAGGGTCTTGGTGTTGAAACAGTGAATGACGACGTAATAAAACTAGGACAAATGATGGGGGCCTCAGTTGTTGTAAGACGCGATCCGAGAAAAGGGTATGTAAGGATTAAAGCAAATCCAAAATCAGACACAGACCTTACACAAACATACGAGCAGCTTAAAAAAATGGATCCTGAGGCAACGTGGTTTTTACATGTTAGTCGTAAAATGCTTCTCAACGGAACGACTAAGAATCCAACAATGAGGCCAACAAAGCTGAAGCTTGATGATATAATAGCAGTGCTTAAGAAGTAGCAAGTGCTCAAGGTCGCTTATAAAATTTTCTTACTGCCTGCGCGAATAAAGTTTAGTCTGTCCATAAACTCTTCGTCGCTGACGTACGCTTCGAAAATTTCACAAGCTCCCTGCACTAAATGCTAGAAGCTAGATGCTAGTAGCTAATTGCCAAATATGGATTGTATTTTTTGTAAAATCAGAGATGGGGAAATTCCAAAAGAGTTTACCTATGAAGATAAAGACGTTATGGTTTTTCCGGATATTAATCCCATAAGACCAACGCATCTTTTGATAGTCTCAAAAAAACACATCCGGGATTTTTTAGATGTTGATGAAGACTCGCTTGCAAAAATGACAAAAATTTTGAAAAAAATGATAAAAGAGACTGGTCTTGAGAAAAAAGGTTACAGGATTGGAATAAATGGCGGGGGAGCACAAATCATAAGCCACTTGCATATTCATTTAATGGGGCCATGGAGTAAACATGAAATATAAAGTAAAAAAATTGGTCACTGTTGGATAGCTAATGCATCCAACGTGACCCCGTTGGATATCGAAGATTATCCAACAGGGGGAGGTGTTTTCTAAATTATGGTAGTTGTTAAAAAAATGCCCGGAGACAGTGATGATTCGCTTATTCGCAAATTTACAAAAAAAGTAATAAATGAGGGAATTATTCAGGAAGCAAAAAGGCGAGAATTTTACCTTAAGCCCTCTCTTGCCAGAAAAGCAAAAGCAGAGGAGGCAAGACGCGTCAAAAGAGCAAGTTTTTAATATATGGAAAACAGTATTAATGTTCTGATTTTTGTGGAGTCCCGTTATAAAGTTAACAGAAAAAGAATAAGATCAGCAGTCGGCTCAACATTATCAAAGGAGGGAGTGAAATCACCGGTTGAGGTATCAGTTGCAGTAGTCGGAGACAGGAAAATGAGGGAACTTTCCCTAAAATACAAGGGAGAGGATAAAACAAGAAACATTCTCACTTTTTCGCTTTCAGACGGCGCAAGTTCCCGTCCTCCGACTGACAAACTGAGGCTTGGGGATATTGTGATATCGTACCCTAAGGTAATTGAGGAGGCGGCAAGAGACGAGATGCTGGTGGATGACAAGATTGATCAGCTGATTGTTCATGGCATGGGCCATTTACTCGGACTGCACCATGAAGAATAGACGCTTAAGGTCGCTTTAAAATTTTCTTACTGCCTGCGCGAATAAATTTTGTTTATCCATAAACTCTTCGTCGCTGACGTACGTTGCGAAAATTTTATAGCTTCCCGCGTCTTAGTATTTAGAAATTAGTAATTAGAAATTGGAGCAATGCGACCATGGTTTTTTATTTAAAATACCGACCGAAGAAATTTTCAGAGCTTGACTGCGTTTCGGCGCGGGAAAAGCTTGAAAACGCGCTAAAAGGGAATATTCCTGACAAAATTCCCCACGCATTTTTGTTTACAGGCGGCCGGGGTCTTGGAAAAACATCAACCGCGCGTCTTATAGCAAAAGCAATAAATTGCACTAATAGGCGCGGCAGGGATATTGAGCCTTGTAACAAATGCTTTCCTTGCTTATCAATTGGAAATGGCACAAATCTTGATGTGATTGAGATTGATGCTGCTTCAAATCGCGGAATTGATGAGATAAGGGATTTGAGGGAGAAGATAAGACTCTCACCTGTTCAGTCAAAGAAAAAAATCTATATAATTGACGAGGTGCATATGCTGACAACTGAAGCATTCAACGCACTTTTAAAAACACTTGAAGAGCCGCCGTCCCATGCGTATTTTATTTTATGCACAACAGAATCTCAGAAAGTTCCTGAGACGATTAAGTCTCGCTGTTTTCATTTGTCTTTTTCAAAAGCAACAAATGAGGAGCTCGTTTCCTCATTTCAGCAAATTGTAAAAGGAGAAAAAATAAAAGCGGATAAGGAAGCTTTAATTCAGATTGCAAAATTGTCAGACGGAAGTTTTAGAGACGGCGCAAAAATTCTTGAAGAACTATCAACATCATCAAGTATTAGTTTAATTACAGTTGAGAAAAGATACAAAACAAAAACTTTAAACTTGGCAACAGAGGAGCTTGTCAGCGCGCTTTCGGAAAAAGACGTAAATGCGGCAATCGAAACCGTCAATGATCTATCAAACGCTGGCATTGATTTTAAGCTGTTTACCCAGAATCTTATTGAAGAACTCCACCAAAGACTTATAAATGAAGCAAGGCAAGGATTAGGAAAAACAAATGAAACAAGGGATCTTATTCTTCTTTTATCAAAATCTCATATGGAAGTAAAATATTCCGTAATTCCGCAGCTTCCACTTGAGCTTGCAATAGTTGAGTGGTGCTTTTCGGAAAACTCAGAAAACTCAGAAAACTCAGAGAATCGGAGTATCAGTGATTCGGATAATCAGACGAACATTTCCCAGAATCCGAGTTTAAGTTTGAAAAACCCAAGCGTTGGTGAGAATAAAGATGATAAGATATTAGAAGAGCTGATAGAAAAAATTAAAAAAGAAAATGTCACAGTTGCAGGGTTATTGCGAGGATGTAAGATTGAAAAATTCGATAAAAACAAACTTACCCTTTCAACAGGTTACAAGTTTCATAAAGATAGATTAAGTAGTGAAAATGCGCAAGCTTTGATTGAAAGGTTTGCGAGTGAGATAACAGGCGAAAAAATAAAAGTTGAGATAAAATTAAAAAATTAGTCACTGTTGGATAGCTAGCGCATCCAACGTGACCCCGTTGGATATCGAAGGTTATCCAACAGGGGGAGGTGAATTTTATGAGAAATCCTTTTGGACAAATTGGAGAATTAAAAAAGATGCGCGATCAGGCTATGCAGATTCAGCGGCTTCTTGCAGCAGAGATAATTGACGTTGAAAAACACGGAGTTGAAATAAAAATCTCAGGAGATCAAAAAATTCAGGAACTTAAGACTAATGATAGGTCAGATAGCGACATTAAAGATGCGGTAAATGAAGCTATTAAAAAATCCCAGGAAATAGCTGCTAAAAAACTTGCAGGAATGCAAGGAGGGCTATCAGGGCTTTTAGGTGGTAGTTAATGTTAATTTTTTCAGGAAGCTCAAATAAAAGTTTGGCTCAAAAAATCGCCGATCACAAAGGTTACGACTTGGGCCAAATTGAAATTCATACTTTTCCCGACAACGAAAACAGAGTCAGGGTAATAAGTGATGTATTAGATCAGGATGTTGTGGTGGTACAGTCTACGGGAATATCTCCCAACTTATACTACATGGAGCTTTTTTTCATCCTCGATTCTCTTAAAAGATCAGGAGCACGGCGAGTTACACTTGTAATCCCTTATCTTGGGTATCAAAGACAGGACCATGTGTTTAGATCAGGTGAAGGCGTTTCGCTTGAGGTTATAATTAAGATTTTGGAAAGTCTTGGAGTTGATAGATTTATTTCATTTGAGTTTCATTCGGTCAAAATATCCGAGCTTTTCAAAAAAGAAGTGAGGGAACTTTCAGCCATTCCCTTATTTGCAAAAAAAATAAATTCGCTCGCCACCCCTCACGAAATCATCAATCATAAATCATCAATCATAAATCACGAGCTTGTTTTAGTAAGTCCTGACATGGGAGGCATTGCACGAATTAAAAAAATTTCAGAAGAGCTTGGCGGAGTGCCATATGTTACAGTTGAAAAAGACAGAGACCTTGTAACAGGGGATATTAAGTCGCTCAAGTTTACAGGAGGCGTTAAAAAAACAGCAGTAATTGTCGATGATGTTATTTCAACAGGCAAAACTTTAATTGCCTCAGCAGATCTTTTAACGGAGAATGGGGCAGAGGAGGTTTATGCTATGTCTACCCATGGAGTTTTTGCAGGAGATGCTCCCCAAGAAATACAAAATTCAAATATTAAAAAAGTGATTGTTACAGATACAATTGAGATACCAGAAAATCGAAAATTTGGAAAACTTGAGATAATAAGTGTTGCAGATATGATAGCAGAAGAATTGAAAGGAGCAACTAGCCACTAGCAACTAGCTTTTAGTTTTATTAACTAATGGCTAAATGCTAATTGCTAATAACTAGAATCATGAAGATTCCAAAAGCAGTACAGGCATTGACCGAATCATTTGAAAAATTACCGGGCATTGGGCCAAAAACCGCCCAAAGGCTTACTTTTTATCTTTTACACGTACCGCAATACGAACTCGATAAGTTTGCCCAAAGTCTCCAAAACTTAAAAACCGGAACAATAATTTGTTCAAATTGTTTTACTGTAGGAGAGACTGATCCATGCGAAATTTGTTCAGATCCCGAGCGCGATCAGGGTGTAATTTGTGTGGTTGAGGAGCCGCTGGATGTTTTGGCACTTGAAAAAAGCGGAAAATATAAAGGCGTTTATCATGTCCTGCACGGCCGGATTGATCCTTTGAATAACATAGGACCGGATGAAATATATATTAAGCAACTCCTTGATAGAGTAAAAGGTGAAGGAAGTGTCACGGAAATTATACTTGCGACAAATCCGACAATGGAGGGTGAAGCAACTGCAATGTATATTGATAAACAGCTAAAAGCTTCCGCCTCCGCCAAGGCTCCGGCGGACAAGCAAAACCTGCCTGCCGGCAGGCAGGGCGAAAAGCTAAAAGTAACAAGGATCGGGAGAGGTTTGCCGATAGGCGCGGATTTGGAATATGCTGATGAGATAACTTTGCAACGGGCCATGGAAGGAAGGATAGAGATATAGTTAAAAGTTCAGAGTGAAAAGTTAAAAGTTTTAAGCAAATTTAAATATAAAAATATGAAAGGTTTTGGACATTTTTCAGAAGAAGTAATCGAAAAAGGGCAGAGTATTGTTCAAAGCAGTTCTAAAGGTGTAAAAAAAGGAGCGTCTGATTTTGGGAAATCTGCTGCAGGACAGCTTACCGGTTCGGATTCAAGTTCGAACAGTGATCAAAACTTAGATCAGGGGACAAATGAACAAAATCAAGCTATTCAGACTCAAAATCAGCAAATGACGGACGAGGAGGCTCAGGAGTTTCTTCAAAATTTATACGGGCCTAAGAATAGTCAGCAATCAGCCATCAGCAATCAGCCATCAGACAATCAAAAACCGGGCACAATTAAAGACATGTTTGGGATTCCTAGTTTAAAACCGGAAGTAGATCCCGAGGAGGAAGCAAAGAAAACAAAAATAAGACAAGAACTTCACAAAGAGCAGTACTATGATCCCACATTTAATGCTCCTGCCAAACAGGAAGAAAGGGCGAAGGAAAAAGTGGAAAGAGAGGAAGAGGAAGAGAAGATGGAAGAACTTGAAACAAAGCGCGAAAAACCGCCCGAGCTTCCGGTAAACGTAAAACAAGGAACAGCAGAAAAACTACCCGGCGTCAGCGGGTAGATAATTAACCTAATTTATTCTTCGAGCGATCCTGAGTTTGTCGAAGGAGAGTCGAGAAGAAAGCATCATGAGTTCTCGACTTCGCTCGAACAATATTCTTCGACCAAGCGTAGCGCGTGGAGAAGTATCATGAGAAAATGGAAATGGTTTGTTTATATTTTAGAATGCTTAGATGGGACTTACTATACAGGAATAACTTGGAAGCCAGAAATTAGATTTGAGCAACATTTATCAAAATTTGGAAGCAAGTACACAGCGAAACATGGAGTTAGAAAACTTGCGTATTTGGAAGAACATGAGGATTTAGAAACTGCAAGAAAAAGAGAAATTCAAATTAAAGATTGGAGCAGAAAAAAGAAAGAAAAACTTATAAAAGGCGATTGGAAGAAAGAATGGTAAGTTTATGTTAAATTCTTGTTCTCGACTTCGCTCGAACAATAATTTAAAATCGAAAAATAGAGTCCTTGATTAGAAATTAGATATTAGAATTTAATTAGTATGTTAAAACTTTACAATACATTATCGCGGAAAGTTGAGGAGTTTAAACCAATCCATGAAAGAAAAGTTGGAATCTACACTTGTGGACCGACTGTATATGACTATATGCACATTGGAAATCTTCGAACTTTTTTATTATCGGATTTACTTGAACGAGTACTTGAGCTCAACGGCTACAGCGTTACCTCTATCCAAAACATAACTGATATTGATGACAAAATTATTAAAAAAGCCAAAGAGCAAAATGTTAAAGTGTCAAACTTAACAGCCGAGTACGAAAAATATTTCCTTGAAGATATAAAAAAACTAAATATAAAGGATAAAGATAAAATGCCACATGCTACAGAGTATATACAAAAGATGATTGACTATATTCAGGTTTTGCTCGAAAAAGGACTGGCATATAAAGAAGAAGACGGGTCTATTTACTTTGATATTTCTAAGTTTGACTCATATGGAAAGCTGTCGGGGATTGATGTTTCAAATCTAAAATCTGGAACAAGGATACTGTCTGATGAATATACAAAAGATGACGTTCAGGATTTTGCTCTTTGGAAGGCGGAGGGAAGGGAAGAGTTTGGTTATGATTCGCCATGGGGGTGGGGAAGACCGGGCTGGCATATTGAGTGCTCGGTTATGAGTCAGGAATCTCTGGGTGAAACATTTGATATTCACGCAGGAGGGGTTGATCTTATTTTCCCGCACCATGAGAATGAAATTGCCCAGTCTGAGGGCAAAACCGGCAAGAAATTTGTAAATTATTTTGTGCACGGCGCACACATTCTGGTTGAAGGGCAGAAAATGAGTAAAAGTCTTGGCAATTTTTACACACTTTCAGACATTGAAGACAACGGCATTGAACCCCTTTCTCTTCGCTATTTATATTTACAGACTCACTACCGTCAGGAGATGAATTTTACATGGGAGGCACTGCGGGGAGCTGAAAATGCGCTTGAAAGACTCCGGGGGGAACTTGCTTCCTGGGGAGAGGCAAAAGTGGGATGTGCCGAGTTTGAGCAAAGATTTAAGGACGCGGTAAGTGATGATTTGAATATGCCCGAGGCGTTGTCTGTTGTTTGGGAAATGGTTCGCTCAGATTATCCGGGAAGCGCTAAAAAGAAAAGCCTTTTAAAATTTGATGAAATTTTGGGACTTGGTTTGGCAGAGTTTAAACCGGAAAAAGTGGAAGTTCCGGATGAAGTTCGTTCGTTAATTCAAAAAAGGGAACAGTTTAGGAAAAGCGGCGACTTTAGTGAAGCGGATAAAATCCGTGTTCAAATAGAAGAAAAAGGCTTTACAGTTGAGGATACTCCTACAGGCACTAAAATTAAAAAAATTAAGGACTAAGAATATCTGCGACAAATTTTTGAGTTTGCTTTGGAGCAAGTGGCAAAGCAGCCCAAGGATCACTATTAACAGTTTCAATAACACGCCTTGCATCTTTTGCTCTCACACCAGTTAGTCTTCCACTTCTAACAACAAGGTCAGTTCGCTCATCAAGAAATAACTTTAATCTATCGTTTACCAGCGGGAAACCCATTGTTTCTTGAATCACTCGACGGGGAGAAACAATCCTATTTCCTTTTACTTCAAACTCTGCAACTGCTTTTTCGTTTATTTGAATTCCTATTTTATCTCTTTCCATAGCAGGGAATTATATCAAAAATTGACAAAGATTTACCACGGTACTAGAATTGCCTACTATGCAAAACGTTGAACTTGAAAGATTAAACCCTGGTCAGCTTCAAAGCGAAGCAAGTTGCGTCCTTCAAGAATCATATCAGATGTTTAATAGGGTGCGTTTTACAAAAGAATACAATGGTGAAAGATATGAGGAAAGTCTTCGGAGAGTCTCAATTGCAACGTCTGCATACGCCGAGTACGTAGATGATATTCAAAAAGTTACTGATAGTTTTGAAAAAGCAAAGCAAGCATCCAAAACCGCAACAGAAGCATCTTACGAAAACGGAGATATAAAAAGAGCTATAAAATTTGCTGAGAAGGTATCTCACTTTGACGTCCTCGCCTCAATCTTTAGATCAAAATCACCCCGTTAGATTAACTTACCCATGATTCATGATTCTTGCTTCATGATTCAAATTAAAGGGTTGACAAAGTCCTATATAAGTTACTATTATAAACATCCATGCTCTATTGTTTTAACTCCGAGGATAATAGTAATACTGCCACAGTAGGAAAATCCCCACAATATTCTCCAGAACTCCTAGCATGTTTTAAATCCGCAAACCAACTTATATTCAAGTTAGAATTTAGATATTAGTATTTAGAATTTACCTTTTGGAAATGTTTTATGTTTATGTTTTAAAAAGTATTAAAGACGGAAAATTCTACACAGGATATACCGATAATCTTGAAAAAAGGTTAAAAAAACATAATGCAGGTGAAGTAATTTCGACAAAGGCAAGGAGACCTTTTGAGATAGTATATTTTGAAGGATGTCGGAATAAGTCGGACGCTTTGCATAGAGAAATATATTTAAAAACAAGTTGGGGTAAAAGATATATGAAAAATAGAATTAGAAATGATTTAAAGAAAAAATAGGCCACTGTGAGATAGTTTACACATCTCACGTGGTCCCGTTGGATGTCCCGTTAGATAAGATAATCCGCCATCTAATGGGACTATCCAACAGGGAGGAGGTGAAATAAATGACAAATATTAAAAAATTGGTAGTTTCCGTAGTTGCAGTTGCCACAGTACTTGGACTTTCAGCAGTATCTGCTTTTGCCGCTTATACTCTTTTTGGTGATGCCAGTATAGTAGCAGGAGGAAACCCAGGCAATGCTGCACAAATTAGATCGGACGCAACCGTGTCCCCAGGTTGGGGTGGTGTGCGCTTTGATGTACCAGCAGGTATAACAACTCTTGCTGATCTAACCACGTTAAGCACTGATTTTAATGTTACCGATGATGACTGTGGTGGAGGTTCTCCGAGATTTCAAGTTAGGATCGACTTTGATAATGATGGAGTCGTGAGCGCAGGTGACGCGAATGTTTTTGTGTATCTTGGACCTAGTCCAAATTACACAGGATGTACGCCTAACACCTGGGTTCCAAGTGGCAACCTAGTTACAGATCCAAATCCAGTGTGGGATACAGGTCAAGTGGGCGGTACTTTTTATGACACCTATGCCGATGCAGTAACGTTAACTGCCGGACTTAATGTTCTTAGAATCAGCTTGGTGGTTGATTCTAGCTGGATGTTTGGTGACGTGGAGCAGACGGTTCTCGTGGATAATGTGTTGGTAAATTCAGACCTTCACACGTTTGATCCAGTTTTAGTTGGGCCGCCAACTAATAAAGACGAGTGTAAGAAAGATGGGTGGAAAACATTCAATAATCCAACTTTTAAGAATCAAGGAGCGTGTGTTAGTTACGTAGTTAGTAACGAAAACGCAGGAAAGAGAGATTAATTTCTAATCTGAATAAAAACAATTTTTTGTTTTTAGGCAGCCTCGGGGACTCGGGGCTGTTTTTTTTGAGGAAGATCTTTTATTACCAGTATTACTAGAATATGTAAATAGTAAGTTATTGACAATAGGTAATCTTAAGTTCTATTCTATTTTCAGGCGCAGCATTATGCGCTTTTATGAGATGGATACTTTACATAAAATCTTTAAATTTATATTCGGTAGAATCTATGAACAAAAAGTTGAAAGTATCAAAAATTGGTTTAATTTACATAGAAAATTAGCCATTTTAATTTTTTTATTTATAGCCATGTGCTTTTTGGCTATTAAGTTAAATTTTATAGAGATAGTTAAAGATAATGATGAGCCAGTTTTGGTCTATAAGGTAAAGTTTAATCCTATAAAAAACCCTGCAACTAGTACTCAAAAAGGAAAAAAAGAGGATATAATTTCAGCTGTAAATCCAGAAGTGCTTGGATTGAATGATGAATGTAGAAATGCTCCAGCTTACTGCAGTACTTTTAATGAAGAAGATTGGGTAGGTTGGTCAGCCTTCAAAAAAAACGAAGATAACCCAAGGATAATTAAAATAGTTGTGAGCAGAAAATATGACAATCCTAATTTATTCTATAAAATTGCACAGCCGGGTGTAAATTTCGACTTCGAACTTAGAGTTGTACCTAAAAATGAAAACAAAGGGAATATTGTTATTGTCCATAATAAATTATGGAGGTGTATAATTGCGGAATCAAATTATAATACTGTAACATGTGAGGTCGGATATTCTTCGGAGAGTAAAAATAGATTTGTTGAACACCTTTCCGATGGAGACAGACAGCAAATAAAACCAGGTACACCGATTGTTATAAAAGGAAGTACCCTTCTTGATAGCAGTAACGCAATAAGATTAAATTTAAATATCGATTATATAGACACAGAAGATAGTAAAGAAAAAGTAGAATTAGAGTATGTGCTCCCATTATTATCGCCGGATATAAATCAAAAAGCTGAGGTAGGAGTTGGGATTATTGATGTATATGGGGAAGAAATAGAAACAGAGTTTCAAATCTTCCGTTTAACTACTAGATAAAAAGCACAAAATAAATAAAAACTAATTTTTGTTTTTTGACAGCCTCGGGTTTTCGGGGCTGTTTTTTTCTGGTATGATTGAAATATATGGGATCAAATTTGCTGCCAAAAACCCGCTTAGGAAGATGGTCAATAGCATTAAATGTTTTTTTCCTGATAGTAATTACTACTAGTATAATTTTGGTTAATATGCTTGGAATTCTGTCTTTTAATGATCGTTGGTGGGATGTAGTTGTATTGGTGTTTCTTGCAAATATCGCAGCTTTTGCATTTAGTATTATTGCTATTAGAAAACATAGCGAATCTTCACCTTTTGTTTATTTATCAGTTATTATAGGCATAATTACTATTCTTTTTCTTCTTTTCCACAGCTTATTTATAAGTGACTGAATATACCCATAAAGAATGCAGTAGTATTTCAACCCCTTTTATTAATTTTAAAAACTAATTTTGTTTTTTCTCACCGAGCTAGAAGCTCTCTGAGCTGGAAGCAGCCTTGGGAGACCGGGGCTGTTTTTTTATCCTAAAGCCTTGCGAGTGGATTGACATTGCGGCTAACTATAATATAATTACGCTGTTATGGCTGTACCTTCGGAAGTTCGCAATTTAGATAGAATGCTTTGGAAAAAAGAACAAGACAGAAGTCGTGAAGAACTTCTTGCTCCGGGTAATGTGGAGATACTAGTCCTTGAAGGAAGAGTACTTTTCGTTGTCGATGATTTCTTATCAGTTTTTATCCCGCCACAAGGTGTTAGGATTGGGGACTCATATCATGTTTATACTTCTGTTGATAAAGTGGAATTTTTTCGAGATGATAAATCTATGGGATTTGCCAGCTTTCTTAGAGTTGATAGAGGTGAGGGCGAAAATATACTTATGAGAACAAATAAAACACTAGAAAGAATTGGTATGTTAGATTTAGATGCACCTTTGTATATTGGAATAGATGAGGAAGAGTTGCATCAGCTTAAATCCGCACCAAAAGAGTAAGAGCCCACAAATAGCTAATTTTTAAAGCCTCGGATTTCGGGGCTGTTTTTTGTGGGAATCATTGTAAATCTAATTGGGAGAGGCGAATTATCCTACAAAGAAAATTTTTCCACCTTCTGCTTCTTCATCGTTTTCTCTATTATCAAGAACTCTTGTTACAAATTCTTGGTCTGTTTCTTCCTCAATTTCCATTCCGAGAGCTTTTCTTGTGTCAACAATTGAAATACCATCCTGTGCATAATTTACAAATAAACCATCTGGCGCAATCCCTCCAAAAAACGCGCCCATAACTGTATAAGCAATAGGTACATCTTCAGTCCTTTCATAGCGGGTTATAGAAACAGGCCTGTCGTTCCAACTAAGTTCAGGAGGATTTTCTTTCCCTAAAATTCTTTTTAAAAATCTACCTCTCTCAGGACTCATGGATAGAATTATACTAATTTAGACTGAAATGTCAATAAAAACTAATTTTATTTTTTTCTCTCCGAGTCGGGGACAGCCTCGGGAGACCGGGGCTGTTTTGTGGTAAAGGTTGATATAGTTTGATATAATACCGGCAAATATTTGAGGAGGTGATAATTATGAGGACGGAGGGAGTAGCAGAACAAAGAAGGGGAGTTGAAGACACTTCAGGCGTGCAAGTAGAATTTCATATGATGCCAGGACAAGAGCCTTGGATTGATTTTACTTTTGAAGGACGCGGGGCACAATTTTCAGAAGAAGAATTAAGAGAAATAGGAGAAGGAAGCGTTTTGCTTGGAGCAATAGCAGTAAAACAAGCTTTTGGTGAGATTCCTGATGCTACACGAAGAGCAAGCGTTATGAATGTAGCCACTACTATAGTCAGAGGATTTTTAGCACAAGAAGGTCAATTAGCAGGACGGGTAGAATAGGCAAAGATTAAAAATAATATTTTTTCAGCCTCGGGAGACCGGGGCCTACCGGGTCAGAAACCTTCTAGGTCGGCGACTGTTTTTTTCTGGGAATGCTTGATTTATTTAGCTTCCTTATAATCTACCAAATACTTGTTAAAGAGATCAGCTGATCTCTTAAGATTGTGTTTCCTAAGCGAAGGTGAAGATTCTGCAACAATTTTTGCAAGATTATAAAGTATATCAGGAGGAATATTTACCCATTTATTATTAATTGCAAAAAATATTAAAACACTCATTACAGCAATTCTTTTATTTCCGTTTACAAACGGATGATTTTTGATAATCGAGTAAAACAATACGCTTGCCAAATCAGGTAGGGAAGATCCTTCTTGGTTAAAATAAGTATTTTTAGGTGCGCTAAGAGAAGATTCAAGCGATGAGCGATCTCTTGTTGAATAATCTGGAATTGGTTCGTTAAACGTTAATAGTTTTCGAGTTAAGTTGAAGCAGATATACTCAAAATCTTCTATTTCAATCCAATTAGGTTCCTGCAAGTCTTCGGAAGGTTTCCTCATATTGCTTAACCCCTTTGTTTATGGTTTTCTTTATTAATTTTGCCTTTTTGGGATTTTTATTTTCGTAGTTTTTTATATTATTTTTTGTCATACAGAAATTATAACAGTTTAAAAATTTTACTTCAATAATAGCAAAGTCTGGTTTTATTTCTGTTGCCTCGGATTCCGGGGCCTACCGGGTCAGACCTCCGGTTCAGATAACCTCCGGTTAGGAGAAAACCTTCCTCTCCGAGTCAGACCTCCGGTTCGGTGAACCTCGGGTTCTGAGAAGACTCTTCCGAGTCGGTGACTAGGTCGGCGACTGTTTTTTTGTGGGGGAAGGTTACGAATAGGTTGACTTTGCAGCCAACTATACTATAATAACAAAGTTATGGCAGCACCTTCGGAAGTTCGCAATTTAGATAGAATGCTTTGGGAAAAAGAACAAGACAGAAGTCGTGAAGAACTTCTTGCTCCGGGCAGCGTGGAGAGATTAGTCCTTGAAGGAAGAGTACCTAGGATTGTTGATGGATCCTCAGGCATAAAAGGGGAACCAGGGTATAAAGAAGATTCAGTTGTTTTTATCCCGCCACAAGGCGTTAGGTTTGGAGATGAATATCACGATGTTTATAACCTCGCTGGAGGGATAGAGTTTTTTCAAGATGGTAAACCTATGGGTCTTGCTATGCTAGTTAGTGTAGATAGGGGTGAAGGGAATAATGTACGCATGAGAAAAAAAAGAACATTGGAGAGTATCGGCATGAAGGATATGCAAGTATATATTGAAATAAGCGAAGAAGAATACCATCAGCTTAAATCCGCACCAAAAGAAAAAGAGCCCGCAAATAGCTAATTTTTCCAGCCTCGGATTCCTGGGTTGTTTTTTTGTGGAAAAAACTTGACTAACTATTGAAATATGCTAGTATAATGGACTTATGAAGAGAATGGGAATAGATTTTACTAAATTACTGAAAGGTTATGGTAAAGGCTGGGTTGCAGTATCTTCTGATTATAAGAAGGTATTAGGTCACGCAAAAACCCTAGATGTTTTGATGAAAAGAGTTGAAAGTAAAAAAGGAAAACAAAAAGTTTACTATTTTCCTTCTGGAGAAAGTTATTCTAATTTTGTTGGATGAAGTATACCTACGATTATAGCTTATTGCCGGGATCAGTCACCACACTTGCTCCTGTGATACCAGTAACTTTTATAAATGGGAAATATAATTTTGATACTTTCGCTCTTGTAGATTCCGGAGCTGACTCAGGGCTGATTTCCACGGTTATAGCAGATGCTCTTCATATTGATTGGAATAAATTAAAACGAGAAACAGGTTATACTACCTCAGGAGAATTCTATTACCGGACTTTTAAGAATTTAGAAACAGAGATAGAGTTTAATCCATTTATGATAGATATAAATATTGTAGAAGGGGTAGCTCCTTTTAAATGTATATTGGGAAGAAATGATCTTTTTTTGAAGGCAGAAATAACTTTTAGGGGATTTGCAAATCAATTCGATATAGAATTTAGAAAATTTAATTAAATATCTTAAAACAAATTTTTGTTTTACAGCCTTGAAGAATCGGGGCTGTTTTTTTGTGGAGTTAAGGTTATTCTACCTGCATTTTTCCGATAACAGGCTTTAAGATATAATCGTTTCCTGATTTTTTGATAGATTTTAGGGGGTCAAATTCCATGGTAAGAGTAGTTTGCCCGCCTGCGTCGATTTTAAATGACTTTACAACTTTAACAATGCCATTTTTTCCGGGAATTTTAAATTGTACTACATCCTCATTTGCAAGTTCTCCAAATGCCTCATCAATGTAGAGTCTGACTTGGGTATATCGTCCTGCAGCAAGCTTGGATACTGCAACTAGAACCGGACTATCCTCATCTGCGAGTTTTAAAAGATCAACGCTAATTGGTGTTGCAAGATCCAAAGTTTCCCATCTGCTAAGTCTCTGAGGTTTTGTGTTAGTTTTGGGATCACCCTGCTGTGCAATATGCACCTCAATCTTTTTAATAACTATAAATAAATTTACAAAGTCCGAAACTGCACTTGTTTTATTTGAATTTGCTCCCAAAACGTTTCCTTCCTCACTTGATACATTAAAAAATAGAGTGCCTTTTAAGTAAGAAGGAAGAGCATTTGATGCGTTCTTCGAAAATGTGGCAGGGCCCATGGTGCCGTCTGGATTAGTTGTGGTGACTATATCCCCTGCAGAGTTTAGATTCGTGAGCGCAGGCGTATCAGCGGGCCCTTTTGCAAAGTTAAACCAGGATGTTTTCTGACTCGCTAGAGCAACTGTAGCAAAAATTGCAGCTCCGATAAATAACAATATTGCCAAATTTCTGTTGTTCTTTTTAGAACTTCTTGCCATACATAAATAATGAAATAATAATTTTAATTTGTCAAATTTTTGTATCGGGGTTGTTTTTTTTGCGAAAATATAGGATTATTGCAAGAACAATGGAAAGAAAAGAGGATTCACCAAATGATCAGCTTAGACTAATAAACCAGTTAGAATCAGTTCCATTTGATAATTGGCGGGAAGCTGATCTTTCCGAAAATGACCCTTTGGTAATTGCGTTTGCAACAGAGCTAACTATAAAAGGATTTTCGGATACTATCCAATATGAAATTGGACTTTCGCAGCAAAGTAGTCAAAATAGAACACCTACGGAAGATGTTGAAATGTCCGCGGTTGTTAGAGCGAGAATTCCAGCGCGCGGGGAAGGATTTGTTTTTGTTCATAATTTTGATGAAGGTTCGGAGGTATATAAAAAAATAGGAGTTCTCATAGGAAAGATAAATAAATACATCTGGGATAAAAAAAGACTTGCCGAGGAAAGTCGGGCAATGGAAATTGAAGTAGACTACTAATTATGTCAAAGGATCTGTCGAGCAAATTGGTCATGAACCATTAGAATCAAGCCAAGCAGTTATGGACGAAAACTTAAGTTCATTCGAAAACTTGACAATTACTGTTTTTATAGCTTACTATTCATTTAATGAAGAAATTTTTAAGCATAACCTTTGTTTTTGCTTTTATAGCAACCTTACTTGCTGCTTCTGCCAGTGCAAGCATTCCAAATTTATTAAATCTAAAATCGATTGATAAAATTGTTGATATTTCAAATATTCCAGAAATTTCAGGTGATTTTGCAATTCGCGGAAGACAGGACTTAAGAGTAAGAGTATTTGTTCATGGGCCAAAAGCTGGCAATCATACGCAACAGGCAACATCTTTAATTTGCGAAGATAGCAGATCAGGTGCTGTTGTTGGAGGAGCAGGATGGAAACTCACAACAAGTGCCCCCGTAAAATACAAATTAAACCAATCAAGTGCTCCTTCATCAGTCAGAAGCAGTGTCCCAACATTTGTATCAACTAGTTTTAACAAATGGACAGCCGCAATTACACTTGATGGTACAACTTCAGCAAAACCAAACCTGGCCTATGATGGGCTGACTTCTGTTTCAAGAAGCAGATTTGATTCTCAAAATATTATTGCCTGGGGCAGGACAAATAGAAGTACGCTTGGTGCTACTTACATATGGTATTACACTGCAACGGGAATTGTTGCAGAAGTTGACACTATTATGAATAACAGGATTTCCTGGAATCTTACATGTTCAACAGGTTATTATAATGCTGAAAATATTATGATCCATGAATTAGGTCACTGGTTTGGGCTGGATGATGAATATGACAGTCCATATGTGGAAAATACAATGTTTGGTTACGGATCAAAAGGAGAAATTAAAAAAATATCACCCGAACAGGGTGATATAGACGGCCTCAACATTATATATTAAGTTCCACACTCTTATTTAGCGGGGTTGACCCGGTTAAAGTTCGAAATATCCCTAGCGGGGTTGACACGATAGGAATAAATGGTAATATACTTTCATGGTAAGAGTAGAGGCAACAAGAGTTGGGTATGGTAGAGAGCCAACGCCTGAGGAACTAGCTGATCCTGAGGCACAACTATCTGCTAAGTATATAGGACTGCTTCAGGAAGCACACCCCCTAATTGATCCTGATAAGTTTGAACCTACTGATGAATTTATGGAAAGACTAAATGAGAATATCGAAGAAGTCGTAGCAACTGTTCCAAACATAAATCCCGATGCTCTTAAAAAAATGGTGCTTGAAAATCCACTTTTCGTAAAAGGATGGGTGTATGGCGGAACATTTACAGAATTTCATTATCTTGCTTTGAATTGGAATGATGATATGTGGGGCGGCAATAGAGAAATTGCCGAGCGCTACTACGAAATGACAGAAATTGAAAGAAATTTTCTTCTTAAAGGTGTGCTATTGGTCTCACCACCCCCTATGTCTTAATATTTAAAAATTTTTAGAACTTCCAATTACCAAGTTACTATTCTTTTTATCCAACCCAAACTATGAAAGAACTTATAGCGGTAGGAGTAGTATTAATGCCGCTTAATTTAATTTTTGAACCGGAGTACAATTATTACAATTATTAATAGTATGGGATTTATTGAAAGATTAAGGATATATAGACAAAAGGAAAAATGTGTTGAAGAAAAAATTGATACACAGGAGGAAGCATTTGGATATGTTTCTTCTGAAGATATGAAGGATTTTAGGATTGCCAGGGGACTTATGGGCGGTTCATCGCGAGTAACTACTATAGAAGAATTTGATATTTATAGCAGCAATGAAAATGATCTACAAAGGTCATGTAGCACTCTTTATATTAAAATTACGGCAACTTCCAGGGAGCGTAGTAGAATGATTGGTATTGTAAAAGAAATGCAGGAAACCCGGATTAAAAATACCAGAGAATTAGCGCTGAAAACTAAAATATAACCAAATATTTTTAAATAATATGGCAAATATTGAATTTTCAAGCCAACAACTCGGACACGATCCTATTAAAATAAATCAGTCAGATAATTATTTTAAGAACACTATGGCTTGGACGGCTGATTGATGACCTTTCATTATTTAAGGACAGGCTCACAAATGATTGACAAGTTTGTATTATCGCAGTAGAATTCTTCACAATTATGACACTTATAAGAGAAACTGAACCATTAAGAAGTAAAGAGCAATTTCATGAAAGAGACCTTATAAATAGGGATTATATTAATCGAGCGATTGATAATCTGGAAAGAAGAGTTGCCCAGACTGGAGGGTCTGATTGGTTTTCACCAGCTGATATTGTTTTAAGTGATGCAGAGCTAAGATTTCCCAATAGACCAAATGTGCATGGCTTAAGCCTAAAAGAGGTAAAACGATATGCTGCTCAAATGATAGAAGCCCATGAGCTTGAATTGATGATCGTAAGAAGAGAAGATGGAAGCTGTATCTACAAGTATAGAAGAATGAAAGAAGTTTCACCAAAGGACTAAATTAGCTTTTTTTGTTTCAGCTCAGAATAAGTTGCCTTTTTTGTTACAAGAAGCGCACCCATACCTGCGAGAGTATATTATCAAGATTATTTTTTAAGATTTGACCCACAGATTTATAAGTTATTAGCAAAACTGGCCCCGTTAGAAACTTTTCAATGAATTGGATTCTAACGGGGTTGACCCTATTAAATAACTTGCTCGCAAATTTAATAGGGCGTACAAGGTAACTAGATCGTGGACACTTTTTGTTTAAGTAAGTACTCTT
>MFOV01000007.1:4882-5995 GCA_001782515.1 Candidatus Levybacteria bacterium RIFCSPLOWO2_01_FULL_39_10 | reverse complement strand
GTTTTTCAGCTCCTCTGAATTTATATTTAGATAGCCAACGCTTCTTCCGCGGAGTTTGTAATCGACACAGACGGGTACTGTGCGAAGGCTTGCTAGAACGTCCGCCTTGGTAAGAACAAGAGAATTAATACCCGCAAGTTTAACTGCGAACCTTAGTTGAACGAGGTCTAGCCAACCTATTCTCCTTGGTCTTCCTGTGGTTGCCCCGAATTCTCCTCCCCAAGCTCTTATTGCATCTGCCAATTTCCCAAAAAATTCTGTAGGAAGTGGACCCGCCCCCGAATCAATCCTAGTTGCATAAGCCTTTACTATTCCGACAACACTATCTACTTTGGAGGGATTTACGCCCGCTCCTGCTCCAATATTTCCCGGAAGGGTAGAGGATGCAGTTACATACGGGTAGGTTCCCCAATCATTATCAAGAAATATTCCGTGTGCACCTTCAAAAAGTATCTGTTTTTTCTGATCAACCGCATTATTAAGGATTTCGAAAGTATTACCAATAAATGGTTTAATATAAGTTATAAATCTGGAATAATCCTTGAATATTTTAGAGAGAGTAATCTCCTTAGACCCAAACTCTTTAATTATTTTGTTTTTTACACTAAGTATTTTCTCAAGTTTTGCCCGAAAAATATTCTTATCCATAACGTCCTGAACGAGTATTCCATAATAGCTTGATTTATCCGCGTGAACGGGCCCGTTTCCTCGTCCCGTGGTTGCAGTTTTTAATCTTCCTTTAGCCTCGTCGAAAATTCCATCTAGGATTTTGTGATATGGAAATACCAAATGCGCTCGTGATGAGATAAAAAGCCGGCCTTTAATTTTAATACCAGCTTTTGTAAGTGAATTTATTTCTTGAAGAAGTACTTCGGGGTCAAGCATTACTCCATTTGCTATTACACATTTTGCCTTTTTATTAAAAATTCCGCAGGGAATAAGGTGCATCTTAAAGGTCCCGAAGTTATTTACTACAGTGTGCCCCGCTCCAGCACCTCCATGGAATCTAACAACATATTCAGTGTCTTTTGCCAAGAAGTCTATAATTTTTCCTTTTCCCTCGTCTCCAAATTGGCACCCTATAACCGCTGTAACCATGCAAATAGATAATAG
>MFOV01000007.1:4114-4772 GCA_001782515.1 Candidatus Levybacteria bacterium RIFCSPLOWO2_01_FULL_39_10 | reverse complement strand
GTTCATCCACGGAAACGGCTACTAAACAATGTGGATTACTTTGGCTAAATAAAGTCCTGCCTCTTTCAACGCCTTCCGTCACAACTTCCACACCTTTTTCTTCCCAACTTGCCTCGTCGGGATAGAGTGTAAGAAAAGCGGCTACAGCGTCATATGGTCTTAAGCCTCTTTTAACGATTTCGGGATTATATTTGCTTGCCCACGTTTTTAAGATATCTGCCATGAACATTTGACCCACGGAACTGGCACTTATATTTTCTATGAGATTTTGACTCCATAAAATTTCGGCTACGGCATCAATAGGGACTACTCTTACACCGATATCTCTACAATTTCTAAAAAATCTATCTGCAGCGTCAGCGTCGTGGGCAATGTTATATTCGGCAAAACGTTTAGAATCCGCAATAACCTTTCCTTCTTGGTCTAAAGGTTTAACATTCCCATCAATATTAAAGGCTCCTCCCATTAATGTTAAAAATTGGGGTTTGTATCCAGATATAACTAATTCGTCTACCCCTGTAAGCGGGGCAAGCGACAATATTCTATCTGCTTGGCCTTTCGTAGATTGGTGGGAAGCTTCAAGTTCCCCCGCACCTCCTGGTAAAGGAACCTCCCATAACCCGTCGGGGCCATGAAACGTCGTTTGGGGGAGCCTGTG
>MFOV01000007.1:2896-4063 GCA_001782515.1 Candidatus Levybacteria bacterium RIFCSPLOWO2_01_FULL_39_10 | reverse complement strand
AGTACTCTACGGATCTTTAGGGCGTTTATTATAGAGCTTTGAGCCGGCAAATTGCCAAATGTTGCAACGATATGAAAAGGATATTCGGGAAATAGATTCTTATAAAGATACATTGCCAAAGTGTCGTCAACTCCAGGGTCTGTGATTAGAGTTTCGGGGTGTTCGGGGTTTCGTTCCATTTAAATTCTTGCAAGTTTGTTAGCAATACCTATATATGTTTTTGGAGAGAGCAATCGAAGCTTTTTTTTGATATCCTCTGGGACTTCAATCTCATCAATAAACTTTTCATAACTTTCTTTGGTCACGATTTTACCTCGGGTTAATTCTTTTAGCTTTTCATAAGGTTGGGTGTAGCTAGTTGTCCTTAAAATTGTTTGAATACCCTCAGCTATTGCCTCCCAATGATTATCAAGGTCTTTTTCAATTACCCCTTTATTAAATCCAATCTGAGTTAAAGCCTCGATTGCCGATTCGTAGGAAAGGACGGACATTACGAAAGCTTGGCCGAGGTCCCGAAGTAAATATTTATCAGTTAAATCTCTTTGCCAACGGTTTAAAGGAAGCCTTTTTTCTAAAACGTCAAATATCCCATTTGCAAGAGACGCATAGTTTTCGCTCATCTCAAAACCTATTGGATTTATTTTTTGTGGCATGGTAGAGGAGCCAACATGCCCTTTAGCGTCTCTTAAGGATAGATACCCCAAAGCGAGGTATCTCCAGATATCTTCATCCATTGCAAGAATGATTAGATTGACTCTTTTTACCGCTTGGAAAAGTTCTACCTTATGCTCGTATGGTTCTACCTGGGTAGTTAAGGGATAACTTTCAAGTCCGAGTTTTTTTAAGAAATTCTTTGAAAATGACAGCCAATCCTTAGTAGGGAAGGCGGCAGTGAGGGCATTGTGGTTTCCAACCGCTCCAGTAATCTTTGAGCCAATTTTTATTAGTTTCAATTTCTTAAGTTGTGTATGGAGTCTTAAGGCAAAATAATTAAGCTCCTTACCAGCGGTTGTAGGAACTGCAATTTGGCCGTGTGTACGGGCCAACATTACTAAGCTTTTGTGCTCCTTCGCGAGCTTCTTAATTGCCTGAATAAGCTCGACGGCTCTTGGCAAATAAGATTCTGTGAGAAAGTCTTTGATACTTAAAGCTTGTCCGGTACTGTCA
>MFOV01000007.1:2008-2858 GCA_001782515.1 Candidatus Levybacteria bacterium RIFCSPLOWO2_01_FULL_39_10 | reverse complement strand
AATTTTATTAAACCTAATTTCCTTAATTTTTCTCCTAAAAAATATTCAACAGCTTTTGTATCGTGGTTAATTTCTTCGTCTTTTTTCGTAACAACTTGCGCGTCGTGCAGGTTAAATGATTCCGCTATATTTCGAAGCTTTTTTTGATCAGTTAAACTTACGGGCTTACCCAGTACTTTTAATAGGGCAAGTAAGTATTCTATCTCAACATAAACTCGTCCGCGGATCGTTGCATACTCAGAAAAATACTTACTTAAATCCTCCACTCTCCCACGAAAACGACCGTCTAGCGAGGAAATTGCCGTAAGATGAGTGAATGGCTTTGGAAATTTAATTTCGCCCATTTCCTGTTGTAAGAAATGGCAGGTTTTGGAAAGAGTCCACAATATTTGTTCTTTTAACTCCAGCCCTTTCAAACATTTCGATAAGCTTTGGATCCTGAGTTAAGGCGTAAAAATTGTCAACCAGGTCACTGGGGCAAGCCTCTAAATCGTCTATGCTGTCTCCAATGATGTAGATATATTGTCTATCCACTCCCTGCCCGTGCAAAAGCTTTATAGCTCCGGTATATGCCTCTTTGTCTGGTTTGGGAACTTCCGGTTGAATAATTGCCAGGAACCATTTTGGGTTATAACCGGCTTGAACCAGTCTTTCCTGAAGTTTGTTGGTCCTATTAGATACAATTACTATTCTATCTCCATTTTTATAAAGTGTACCGACTAGGCTAACAGTGCCTTCAGTAGCCTCATACGGAGTTTCCAGAGCGTCTTCCCTATAAGATTCCAGTATTTTAGGCCCTTGCTCCCCGAAAAGTTCTGTAAATATTTTATCAAAAGGAGGATTTCTTCGG
>MFOV01000007.1:1307-1997 GCA_001782515.1 Candidatus Levybacteria bacterium RIFCSPLOWO2_01_FULL_39_10 | reverse complement strand
TGAGGTTTTTACTAAAATATTGTCAAAATCAGTAATTAGTCCTTTTTGGATTTCTTTCATTTATATTTTAAAGGCTCGCTAAATGTAGCAGATTCATTCGTTGTGTCAATAACTTTAGTGTGTATTTCTTTGCATAATATCATAACTTGTACTTCGCCTTAGGGGAGAAGGATCTATCGCATGAAGCTCGGTAATTGAACTTACATTTCTAAAAACCATGGCTAAAATGGCGTCTTCATTTAATAGGTGTAAATTGTAGGTTAGGGTGGGGAGGGCGTGTTTAACATAGGAGAGTTCCGCTTTGGAAGTTTCTCCTTCTACAAAGGAGGGTACGTCAAAAGGGAATACTTTGTTTTCCAGATATTTAGTTCTGGCTGAGGCTTCACCCCCGTAGGGTTTAAACAGTTTTCCTTCTGAGTCTGAACAAAAAAGCATTCCACCCGGAGACTCAATTGTCCCTCCGGCAACTACCCGAGAAGTGCTTATTCCAGTTGCTCCCAAAAGAAGAGAAACCGCGATATGGTCAGATGCTCCTCCTTCGACAATTACCGGAATTGAGATTTCCCCCCTTAGTTTCCAGACTAAGGATGGCCAGTCTATTACTGAACCGCTTCTAAGCCCCGTAATACAGCGTCCTCCACCTCCAATACCTACAAATACTCCGTCTGCACCCGCTTCTTCAACCCTTTT
>MFOV01000007.1:0-1255 GCA_001782515.1 Candidatus Levybacteria bacterium RIFCSPLOWO2_01_FULL_39_10 | reverse complement strand
AATTTCTTGCGAATCAATTTTGTAGTTTTTATGACTTCGGTACCGGGTTCAGGAGAATATATCCTAAAAAGTCTAACACCAGCCTTAAAAAGAGATAGGGCCCTGGGCAGGGCTTTTTGGGAAGAGGCTTCGAGAACCCCACCTATATTTTTATTCCATAATGCCGCCACCTCGTTTTTGTCCCTCCTTCCGGCAAGAAGGATATCTTTTAAACTATTTAGTTTAGAAAATGCTTCTTTTACCAAGTCTGTTTGTCTTTTAACGTCAACCATGATGCTATTTCTGGGGGCAGTTGCTATGCAGTGTGAAGCGGCCATTGTCGCGATTGCGGAGGAACTGTTCCAAACGTCGGGGGAAGCGGAGCCTACAAAAAGCATGCGGGCGCTTTTTCCTAGTTTAACAAATGGCCCTTGGGCATATCTTTCGGTTCTGCTAGTTCTTTCTTTAGACGAGCCTACAACGGACGCTCCCAAATCTCCAATCGATAATGAAAGTCCGGTGGCAGATGCATTTTCGAAAGTTTTTGAGTGGATCTTGGGAGGAGGAGAGAACGAACTTTTAGCAGCCGCTTTAAGATAATGTATACGATAGGGGTGGTTAAAAAGCTCCAGGAAAAACCATCTTAACCTTAGAGTTTCTATAACTTTTTCCTGGGGCAACATTTGAAAGGAGTGGTAGTTTAGGTAATCGTGGGGCGTGGTTAGAAGACCTTGAGAAGGATAAACCTCTCCATTTTCTTTGCTAAAGGAATACCATTCTTCGAGGTACTTACCGTGGTCTTTCTCAAGATTGGCTAAGCTTTTTTCAATCCTTCCTTTTCCCTTAATGGGGTCTCTTAGAAGTATGTAGTCTGACTCAAGCGTATCTTGTGTTTTTGCTTTTGATTTAGCTTTCATGAAGTACGACATTACTATACAATAAGCTTGTGAAAATCGGTAGTCTAATTTTTGCTACAAGTAACCCAGGGAAAATTAAAGAAGCTCAAGAAATATTAGGGGTAAAAGTTAATGGTACTTCTTTAGAAATTGAAGAGATACAATCACTAGATCCTCTTAAAGTAGCCCTTGCCAAGGCCAGGGCCTATTTCGATGCTCTTAAAGAACCACTATTTGTAGAAGATACGTCTCTTTCTTTTGAGGGTTTGAAGGGCTTACCAGGTCCATATATTAGCGATATGGCCAAGGCTTTGGGAAATAGCGGTCTTGCAGAACTTCTTAAGGGTAGGAGTAGAAAGGCTCAAGCTCAGGTAACTTTG
>MFOV01000006.1 GCA_001782515.1 Candidatus Levybacteria bacterium RIFCSPLOWO2_01_FULL_39_10 | reverse complement strand
CAGGTTACATTTCCTGACGAATCTGTTTTTAGGGTACAATCCGTATAATCTGGTAAATTAACTCTCGAAGAGCCTGAATCTATCACCACATTTCCCGTGTCACTTCCTCCAAGAGTCAGGGTATTCATAGCTGTTGTTGATAGCGATCTTGCAGCACCTGCCAGAGTCAAATTTCCTGAAACTGTTGCAGTTGCACCCACTTCCAAATCTCCCAAAACAAATAAATCATCGTCTCCTGAGGCAGTTGTTGGTGTTGTTGCACCGTCTCCTATCTTTACATAAGAAGGACTGTCAATTGTAAATCCTGCTGCTGTTGTAAGTGTTGTTAGAGAAGATGCTGTAATTGTTGTTCCTGAAAGAGTAAGGTTATCTGATAGAGTAATAACACCTGAACCTGAATCTATAACCACATTTCCGGTGGTTGATCCTCCAAGAGTTAAGGTATTCATTCTTGTTGACTGGATTGTTGCAGTACCTCCTGCCAAGTACAAACCATTTCCTGCTCCTCCTCCCAATGTTGCACTGATTGTTGCTATAGGTGTCCCGTCATTAATACCTATCACTCCAAACTCTGCGCTTGATGTAGCACTATTCCCGAGGAGAAAATCAAGGGTTGATGAGAGTTTTGGAGTAATTACGCCGTTTGCAATATCCCACTGCGCATCATCCCCGTCTTGTGAATCAAGAAGGACTAATGCCATATAGCCGGATTGATCTCCTGCTACAAGGGTATTTAAGTTACTTCCAACCTCATGGTAAACTTGAAGTTCTACATAGTCCCCAGGTTGTAACTGAATTATATCTGTTGCAAACTGACCCTCACCGGCCAGATTTACTGCATCTATTTGATGCTGCATTATACGGGTACCATTTTTAGCAAATGCAATATAGCGTGAGGCTGATGAGTTTGCAGTCCAAGCGGAAGCGCCAGTCAAAAGATATGTTCCTCCAAGTCCTGCAGGAATTGTAAAACGTGTGTTATTGGTAGCATTATCGTGGAATCCATCAGTATCAAAATTTTCATCATTCCACTGTAGAGCTGTCCATGTTCCGGTTGGTACAGACTGGGCAGAATTCTGATGGCCCCTCGCCCCAATTGCCGGGCCTCCACCACCGCCCGCATCAAGACGGATGATATTTAATGTAGACCTTGTATCGTCATTTGTATTATTACCCACATTAAGGTTACCACCCGAGTTTTGATAAGCAACAAGATCCACATAATCACCAGGATTAAGCTGGTGAATAGCAGATGTGTTTATGTAAATATTAGTTCCTGAACTTGGATTATCTCTACTTGTTAGTCCGGATGCGGTCTGACCATTTACTCTGATATCTAAAATGCGTTGACCAGTTCCATTACCTGCAAACTCTGTAGATCCCAAAATGAGATATGTACCACCGAGTCCAGCTGGAATTACCATTCTCTCTGTATTTGATGACGTGCTATGGAAACCGTCTGTATCAAAATCTTCTCTATTGAGTGTTAAAGCTGTATATGTAGCGTTTGGTACTGACTGTACAGAAGTTGCGACAGCTTTTGCCCCAATACCCTCTCCGCCAATATTTCCGCCGGAATCAAGACGCACTACACTTAAAAATGATTGTTGTCTTGCAAGAGATGCAGAACCTATGTCTATATCTCCACCGCTGTTTTGATATGCAATTAGTTCTATGTAATCTCCTGCTTGAAGATCCATAATATTTGTAACATTAAACTCTGAATTATTTGCTGCTGTTGGTCCTGGTTCGTTTACTTCAGATCCTGAGGTATTAATATCTCCGTTTTTTCTGACATAAAGAACTCTTTGTCCAGTCGCCCCTGGTAAAAATGATGCATAACCTGTTATCAAATATTTTCCACCCATACCAGCAGGTATAGTTACTCTTGTGTTATTGGTTGCATTATCATGAAAACTGCCGCTGTCAAATTCTTCAGAATTTAGTGTAACTGCTGTATTAGTAGAACTACTTATTGTTTGTGTTGTTGTGCTAATTGCTTTTGCCCCAATCGCATCCGATGTTGAAGCAGTTATTCCTCCGCAGGTTACATTTCCTGACGAATCTGTTTTTAGGGTACAATCCGTATAATCTGGTAAATTAACTCTCGAAGAGCCTGAATCTATCACCACATTTCCGGTATTGCTCCCTCCAAGAGTCAGTGTTTGTTTGTTGGTAGTCTGGATACTTCCTGCTTTGTTTAGCACCAGATCTCCCGAAAGAGTCGCTATCTGGGATCCGCTCGCACTATTGATATTTAGTATTGCAAACTTAGCTGAAGTTGTAGCCTGTCCACCAATGAGAAGATCAACTGTAGAGTTGTTGGGAGTAAGGAATCCTGCTCCAAGTGTCCAGTTGGAGCTTCCTCCCCCTCCTCCGGGACAGGATCCCCATGAGGGAACTCCTGAGGTTACATTTCCTGACGAATCTGTTTTTAGGGTACAATCCGTATAATCTGGTAAATTAACTCTCGAAGAGCCTGAATCTATCACCACATTTCCGGTATTGCTCCCTCCAAGAGTCAGTGTTTGTTTGTTGGTAGTCTGGATACTTCCTGCTTTGTTTAGCACCAGATCTCCCGAAAGAGTCGCTATCTGGGATCCGCTCGCACTATTGATATTTAGTATTGCAAACTTAGCTGAAGTTGTAGCCTGTCCACCAATGAGAAGATCAACTGTAGAGTTGTTGGGAGTAAGGAATCCTGCTCCAAGTGTCCAGTTGGAGCTTCCTCCCCCTCCTCCGGGACAGGATCCCCATGAGGGAACTCCTGATGTACCATTTCCTGAGAGAAGACAAAGGGATGGGGTTTCAATCTCAACAACTCTTGTTACAACTCCTGCAGTAGTTGTGTATAGAACTGCATTTGCATCTGTGATGTAATTGTTTAGAGTAAGCGTTCCGTCATTTGCAAGAATAAACTTAGTTGTTCCAGAGGCTGAAGCTGTAAATAAATCTCCTGAATTCAGATTGTCAACTGCCAAAGCCGCGTTGTTGCCGATTCCTGAACGAACCAAAAGCGGGAATTCTGTTGAGATTGCAGTGCCAAGTGTAATACCGGAATCAAAATCGCCTGAAAATACAATATTTCCCGATCCATTGACTGCCAGCGTCAAGTCTTCATTTGAAACTGTAGTTATATCTGTTGTTGCGCCTGAGAAAATCAAACCTGTTGAACCTATTGTTTTATTTGTGAATTCTTCTGTGCCTGCAAGTGTTGCAAGTGTACCTGTAGAGGGCAGAGTAAGCGTAGTATCCGCACCTGTTGAAAAAGTCAGACTGTTATTTCCAAGATTAATTGTCTCAGCGTTTGGGATTTGAAGTGTTCCTGAGGTTGAAGCGTTTCCTGATGTATCCTGGACAGTAAGTCCCGCTACTTTTTCTGCATTAAACGCATAAGGTACTGCAGTGAGGCGGATCCTCGGCGTCATCTCTCCATCTCCCGCAACATTAATTCCTAAGTATCTGCCGTCCCAGTTAAAGTTAAAATTAGCGGGAAATGCAGTTGATGAACCAAGCTCCACAATAAAAATTCCATCTGCAACAGCGACAGTACCCTGAGTCTCGGTCCATAAAGCTGTTCCCCCGCTTGACACGTCATAAATTGCAAAAACAATCGAGTAGTCGCCGTCAGTCACGTTTGTGCCGTTTGTGTTGGTGAGCTTGCCCTGAAAATTTATAGTTCGCCTTATTCCCGTCAGCGCATCAGCGCTTTGAATAGCAAAAAACAAAAAGACGAGGAGAAAAATAATTGCTGAAACAATTGCCCAAATATTCTTTCTGCTTTGATCACTTGCCAAGCTCCTAAATAGTGATGTGCTATAATATTTAGCGTACATACTACTAGTAAAAAGAGAATAAACCTAGCCGTCAAATATTTTTATTACTTGCATAAAATTGCATACTTTTGTATAGTATTACATATGCCTTTTTTGTTTTCACAAAAAAGAAATTCTAAGCACTAAGCTCTAAATTCTAAACAAATACAAATGAATATGACTAATAACGAAAAACTTAAAACTAATAACCATAACTTTAAATCTTCTAACCTAAGAGATAGAACCTATCAGTTTTCCCTTGATATTATTAAGTTTATTAATAAACTTCCAAATGAAAGAGCTTTTTGGTCAATAGGAGATCAGCTTTTACGTTCCTCGACTTCAATTGGCGCAAATATAATTGAAGCAAAAGCCTCAAGCTCAAAAAGAGAATTTATTAAGTTCTATCAGATTGCACTAAAATCGGCTAACGAGTCCGAATACTGGTTATCTCTTCTAAGAGACTCGTATCCCAAGCTAAAGTCTGACTGTGACGCTTTATTATCCGAACTCGATCAAATAAGCAGGATGTTAGCATCAAGTCTGATCACTATGAAAGGAAAAAGAAGCTATTAGCTATAAAGCTATGGATTTTAGCTTTTACATTTTAGTTCTTAGTTAATATCATGGAACAGCTTTTTTCTATAAAACAGGTTGCATATATTCTTAAAGTCCATCCTCTGACAATAAGAAGATATATTAAAGAAGAGAAGCTAAAAGCTACAAAAATCGGCGGAAATATCAGGATAAAGGAGTCTGATTTGGCAAATTTTTCAAAAGACTTTATTCCCAATAAACAGCCGGCTTCAAAATCACCCAGAAAAATGATATACGCTGAATTTAATGATGCAGATCCCCTTTTCCAGCTTCAAGGTAAAGGAGCATCTCTAGACTTAGCAGTCTAGAAATATTAAATTCTAAACACTAAACTCTAAACAAGTTTTGAATTTAAGAATTTTGAATTTGTTTAGGATTTAGAAATTAGATATTAGAATTTTAAAAATTATGGCATTAAAAAGTAAAAAAGTATTTTTAGAAAAAGACGTATTATACGCGTTTATAAACCGCGCTGATCCAAGACATCAGGAAGCAGCTGCGTATTTCAGGTATTTTGCGGGTGAAAAATTTCAGGTATTTACAAGCTACACGGTAATTGAAGAAGTAAGCGCGTTAATATATGAAAAAATCAGCCCTTCCCTTGCCCGCGATTTTTTAAGGGGGGTATCTCTCTCAAACTTAAATATCCTCTACCCTAATGAGTCTGATCTTAAAGCATCGCTTAAGACCTTAATTAACTACCAGAGTACGGAACTTACTTTCAGGGAAGCTCAAACATCAGTTCTTGCGAATAGAAACAATATCCAACAAATTGCCACTTTTGGATACCTACACCAATTGTTCGGCCTATCAGCTTTTAACTTGCCTGTTTAAAGCTAAATTATAAATCAAAAATTATATCTCAAATCTTAAGATATTAGATTTTATTTATTATCTATTATCTAAATTAGAAAGTTCCTGCTGCAATTATTGTCAGAGTATCAGTATAATCAGCTGATGCGGGTGCTGTATTTGAAGGTTTTGCTTTAAGGAGAAATGAACCTCTGCCTCCTGTAATCGGATTACCGCTTGTTGAATAAAGCTCTCTTATGGTTGTATCAATAATTCCCACATTTTCACTTGAATTATTGTAGGGAGAAATTGCAGTCAGAGGTCCGCCTGATGTTTCAATATCAGTTGAGCTTTGGGCGCCAAATCCTTCAGGAAGCGATCCAAGGTTTCCTGTAACCCCGTCAATTGTATAGCTTGTTGATGCGCTCAAAAGTCCTGAATTATTGTCTGATAAATAAATATAGCCTCCGTACTGGGCATTTGTGTCAATGTCCACCCAGACTTTGGTTGAAGGAGTGTTAACTGAGCCTATTGAAAGAGTTCCGAAGGGGAGAGCGTAAGGAGCTGCGGTTTCTGTGTCTGATGAGGATACATCAATATCAAAATCAATTGATACATTAACTGTTGCCGCACTTGCCTGCGGTCCAAGGCCGGATTCTGAGAACTCTCCCTGCCATGCTTTTACACGCACCCAGTAAGTAGTGTTTGGATCAAGGCCGATTATGTTTTCGCCTGATGCTCCTCCCCAATTCGCATAAGTCTGATAATCCTCAATCCCCAAACTTGCCCCCACTGTATTGTCGGATTGCACCCAATTGGTTGTTGCCCAATTATTATTTGAGATTGCAACTGCAAAGACAGTATCTGATGGATTACCTCCAGTATCAATAATTAGCTTCAATTTGTTATACCACGAGCTCGGATTTGTAAGGCTTGGCGCAGGCGGAATATGAGCAGTTTGAACACCAAGGAGTCCTGCGCGAACATTGTAAGAGTTTGATGAAACACTTGCTGACTGCTCGCCTAAAATTCCTTCAAGCGAATAGGTTGTTGAATCAAGGCTCCCCCCTCCTGCGCCAAAACCAAAGCTTCTTAGCTCATAATTAGTTGACGCAGGAAATACAAAAAGTATAAATAATCCGCCTGTGAGAAATTGTTTTGTGACTTTCTTAAATCTGTTCTTCATATAAATATTTTATCAAACTAAAATTAATTAAACTCAAGGGATGAAAGTATCCCCTCAAGCACTTTTTGGTTTTCCTCCGGAAGTTTTAAAGTCAAAATTAAGTACTGGTTATCTATATTGTGATATATTGTGATAGTAAATTGATCGAGTAAATCTATAAATCCCAAAAACTCCCTGTCCCCTACTTTTATATTTCTTTCTTCATACTGCTCGGGGTTTAACCTTCTCATACTTACCCCCGGTGCTTGATCCAGCGAACTTGAAACCGTGTCTGTCAAATAGGCAACAATTGAACCCTTTGGTCTTTCAAACGCAAAATACTCGTTGCATTTTCCCTGTTCATAGTGGTTAAAAACAGAATACGGCATAATAAACGAAAAACACTCACCCACGCTTACTCGCTCTCCCTTAAGATCGTCTTTTTTTTCTTCGCTCAGAAGATTTGAATAACTGCCGGACTTTTGCGAACTTATAAACTTTTTTGACCGATCCGACAGTTCGCTCCCAAACTCAGGCTTTTCAAGATACTCAAAAAGAACAACTCCCAAGACTGCGATCCCAAATAAAACAACGGCTCCAATTATAATTTTTTTCTTCATAAT
Organism: Candidatus Levybacteria bacterium RIFCSPLOWO2_01_FULL_39_10; assembly: GCA_001782515.1. Lineage (GTDB taxonomy): Bacteria > Patescibacteriota > Microgenomatia > Levybacterales > UBA12049 > 2-01-FULL-39-10-A. The sequence goes on along the minus strand of MFOV01000006.1, from coordinate 8,920 downwards.
TAATTTATTAGTTTTTAACTGTGGTTTTTAGCTTTAAGTTTTTAGTTTTGCGCTTTTTAAGCCAGATCAAAACAAGAATTATTAACCCTATAATTACTCCTGTCCCGAACACCGGATTTATATATAAAAAGTAATCTTGGTATGAAAATTTAGTTTTATCAAGCGAATCACGGCCTTGAATGCTAATTTTATTTATCGAAATAGGGACTGGTGTGCTAACTTTTTTTGAATAAACCGGAATGTATTTTCTGGACTGAGGAAGAACTTTAAGTGAATTTTCGTTAATTATCCCCTTATAGATAAGCCTGCCGAAAATATCAGTAATATCTGCTCTGCCGTAAGGAGTTAAGTGCACATTACCGTCGTTTTGAAGAAGAATAAAGTATGTTGATGGATGGGCAAAAACAATAGGAATTTTTGGAAAATCCACATCTTTAAATGATAAATTATAGCGCTCCCCTCCTTTTTTGGTTAGGTAAACTAAAGAAGAAAGAGCTGGTGTCACAATTGTATTGTCTGTTGATGAACCGGGCCTTTGTCTCACAATAACAGCCCCATAGTGGCCTCCCGGTGACAGGTCCTGCCTGTTTGCAATAGTAACATTAATTTCACGCTTTTCTTGCTGTTTAAGCTCCAGATTGTTGTTGGTAAAACTTATAAACGAGGTCAATCCATATGTATAATCTTTAATTTCTTTCCCTAAAAAACTAACGTTGCCATAGGGATCGTCACTCTGCCTAAAATCAATCCCTGAAAGATCAATGCTTAATTCTTTATCCGAATTATTTGTGATAGTAAATACAAACTCTTTTGCCGACTCAGTTGATTCCATTTCAACCTCAATAAAAGCAGGCTCAATTTTGATTGAATCAGCTCTTACCGTTTGAGGGAGTACCAGGAGAATTACAAACAATATTCCGGGTATTAAACTAAATCTCATAAATAGATGATAGCAAAAAATGAATTATGAAGCATGAATCAAGAATTAAGGTAAGGTTTTGAATTTTGGTTTGTGGCTTTTAGTTTTTAGCTTTTAGTTTTAAGTTTTAAGTTTTTTAAACACTGGCCTAAATATTGCTACAACTCCAACCAGAGCTAAAATGACAATCAAACTTGCTCCCCCGACTATCTTCCAGGGGAAAATCCAGAAAGATACTTTTGCCTCAACCGGAATGTCACGCTCTCCGTTATCATATACCATGAGTAAATTTGCGCTGTATCGTCCGAATCTGAATTTATCCGTTTTTGAAAAATCAAATTTAGTTTCGTACTCTGTCTCACCTTTATCATTTAGAACCACTGCACCATTTTCCTCCTTTGGAACCGTAACTGCAAAACCATCATCCCAAATGACATTAAACTGTCTAAGGCTGTTGGGAATTATATTTCCCCTGCCCGGATTAATTTCCAAAACCGCAATTTCCTGATTTAACATTGAGTCAATAAATACATTGCCAAAAGGAATTACATGGACGTTACCGGTATTATTGACTAAAAGTTGCAAGTTTGTTGGCAGATATTCATAAAATAGTTTATCTGTCTTAAACTCTGTAATCTGAAGTTCTCTTTTGGCATTTGGAGATTTGACATCAAGAAGAATCGGCAATGCAACCGATCCTACGATTTTTGCCTGTCCTCCTTCCACTCCTTCTGCCTCACTTTCTCTTCCAACCAAAAAGCCGTAATAGTATCCAAGTGATGCTGACTCGGGAGGCGAAATAGTAAACCTAATTGTTCTTGATTCGCTTGGATTAAGTGTAAATTCAGATGGGCTGTATTCTATCCAGCCTGCAAATTCATCTTCCTTCCCGATGTCTGCAACCACCGGATTTCTGCCTGCTGTATCTGGCTGAAATTTAATTAATTTCAGTCGAAGGTCTTCAGCTGAAGTATTATTATTGGTTACCCTGAATTGACCTGTAACAGGCTTTCCCGGATCAGTTGTGAGGCTTATATAGGTGGGTGAAAGGGATAAATTTATGCCGGAAGTCTGAGTTTCTTGGGCAAGAACAGCTTTCAAACTAAAAACGAAGAGTGAAAATGTAAAAACCAGAATTAATAGTTTTATAGTTTTTAGTTTTAACATATGGTTTTGTGGTTTTTCGTTATTCGTTTTTAGCTTTCTTTCTCATTATACCAAAAATCCTGCCGTTATTACGAGCAGGATTGTCATAAGACCGGTGGAAACCTGTCTGCCGGCAAGGCAGGTCTGTTAAAAATCTGTGCAAATCATATTTAAAAATTTCCCGCTCCGACTAATTCCCAAGTATCAGTATAGTCAGTTGCAGCTTTATTTACTGGCGAAATATCTACAACCGCGTATAGAGTCAAAGTATCGCTGTCAACAACCCCGGTTCTTTGGGCAAATTGCTCAAATCCGCCGTTTGCAGTCGCAGAAGTTCCAAGCACCCCTCCTGCGGTAGATGATGAATTTGCAGTAGCATCATCACCCCCGTCATACTCGTTTGCAACAGATAAAGTGCCGGACGGGTTTGAGCCTGCGGTTGCACCAACGTCAATCACATATGCTTCAGCTCCCGTAGAAGCAGCCACATCCTCAGCTGATGCATCAGTAGAAGGATCAGTTGAGGAAATTGCATCGGAAGTACTGGCTGATGCAAGAGTTGCTGCTGATCCTTCGCTTCGAATATATGTCATATAACCGTTATTTGCATTTGTATCAACATCTATTGTTATGGTTCCCCTGGTATGGGCGCTTGTTGAAAGAGTTCCCAATGCAATAGAGTTTCCTGAAAGTGCAAAATTAAAAGTTGGCGGAACTGTTGCGGTCACTGTTACCTGATCCGCATCTGTTGTTGTTATGTCAACTGCTACCGACTGCGTATCAATATCTGCGGGCGCTGAAGTTTGAGTGGTAATTGTGATAGTTTTTTGCCCGGCATTACCTGTTGTCGGATTGGTTACACAGGTAGTTGAGCTGCATGTAATATAAAAACCATAAAGCGTGCCTGCTGTCATGTCGCCACTAGTGAATACAACATCAGTTGTATTGCCATTATCTGTAACTGAGGTTGCTTCAGCCTGAATAGTAGGCCATGCTATCAGAGACTCTCCCTGATATGTAGATGGTAAACCCGATGTTGATGTATCATGGTTTGTTGCTGTAGCGTTAATTACAAAACCCGTATCTGTATCGTCCTGATAAGTAATTTTAACTCTAGCCTCAGTTGCTGTGGAGGCAGGCTTTGCAACAATTAAAATTTTATAACCTGTTGTTGTATTAAAGACTTCACTTGCACCAACCCTATCAAGCCTGACTGATGCTTCTGTTAGAGGAACTACAGCATGAGCTTGATTTACCTGAAAATAAGGAGCGTAGGTTAAGAGAAGAAGAAGAAAGATGATCACAAGAAGATTGAGGATCTTTTTATTTCTTAGCTTAATTTTTTTAAATTTACTCAAAAACTTACTCATTATTAATACAATATTAATATAATTTAAGAGTAGATTATTTTTAACTAAAATGTCAAGCGCGAAGGTAACTCCGATGCCAAGCATCGGAGTTTGATTATTTATTTCGCGCGCGACACTGAGCAACAAGCCCTTCGGGCTTGCGACTCTGGTTCCCCAATGCTAAACATTGGGGCTTGTCGTCGAAGTGTCAATACATCAACTAATAAATGCTGGCGGAAAACAAAAAACAGAGTGGGCTCCGAGCTAACTTAAGATAAATATCAAACTGCAGGGATCGCGAAATTTATTCTTTGTTTAGCACTGGGCAAATACCCACCCTGAAAAACTACTTATGAACTTGCTTTTTTGTGTTTTTTGCCGGTGTCAAGCTCCTGTGAAAAATCCTGAATCAACTTAATTCCTACCAAAATAAGAATTGCAAGGCTAATTAGAACAATTTGAGCAGTTGTCATGTCGCTTAACATCAAAATATCCTTTCTTTATCCTGTCTAATTTATTAGAACATAAATAATTTTCCCTTGTCAAGAGGGAAAATAAGCAATTTTTATCTAGTCATAATCTTATCAAAATTACTCTCATTAGCTTTAAATTGGTGGTTGAAATCTTAAAAATTGTGTGATAGTGTTTAAAAAATGACTGAAATTTCATACACACAATCTCAGAATATTCAAAAGTATATCAGCAGAATTAATCAGCTTCGGCAATCCATTCTTTTGTCTATAATTGATCCCAAAATTGAGCTAATACTCCGATGGAATGCTCAAATTGAAAGAATTTTTTGGATTCTTTCTTTAACCGATACTCCCCTTGCAAAAGAAGAGATCTCGCGTATCACAAGAAGTAAGAATACTGACTACTCAAAACCTCAAAATCTGACTCTTAAAATCAAAAAATCGCTCGATTATATCTCTCAAAACTATCTCTCAAGTCAAAAACAAATAAACTTAAAAGATGTAATAGAAGTAACCGGATATTCCTATGAAAACATTGCCGTGAAAACAAAATCGCTTGATAAAAGCCTCAAATACTTCCAAACCTCGCAAGAGAATCCTCTGATTCAAGCAGGTCTTGTCCACTTCGTAGTAATAGATCAGGCAAGACATAAGAAAAACTATGATTTAGCTTCCCTTTTAACGTACTTATTCCTATATAAAGAAGGCTATGATTTTAGAGGTCTTCTGGTATTGGACGAGTATTTTAGAAAAAACTTTGATGAATATGAGTTCAATCTCAAAGACTGTATGGCGCGAGGCACACAGACTCTTTGGCTTGAGTTTTTCTTAAAATCAATGATACAAGCGCTTGCTAAAGCTCAAAATCTCATTCAGGATGCGGTGATTGCAGATTCAAAATCCCCTGCTTTCAAACTTAACAGCCGTCAGAAGACAATTCTTAGTTTTCTTGACACACCGGGCTCATCAATTACAAATAGGAATGTTCAGAAAATGTTTGGAGTTTCGCAAATTACGGCATCCCGCGATCTCACAGGTTTGTCCCGTCTGCTTCTTATACTTTCGAAAGGTAAAGGAAGAAGCGTGTATTATACCAAGGTTTAAAATTAGATTCATAGATTGGAAAACTCAGTTATCAGTTCTCGGTTTTCTGTTTTCGGATTTTGGTTGCTCTGTTTTCAGTTTACCGGACTGATAAACAGATAACTGAAAGACAAATTTCCGATAACCGACAACTGAAAACTGATAACAGAACTATCCTGAGTAATGATCTGAACTTTTCTTGCTTCCTGCTTCATGATCAAATATTGATTTGTAAAATATAAATATCAATATAGATATATCTACTAATTAATAGCTCAAACAAGCTATTATTAGGGTTACAGTTGAGGCGTCGGAGATGGAGCTGAAGAGGTAGGATTTAGCTGAAAAGAAGGGGTTGGGCTTGGAGTAAATGTTGAAACTGATTCTTCTTCCAGTGCAGGAGATGCGCTTGGGGCTGTTTGAATTGGAGTAATATCAATTACTTTATTCGTACTTGGTCTATAAATAATTGCCCGCTGGGCCGCAGAGAAAATAAGAACTTTGTCCCCGTTTTGTGCTTTTGCAAAAAATGGCTGGTCTTCTAATTTATTTACATCGGTAACTGTGGCAATTGTAGGAGTCTCATGAGGCAATTCCATAAGTTTTCCCACCATTTCCAGAATCTCTTGGGTTTCATTGGTTGCTGGTTGAGAAGAGCTACTGTTAAAAGAGTTTAAACCTTTTCTGTACTGGAGGAAAAAATAAGCTGATGAGATAAATACCAACAAGAGCAGAAAGATTATTCCTGCTTTAAAAATCCTTTTTTTTCTTAAAGAATAAAATTTAATTGCCAGTCTATATCTTAACATTTCATTATAGAATACGGGGTTTGGGGTTTAATTTCAAGAAGGTCCTTAAAAATCCGAATATCGAATTCCGAAACACGAAACAATTTCCAAAATTCTAATATTCAAAATTATTCAGATTTTCTTATAATTGCCCCGAAGATATTCATAAGCTCAGTCGCTTCTTGAATTAAATCCTTCTTCTCTCTTTCATTTTCTTCCAGAGGCTCTGTAAGATTCAGCCAAAGCCTGCTTTCTTTTGATTCTTTTCTGGAAATTTTAGCTCTCATTATAAAGTCCTTTTTACTCAAAGATTCATTTGCTTCAATATAATTAGCAGCCTGCGAACCAGAAGATCTTATTAGTTGTTTTCCATATTCAATATTAGAAGTTATTCTAGGTAATTGCTTTACGTAATCACGGCATCGTTTGGCAAACTCAAAGGTCCGGTCTTCCAGATCGTATTGTTTTGTATTTTTATTTTCTGTCATTCGAATTTCCTTCGGATTTCGGATTTCGGATTTCGAATTTTCTCTTAGTTGATTCTTCTTGAATCAATTTCCTCATAAACCATTTTTGAAATACTTGCAATAATTCTTTCAAGCTCGGCAAAATCATCTCCTCTGGTCATTATGCAAATAAGGTACGGGTTATCCGGATAATAAACAATACCGCAGTCATGGAGCTGTTTTTCGTCCCCATTAACTCTTTCTCCGAATTTATTGGCTACTTTTACGTCTTTCGGAACACCGGCTGAGATGCCTTGGTCAAAATCTGACTGGGAAAGTATTGATAACAGCTTATCTGAGTCCTCTATGCCCAGATAAGATACGTTATATAAAATACGGAAAATCGAAGCATATCCGCGTGTTGAAATATCAGATAACTGATTATCCGTTGGAAAAATTAACCCTAGATCACGGAAAACTTTAAGATCTAATTTATTGTTGCCGATAATACCAAGTGTAGATTTCAAAACATCATTTGATAAATTGTCAGAATACACAAGAGAGTAAAAGATCAATTCCTCAACAGTATACGATGATCCGGGAGATATTGACTTGGCGGGTTTATAATCTTGTACTTGAGGCTTATAATCCTGAGTTGTTTTGAAATTCAACTCTCTTTTTAATATGTCCGGCGTTTCCTCTTTTAGTTTAAAAAAAACAAGGGCAATAGGAAGCTTTAGAAGACTTGCAGAGAAATATTGTTCGTCATCATTAATTCCCAAAGTTGGTCCCTCATGCAAATCCCTAAAATAGATAGATACTTCGCTGACTTCCCCGCTTTTTTTCTTTGAATCTATAAAAAGATTCAAATCTCCCCTTAAGCCGGCCAGATTTGACTTACTTATAACTTGGTTAACTCCGCAATTAAATGCCTTGTTTACATAAGTAAATTTATATTCGCATCTTGCCAGCTGCTTTGCTAAAAGATAGCCGCCCAATAGTCCGGAAATAAACATTACCGGAATCAGGAGAAGCAGAATATTTTTTCTCACTTTTTAATTCTTGCATATATTTTTTTTAAATTCCAGTAAAAAAAGAAGAACGGAATTTTTTTAATTTGCCTGTGTTTGAATTGCCACCCAGCTCATCTTTATATCCGTTGCTGCCGGTTTGTTAAGAAGGATTGTAAATCCTTTTATATTTCTGTCTGTTATGGCAAAGCTATAGCCCGAGCTAAGGAGTGCCTGTTTCTGCGCATCCGATCCTTCCGCGAGTAAGTTGGCACTGACCACCGGTACTTCCTCATACCCGTTTTCAAACGTCACTTTTACTTTTGATTGACCATGCTTTATAGTAGTAGTGCCTGCGCTGTCGGAGCTGAATTTAACATCCGAATCAAATCTTACGCTGTCTTTGAAAACTACTTCTCCAAAGAATGTTGAAAACCCGTTTACTATGAAATTATCAGTTATGATAGTATCAATTACGGTCAGGATTCCTTCAACAAGCCCTGATCCAGTAACTCTGAGCTTCCCTGCAGTGAGCTCGTCGAATCTGTCAAAATCACCTTCTCCTGTGGCTGATACAATACCTGATTGCGAATTTGATTCGGTTTCCATTAAAACGAGCTCCTCTTCTTTTTGCGCTATACTTTCCTCAAGTATTTGAAGCTCGACGCTCTCAGAGGACACTCCCGCAACCGCTGAAAGAGTTGCGATCTGTGATTTAAGATTTGTTATTTCCAGATTAATTAATGAGATATTCTCTTCTAAAGAATCCAGATGATCGGTATTTAATTCAAGCCCCTCAATTTGGCCTGCTTTTAGTTTTTCGGCTGTAACAGTTCCTGAAAATATAGCATTTCCCAAATCATCCAGCTCAAATATTCTTCTGCCGGATGTTGAGGCAAAATCATCAAAAACATCAATTGTCACTTTTCCGTCATTTAAGATCCTAAGCCCTATATCTTTTTCAAACGCCTCTATCTTATCCGTAATCAATGTGTTTGTCAGCATACGGGGTGATATAATCTCAAGCCCGGCTGTTATTCTGTCGGTATAAATTTCGGAAACATCAGTTGTGTCTCTTATATCTTTTTTCTCATCAAACAGATAGGTTAGTATAATACGCCCTATATCAACAGCCTCTGGTACGCTGTAAAGATCTACCCCGTGTTCTTGCAAGGCTTTTTTTACCATTATTCCGTTTGAATAAGATGTGTTGACAAGAACCATAACCTTGCAAACTTGTCCCTCCTTACAATTTGAATCTTCAAGCGCGGTACCTAACATTATTCCTGCTTTAGTTCCGCGCATTGCAACTCCGGAAACTCCCGAAAGAGTAAGATCGTCTCCTGCTTTGATTCTTCCGTTTTCTTCAGACACTTTTACAGGAACACGCCCGGCAAGAGCTATTGGCTTGGCATCTTTACCTGCGCCAAGAAGGTCTCCTCCTATTGCTTCGTACGGTATGCTGGAAACTACACCTACAATACTGCTTCCTCTTTCTGCTTTTTCAAGAATTGAAGTTCTCTGAAGCCCAAGGGCAAATGACTGGTACTCTAGTGTCTCGTCACTGACTGCGACAACATCTCCCGGCTCAACGCCTCCTTTTGTCTCATACCATTCGGCCAAATCTCCTCCGCTTGCAGTGTAGGACATAACTACAACAACACCGGGGGCGCCTGCGCCGCCGGCAGCGCCCGTCGTGGAGTCTA
>MFOV01000005.1:11365-11495 GCA_001782515.1 Candidatus Levybacteria bacterium RIFCSPLOWO2_01_FULL_39_10 | reverse complement strand
AAGTGCTTGTTTGGAATTATCAGAACATGGCCGGGGTTTGTTTCCCACCATTTTCCTCCAACAAAAGCTGTAATTAATTCGTCTTGATAAACAATATCGTCCGGGCCTGTTACTCCGGAATCTTCTCCTT
>MFOV01000005.1:10874-11328 GCA_001782515.1 Candidatus Levybacteria bacterium RIFCSPLOWO2_01_FULL_39_10 | reverse complement strand
CGCGTGGTTATACATTCTTATCTTTCTTTTTTTCGTAATAACCGCCGGCGATTGTAAGCTCGGCTTTAATTGGCGGGAGCGGATTATAATCTTCCAGAACTATTTTTTCCGGAGTAAAATCCTTCAAACTATTTAGTTTCCCTTTAATGCTAACTTTTGGAAATGGCCGCGGTTTTCTTTTAATTTCTTCTTTGACCTGATTTATATGATTTTCATAAATATGTATGTCTCCGTAAACATGAATAAACTTTCCGGGTTTTAGTTTTAATATTTTTGCTAACACCAAACAAAGAAGTGAATAACTAGCTATGTTAAACGGCACTCCCAGGAAAAAGTCACAACTTCTTTGATACAGAAGTAAATCTAATTTTCCGTCCCGATTACTTATCTGGTACATATTATGGCAAATCGGAAATCGGGAAGCGTCGGCCTTATCCGCCATAGTGTAAAGATA
>MFOV01000005.1:9764-10858 GCA_001782515.1 Candidatus Levybacteria bacterium RIFCSPLOWO2_01_FULL_39_10 | reverse complement strand
TTTACAATCAAATTGTGTGCATTTGGATCTGCCGTAACTTCATCAATCACCCATTGTAGCTGGTCCACAGTCTTTCCTTTTTTTCGTGTAGGCCATGCCCTCCACATCTCTCCGTAAATATGGGGTAACTCTCCCCACTGCCGGGCAAAAGCATTATCCGTCCTAATTTTTTCTATGAATTCTTCTTTTGTTAAACTTTTACCTTTTAACTTTGAACTTTTAACTTTTTCAAGGTATATCTTATACGGATAATCATCCCAGATGTGGACATTGTGATCTACCAAGTATTTAATGTTTGTTTGACCTGAGAGAAACCAGTAAAGTTCCTGAATTACTCCATTCCAATAAACTTTTTTAGTGGTCAGAAGCGGAAACGTATCTGAAAGATCATAAACGTGGCGAATACCAAAAACGCTTCTTGTTACAACTCCTGTACCGCGGTCCTTTTGATCAATTCCGTTTTTAAGAATATAGTCACCCAATTCTAAATATTGATACTCGGGATGCCGATTCGCTTTGCTCATAATTTCAAATACATACCAATACTACCAATAAATACCAATAAATCAATATTTAATTATTTGAAATTTGTAGTATTTGACATTGGTAGTATTACACTTGCCGCTCTTTGCGGCGAGTGGTAACCCGGCCTCCCTGCCATTGACCGCGATATTGACTTCCGCCGCCTTTTACCTCATGAAATAAAATGTGGACAAATCTTGCACCCATTTCAATTTCAACTGTAACTGGCCCTTCGTTTTTGAGTCCAAACGTCAACTCTCCCTGATACCCCGGCTGAATTGGTCCTGTTCGAATAAATAGTCCCGAGCGGAAAGTTGTGGTTCTGGGAATTATTACTGCTGATAAATAAAGAGGTAAATTTATTTTTTCAATCGTTTTTACCAAATAAAAATCATCGGGTTTTATTTTTATACTACTCTTTTTATTCGGGTTGTAAACCTTAACCGATTTAACATCCGGTGTTTTTCTATGTGTTTCTCCAAGAAAAGCTTTGCCTGAAATTTTGAAAACCTCCCCAAGCCGCAAATCAAACCCAGCGCCCTCAGGATCTGAAAGTTCCCGCGCGGATAAAC
>MFOV01000005.1:9543-9731 GCA_001782515.1 Candidatus Levybacteria bacterium RIFCSPLOWO2_01_FULL_39_10 | reverse complement strand
ATAATATTTTTGGGCCTAAAATCATAAATCCTATTACTTCTCGATTCGCTCCGCCGCGTCAGACGTGGCTCCGCTCACTCGAAGAATACTGGTGCAGAACTTGCCGAATATATTGTTCGAGCAAAGTCGAGAACTATTATTTCCCTATCTTTTTAATCAAGTTTAATATTTCCCCTGTTATTTCTTCC
>MFOV01000005.1:1416-9466 GCA_001782515.1 Candidatus Levybacteria bacterium RIFCSPLOWO2_01_FULL_39_10 | reverse complement strand
AATTTTTATATTCATTTTATGATTATCATAAATCTCTGTATGTTTTAATGAGCCTTTTATTCTCCTTAAAGACTCCGAAAGCGATATGTCAAGATAAATAGTTAAATCAGGCAATAAAAATTGGTGATACATAGATAAAGCAGAGAGGGCAACAAGAGAAACGTTTTCCCAATTGTTGTAATTAAGATCCTGTCTGTCGGCAATCCCGTAGGCAACAGATGACCAAAGGTACCTATCAGATATTACTGTTTTCCCTTCTTTAAGAAGTTCTGTAATTTCTGCCTGCTGAATTTCCCTGTCCGCTGCGAAAAGATATTGATAGGAGGCAGGCGGTATATCTGTTTTTCCGCCCAAAACCTGTTTTCTTATGAAAGTTCCGATCTGCCCGTCAGTCGGGTTTTTTGTAAGAATTGCATTCTTTATTTTTTTACCAAGGAGTGCTACCTGTGTAGTTTTTCCTGATGCTTCTATTCCTTCAAGAACAATAAACTTACCGGGATATTTATTTCTTTTGAAATCCAAATCAAACTCAACGTGATATTTCATAGTAATTGACGATAGATGCTAGAGGATAGAAAATAGTGATTGGAAGATTGAAAATTGAAGATGGAAATCTCTATCATCCAACTTCTACCTTCAAAGATCTACCTTCAATATTCTACTTTCTATCGTCTAAATGTATTTTACTTTCTATCGGCGCGTTTTGAAACTTATATTTTGCAGATTTTTTGCTGATATACGGCACTTCTGACGGAGATTTTAATTCTTCAAACGTCATTGCACAAATCCTCATTCCAACCGTAAGTACTACTGCCATTCTTCCCAGATTTCCAAGCTCAAGAACCGGATTTCCGTCCCAACCGGGGTCAAAAATTGAGGCTGTCGAATGTACTACAATTCCAAGCCTGCCGAGCGATGATCGCCCCTCAAGTCTTCCCATAAGGCTTGGTGCGATTGTAACTTTTTCTAAAGTAACTGCCAAAACAAAGTCTCCCGGCTGAATTATAAACTTTTCGCCTTTTTTAAGTTTGATACTCCTTGTAATTTCATTACTGTAATCTTTTTTTGAAGGATCAATAAAGCTATGGCGACTATGCTCAAACACTCTGAAGGAGTTTCCGAGACGAAGATCGATCGAACAGCTCCCAAGCTGTTGCGTAAAATCAGGTTGAGGTTTGATGATAATCCTTTTTTCTTTAAGAGCCTTTTTAATATCTCCGTCTGAAAGAACCATAACAATCTTTGAAAGTTTAGCATTTAAATCTATTTTTTAAAAGAGTAAAAATTTGACTAGATAATAGGTGGTTTTTATAGTAGTATAAAACTATTCAGATAATCATGAAATTTTTGAAATTATTTGCGCCCGCTCTTATTTTTTTTCTTATAATTTCACTTTTTGGTCTAAAAGTCTCTAAAGCGCAGACTGCTCCTCCGGTCTGCGGAAATGCCCAGGCAGATGTAGTACTTTTAATTGACAGGTCAGGAAGCATGAATGACAGTGCTGGAGGATCTGTCACAAAAATAAATGCCGCAAAAACTGCAGCAAATAATTTTATTGATATTTTAGCAACTGATGCAAACAATCGTGCAGGAGTAGTTTCATATGCAACAACCTCAACTATAAATCAAAGCCTAACCAATAATTTTCAGTTGGCAAAAAATGCTGTAACCTCTCTTTCTGCAAGCGGAAATACATGTATTGAGTGCGGTGTTTACAGCACAAATCAAAATATCTTAGGGAGTAAAAGAAATAATATTAAAAACGCTGTTATTTTACTCTCAGACGGTAAGGCAAATGTAATAAGGGGATCAACGTCAAGGGTTGGGACAAATCTCGCAGAGGAAGAGGCGCTTGAAGAAGTTGAGCTGGGGCATAGTGAATCAGGAACTGTATTTTTTACAATTGGTCTTGGAACGGACATAAATGAGAATTTTCTTAAGACTATTGCAAGTGTTACTGGCGGAAAATATTTTGCCAGCCCCACAACTAATGAACTAAACGCTATTTATCAGGAGATCTCACAGGTGATCGCCCAGGGGTCAATCTCTGGAGTTGTATTTGAAGATTCAAACAAAGATGGTGTTAAAGACAGTAGCGAAACAAATCTTCCCGGCTGGACAATAAATCTTAGTCAAACTGGATCTCCTACCAAATCGCTAAATTCTGATTCAAGCGGAGGATATACTTTTGGAAACTTGTGTGACGGGAGCTACACTGTCAGCCAAATTGTAAAATCCGGCTGGGAACAGACATATCCTACAAATCCTCTTACTTATTATTCCCTAAGTCTTACAAACGGCACAACACTTGCAAATAATAATTTTGGCAATTCTCCTCTTCCTACACCAACCCCTCCTCCCCAATGCGTGCAAAACACACCAACGCTTGAGGTTACGCCCGACACAATTGTTGGTGAGGCAGGAGAGGAAAAAGTATTTATTGTTAAAGTAACCAATAATGACTCAAGCGCCTGCTCCGCGTCTGACATAAACCTTGATGCAATAAGCTTTAATAATCCTCTTTGGGATATTTCTCTTGAAGAAACGGTCCTTACTCTTAATCCGGGAGATGCAGGAACTACAAATTTGAGAGTGACTCCGCCTTTTGATGAGATTGACGGCCCAAAAACAATAACAGTGATTGCCCAAAAAGACGGAAGCTCCCAGCTGACGCAAAACGTCAAATATGTTGTTGATAATCCTCCCGCTCCTTCTCCAACAGACACACCAACACCGACTCTTACTCCAACTCTGACCCCAAGCCCAAGTCCTACTACTCCTCCGACTCCTACTCCAACAAACACCCCTGCCGCCACTTTTCTCTCGCTCACATTTGGAGCTGACGGAATAGGAACAACTCCCAGAATCCCTCTTGGCGGAAATAAAAATCCGCTTCACTCAAATAGAACTTATCTTGTAAGTGTTTATGATGCGTCAAATAACAATCCTGTTGTTTCGTCTGAGTATACTTTTTCTTACTCATCAAGTTCTGAAAAGTTTTCAGGAAGTTTTGCCCTTCCCCAGAATTTCCAAACAGGAGTTTACAATGTTTATGTTGAGGGTCCGCAGTATCTCAGGACACAGTTTCCCGGATCCACCTCAATTGCAGCAGGGAAAATTAAACGGCTTGCCAGCGCCAATTTTAATTTAATTGCAGGAGATATTAATAAAGTGGATCAATCAGAAAACAGCATAGACCTTATGGATTATAATGTTTTGATTTCATGTTCTATTTATGCACAAAGTGTTTCTGCCTGCGATCAGAACCCTAACTATAAGACGTGGTCTGATTTAAATGATGACGGACTTGTTGATGAAGATGATTATACCCTGTGGCTTAAAGAACTTGCCAATCAACCGGGGATTCCTCTTCCGCAGTAAAGCCAATTAAAGTGATAAAATTAAATTATGGAAAAGGAAGTTGAAAAAAACAAAGACTCTGAGAATTTAAAAGAAAAGGCTAAAAGTCTTAATAAAACTCCGTTTCTTATCGCGGTTCTTGTAGTTCTCACGGGGGTTCTTCTCACGCTTAGTTTAAATATTCGAAAAAGTTCTCCTACTCCAGGATCTGGCGAGATTCAAAAAGATATTGCCCATACATCGCTCTCGATTTCTGATGAGGTGAGAGTGTCAACCACTTCAGGGGTGTTTGAAACGGATATAAATATCAAAACAAATGAAAATCTTGTGACAGGTGCACAAATTGAACTTGAGTTTGATCCTGAAGTTTTATCAAATGTTGATATAAGAAACGGCGAATTTTTTGACGATCCGCAAATTATAATAAAAGAGGTTGACGAGGAGGCCGGAAGAGTTACCTATGTTCTCGGGATAAAACTAGGGCAAACTAGTGTTAAGGGCGAAGGAACAGTTGCTGTTGTTTCCTTCTCAAAAGAGGGGGATGGACAAACTTATATTAATTTCTTGCCGCAAACCCTAGTTTCTGCAGAGGATTTTGATCAGTCGGTTCTTAAGGAAACAATCTCAGCAGTAGTCAGTGAACTTCCGCAGTAACTGACCCTATTTAATTTAAAGTTCTACTGCTTCCCACTTCAGGTCTTTTTTAACTACAAAAACAGGAATTATGGGAATATCTCCGACTAAACTTTTAATCAGTTTTGCTGCTTTTTTTGTTTGCTGCCTGTGTGTTTCGTCCTCGACTGGATTTCCTGCGCAATCTTGATGCCCGTGGACAATTATTCCTTTTGACTGATGCATATCAGCCGAAACATCTACAATTTTAAACTTAAGAGAGTTAAGAAGTGTTTGATCGACTTCATCTGTCGCGATTTTTCCAACCAAACCTGCCTCAGTTACTGTGTCCGGAAACTCTGCACCGAATTTTGACCGGCCAAACATTGCAATAG
This sequence comes from Candidatus Levybacteria bacterium RIFCSPLOWO2_01_FULL_39_10, assembly GCA_001782515.1. Taxonomy (GTDB): domain Bacteria; phylum Patescibacteriota; class Microgenomatia; order Levybacterales; family UBA12049; genus 2-01-FULL-39-10-A. Next base: position 5,099 of record MFOV01000005.1, on the reverse strand, counting down.
GCTCCTGCACTCTTCCGTCCATACACCCAACTGAAGTAAAAAAAATTTCTCCTTGATCTGACATAGAAAATAATCTTACCAACAAATGATGAGGTTGTAAATGATACAGATCAAAACCCAAAAGACGCTTAAATTATCTTAATTTAGGAAGGTGTCTTAAAACTTCAATACCGCTATCGCGATTTATATCGGTATTAGCTTCCGCAGTTCGTCTTATTCCGCCCTTTTCGTGAATTACATGTTCAAAAAGCAGTGTATGTCCAAGCGGTGATGGCCTTCTTATTCTAATTTCATCTCCTAAAAAATCACCTTTGCTATGATCGGAGCCCTTTATAGTAGCTTGAACTATAATTTCATCTCCGTATCTATCTTCTGTTCTTGTAGCTCTATAATTTCTACCCATACCCGAGTTAAATACTCTTTCTCCAGCAAAGTCATCCTGTAAGAATACTATTCCCAGTGGAGTTCCTGTAAATCTTTTAGCAAGAAGAACCAGTGCCTCCTGTTGAGCTTCTTTTATCTCATCATCGCTCAAAGGCCTTGGTGTTTTGTCCTCAGATTTTGGAGCTTCTTCTTTTCCTGTATCCATTTATGTTTTTTGAAATTGTGGGCGCACTTGGAGTCGAACCAAGGACCTTTACATTACTCGCCTTGCTCGCCTCGCTTAAGCTTAGGCGAAGCGGGCCGAAGCCGATTGTGGGTCGGGATGGAATCGAACCATCTACCTCTTCTTTATCAGAGAAGCGTTCTGCCAGTGAACTACCGACCCTGGCTCGTTAAAATCGGCGAAGCGCAGGTCAGTGTAACGCCCCGCCTGCAATTGCCTTCGCAAAGCGGTGGCGGGCAGGTCTAACCGACTGAGCTACGCGCCCAAAATACTTTCCAATTATACCCGTTGTGGAAGGCAGAGGCAAGGATTCTATTGTCTTAAACATTGTTTAGGTTTAAAATATAAAGCCATGTTAATTGTAACTCTTAGCTATGCCTACAAAAAACTAGCAAGACCCATTTTTTTTCTATTTGACCCCGAGGCTGTGCATAATTTTGTAACAGGTTTGGGGGAGGTGCTCGGAGAAGTTTCAGAATTAAACGCAATCATTTCCAAAATGTTTTCATCAAAATCAAAAGTTCTTAAGCAAGAAATAGCAGGTATTGAATTTAAAAGCCCAATTGGGCTTGCTGCTGGTTTTGATTACGAGGCAAAAGTTGTAAAAGTCTTGCCCTCGCTTGGATTTGGGTTTAATAGCGTTGGAACAATCACTAATTATCCCTATGCTGGCAATCCCAAACCTAGACTTGGAAGGCTTCCGAAATCTCGCTCTCTTATGGTTTATAAAGGATTTAAAAACCGCGGCGCACTGGCAACAGCTGAAAAACTTTCAAACCAGAAATTTTCAATTCCTCTTGGGATAAGCATTGGCAAGTCTAATATCCCCCAGATAAACACACAGAAAGATGCAATTTTAGATATAGTCTCAGCTCTTAAAATTTTTGAAAACTCAAATGTTTCAAACTCATATTACGAACTTAATATTTCCTGTCCCAATCTTTTTGGAAATGTGACTTTTTATAAACCCGAATATTTGAACGATTTACTTAACGAAACCGATAAATTAAAACTAAACAAACCAATATTTATAAAAATGCCGATTGAGCTTTCAAATAATCAAACAATGAAACTTCTGGATATTATTGTGCGACATAGAGTCGCGGGAGTAATAATCGGCAATCTTCAGAAAAATAGAAATGACAAGGCATTTGTCAAAGATGAACTCAAAAAATGGAAAGTCGGAAATTTTTCAGGCAAACCTACTTGGAAAAGATCAAATGAACTAATAGGGCTCGCCTATCGAATGTACGGAAATAAACTCACAATCATAGGCTGCGGAGGGGTTTTTTCGGCAGAGGACGCTTACACAAAAATAAAACTCGGTGCTTCACTTGTACAGCTCATTACAGGTTTAATCTTCGAAGGTCCTTTTTTGGTTGCAGAAATAAATAAAGACCTTCCTCTTCTTCTAAGAAAAGACGTTTTCAAACATATCTCTGAAGCTGTTGGTACTTACGAAGAATGAGTAGATGCTTCTAGTTTTGAAATTCTCTTCTCATGATCTCCATATTGCTCAACTCCTAGAGCATTTTCATCTTCCAAAGTTTTAACTCTACTAATAAAATCCAAAACAATATTTGTCAAATTATCAATCTTATCACCCAATCTTTTTTCCAACCCAATCTGACCATTATGAAGCTTCTTTTGACCTTCATCCAAATTTTCAACTCTTTCCTCGACCTTTAAAACCTCAGCGCGAATTGCCTTTTCTGATTTTTTAGAATCGTTCCTGAGTAATTGAATATCTTTTTTTGTAGCAACCTGTACAGCAATAATTTTAGGCATAGGAAATCAGTATAACACTTGCCGGTTCTTTTCTGTCAATAATCTAAAATTGGCTCAAATCGATTCATTAGTTAATTTCAAATTGAAAACTAAAAACTACTCAATCAGTTCCCAGATTTCTTTTGGCACCATGTCGCGTTTGAGCTCTCCTTTTGGCTCCCAAACCATACATTGAAGCAGAAATTCCTGAATAAGTCTGAGGCGTCGAAGTTCCTTTAGGAGTTTCTCAGCATCTTTTGGCTTGTCTTTTAGAAGCTCATAATAAAGTCTTACCAATTGATTTAGTCTATTGTTTACTGCCTGATAAGTTGCAATAATCTTCCACTGTCTTGATCTTTTTTGGTATGTTTTATACTTTTTAAGACTTTCCCATTCGCCTGTTGCAATCTCGGCGTCCAAATCCATTTGTTTTTCTGAATACCCCGAATCGTGCTCTTGGAAACTATTCTCTTTTTCCTTATCCATCCCGTTATTCCCCGGTTCTTCTTTTTTTCATCTCATCCTCAATATAATCCCCTGCAAAATAACTAAGTGCCCCAAATATTATCAGCGGAGCATTCGCAATTGCAGCTCCTCCCACAATGGTAAAAACATCAATTTTTTGCTGATGTTTGCTCCTCTTTCAATCAGTCCCGGTCTTGATTCTGGTCCTGTCATAATTTATCCTCCCGAAGTTTTGCAGAGGCGCGGATCGGATTCGAACCGACGAATATCTGTTCTGTCCCAGAAGTTGTTACCTTTCTGGTGAGCTGCGGAGGGGACTCGAACCCCCGAATATCTGTTCTGCAAACAGTTGTGTTAGCCGCTTCACCACCGCAGCAAAAAGGTTTACAACTACGGGATCCCGCACTTCTACTCCGATTATATCGGAAAGATAGTGCTGGGACAAACAGCTGCGTTAACCACTTCGCCACCGCGCCTTATTAGGCTTAAGTATACCAAAACATGAAGCTGATTTAAAGTTTAATGTGAGAATTCCAACAATTTGATATATTGTCCGCTTACATAATTTCTTTTATAATCTTCAGGGTCTAAATTTGGATGCGAAATCCTCATTTTTTTAAAACTTACTGCAGAATTGGCGTAAATAATTATCCTTACGGCCAAAAAAGCACTGCACACGGCGTTGAAGATGCGCCGGATTTTATACTTACCAAAGATTTTCTGAAAAAATTTAAAAACTACTCTTTGTCGGATTTCCAGTTTTCAATCCCTGAAAAATTTATTTCCGAGAATTATTACAACTCGGTGCTTACTCAAACGATCCATTTCAAAATGTATATGGATA
>MFOV01000005.1:189-1404 GCA_001782515.1 Candidatus Levybacteria bacterium RIFCSPLOWO2_01_FULL_39_10 | reverse complement strand
TTGTTGTAGGCTGTGATCACTTTGTAACTTTCCCGTCTCTCTTGTATGACCTTAAAAAACACGGAACGGGTTTTGGAATTATTCACTTTGATTCACACGGGGACATAAACTCTTATGAATCCAGTCCCAGCAAAAATCTACACGGAATGTATCTTCGGATTTTATTTGATAATTTTGATCTGGAGAGATTTGACCATCTTGTGCCTAAAAAAATGCCTACAAAAAATCTTCTTTTTATAGGAGACGTGGAATTTGATGAAGATGAGCGGGAGTTTGTCCGGAAAAATAAATTTAAAGTCATAGAAAGTGATGATATGAAAAATAGCAGAGAAAAATCACTGAAAATAGTTGAAGAGTTTGTTAATAAATTCAACCATATTCATATAAGCTTTGATGTTGATGTTTTTAAAAAAGAGATTGTTTCGGCAACCACCACCCCCTCACAAAAAGGATTTGAGAAAAAGGAAATATTTGATATTTTGGAAATAATAAAACGAGCAAAATCCTTAACACTCGACGTTGCAGAAGTAAATCCAAGCAAAAAGGGTGCGGCGCAAACTATTAAAATCACACAGGAAATAATAACTACGGTATTGTCCTAATCCACCAAAAAATCCCACTCTTTCTCAGAAAGGGTGGGATTAATTTTGTTAAGCGTTTGAATAGTGGTAGGACAATGGATGTTTCATTTTTCTCTAAGTATCGTCCAGAGGACGATCAGCCTTTGGCTGATAGCGAGAAAAACCAAGCTCATTTCCAAACTTGTGACCTTAAAGTTTATCGCAAAATTTCTCGTCTCAATCTAATTTAGAAATTAGAAATTTGAAATTAGAAATTCCACTTTTGCCAAAGGCAAAAGGGGCTTAGCTTTCTTCTCTCAATCTACGACAAAATGATTTTCGCTGATTTAAAACTGATAAACGCGGATAATCCGTGTAAATCCGTTTTTGTCCGTGCGAATCTTTGTCTTTAGAAAGGAGGTGATCCATCCCCACCTTCGGGTAGGGATACCTTGTTACGACTTAAGCTTCATCGCCAATTTTAGACTCCCATGCTAAAAGCGAGGTTCGTCTACCATCGACTTTGCTGCCTTGACGGGCGGTGTGTACAAGACCCGAGAACGTATTCACCGCAGCTTGCTGATCTGCGATTACTACCTATTCCGGCTTCATGGAGTCGAGTTTCAGACTCCAATCTGAACTGAGGCGAAATTTT
>MFOV01000005.1:0-139 GCA_001782515.1 Candidatus Levybacteria bacterium RIFCSPLOWO2_01_FULL_39_10 | reverse complement strand
TAGTGTGTGTGTAGCCCAGGGTATAAGGGCCGTGCTGACTTGACGTCTTCCCCTCCTTCCCCCCCGCGTAAAACGCGGGATAGTCCCAAATGATTATTTAACATTTGGCGGGGGTTGCGCTCGTTTCCCCACTTAAGGG
>MFOV01000004.1:18247-41483 GCA_001782515.1 Candidatus Levybacteria bacterium RIFCSPLOWO2_01_FULL_39_10 | reverse complement strand
CGAGACCACTGCTTCAATTCCCATTCTCTTTTCATCGCTTCCGAACGAGAAGAGAGCGTTTCACTATAAATAAGTTCAAAGGAATTGAAATAACGAATATACCTTGCAGATTTTAAGCTTTTCTTTTTATGTTCGAGCATCCTCTTTTTTAAATTATTCGTCTGACCAATATATAATGTATTTGAAGAGGTGCGGAGAATATAAACAGTAAAAGTCATCTTTCGACTCATTTCATTCGCTCGGGATGTTCTCCTGCTATAGCTGTGAGCGCAGTCGAACAGCTGCCGGACTTGGATTCGAACCAAGATGAACGGATTCAGAGTCCGCTATCCTACTTTACCCCGCACCTTTTCTCTGCTGCGAGACTACGATTCGAACGTAGATAAACGGATTCAGAGTCCGTTGTCCTACCATTAGACGATCTCGCAATGTTAAAGGTGCGGGGCAAGGATGATCCGGCAATTAAGTGTATTTTACTAAAATTAACCTCAAATTACTAATTCATATATTCTTTCTTGAAAAGGATAATGCTTGTGTGTTATTATTTTCAGATTCTGCCTCAAATTCTGTGATTACCCTATCAAGAGAACGTTTATTAGTAATTGCTCCACATCCTGATGATGAAATCATAGGATGCGGAGGTCTGATTCAAAAAATAAAAGAAAACGGCGGCAAAGTCTATGTAATTTTTTTAACAAATGGTGACACAAACGATTTTTCAAAATCCGGCCCATCCAGTGCAAATGAAAGGAATTTAGAAATTGAGCGCGTTGCCAAATTCTTAGATTACGACAGATATCACATTGCATTTGAAGGAAATAAGTTTCACTTAAGACTTGATCTGTTGGGACAAAAGGCTCTAATAGACATGATTGAGAGGGATAGTCCGATATCGATTGAGAAAGTTAAACCTACAATAGTTGCCTTCCCAAGCGTCAACTCCTACAATCAAGACCACGTTATAGCTGCGAAAGCAACCCACGCTTGTCTTAGAACATCATCAAAAGAAAAACATTTTGTCCCAACAGCAATCTCATATGAGTTTCCTGCAGATTTCTGGTCAACAAAGCCTGAATCTCCAAAAAACTGTTTTCTTCCCCTGACAAAAAACGAATGGGATAAAAAGATTGAGGCGTTAAAACTGTATAAATCCCAATGGCGGGAATTTCCAAGCTCAAGGTCTGAGAAAACTCTTACTTCTCTCGCAACACTTCGGGGTGCTGAAAGCTTAAATGATTTTGCCGAAGGATTTTATTTATATAGAGGGGTTTTAAAATAATGAGATATTCAGGAATTCAGCCACAATATTTCCCAAGACTTCACTATTTTGCAAGAATTTTAAACGCCGATATTTTTGTTTCCCGCGATGACGCGCAGTTTTTGAGAAAACACAAATACCCTGACGGGAAGACAGACAAATCCTATCAAGCCCACACACCTATAAAAACTCCGTCAGGGATATACCTTCTCAATGTTCCCACCAAACATGAGGGTTTTATCCCAATTTATAAAACAGCAATCTCTTATAATTTTACTTGGGCCGAAGATCATCTCAAGACAATTCAGATTAATTACTCGAAGTCTCCGAACTTTAATGATATATATAAAGACTTAGAGCTTATTCTGTCAAATAAATTTGATACTCTTGATTCTCTTAATTTAGCAACAATATCCTGGCCTATTTTATATCTTCTGGGAAAAAAATTGAATAAAATTGATGATCTCAAGGTTGAAAACATTAATTTACTTTTAGAAAAGCAGGATTCTTTCCGCCTTACATCAATAAAAAAAGCAATCGAGGCAGACTCGGTTAAAGATTTTAAGAAGTTTGACTCCCTCTCGCCCAATGAAAAAATTGTGAAGCTTTGTCGTGAATTTGGGGGAGACGAGGATTACTGCGGAGGAACAGGGGCAACTGCGTATATTGATCACGGGGTTTTTGAAAAAAACGGAATAAAAATAACAGTTCAGGATTGGAAATGTAGTGAGTATCCTCAACTTTTTACGAAACAGCAGGAATTTATCCCTAATTTATCTATTATTGATCTTCTGATGAACGTTTCGCGGGAAGGCGCAATAAAAATTTTAAATGGATGAAGTTTAAACATGTTTCTTTTTTACTTTTTATTATAATAGCAGTAGAAATTATATTTTTGGTATTTACTTATTATTTAAATCAAAAAACTGAACCTCAAAGTAATTTAACAAGCAGCCCTCCTGAAATTCAAACCCCGATAAATAAATCTATGGTGGTTAGGGCTGCAATTCCATATTGGGATCAGGAAAATGCAATAAGATCTTTCAAGGAAAATACTGATTTAATAGATATTGTTAGTGTATTTTGGTATTACATAGACGAAAATGGAAAAATAAATAAGTATGAGTACGCTAATGAAGACGAATCTCTAATAGAATTTGCGCATCAAAATGATATAAAGGTGAGTGCAGTGCTTACAAATCTTGGAGAGTTCGGTGATTTTGATTCAACAAGAGTCGAAAATGTAATAAAAGATGAAGAATCAATATCAAATCATATTAATGATATAAAAAAATTATTAGAAGACAAGAGCTTTGATGGCATTACGATTGATTACGAAAGCGTTGATTCCTCCCAGGAACAGAAATTCTCTGATTTTATAAAGAAACTGTCAGAAGAACTTGGGGAAGACGGAAAATATGTTGAAGTGGCGCTTCACCCAAAAGAAAATTTTTCAGCTCAAAGAAAATATGCTTATCAGGACTGGGAAGAAATTGCAAAATATGCAGACAGGATTTACATAATGGCATATGGACAATATACCGATGAAGAAGATTCAGGCCCAATTGCATCTATAGACTGGGTTTCTCAAATATTATCGTACGCAAAAAATCAAGATATTCCCAACTCAAAATTATATCTAGGAATACCTTTGTATGGATACGATTGGGATAAGAATTCAGAAGAAGATGCAGAAGGATTAACTTTTCAGGATATTTCTAATTTGCTCTTAAAAGAAGGGGTTATAGCGGAGTGGGATGAAAATGCAAAATCTCCGCACTTTAGTTATGGCGGGGATCATGAAGTTTGGTTTGAAGACGGGCGAAGCGTTGAAGAGAAAATAAAACTTGCAAAAAAATTTAATTTGGCTGGAATTACTTTCTGGAGGCTCGGCGGCGAAGACCCGAAAGTTTGGGACGTAATTAAAAAGTACCGCAAAAATTAAATTGTATAAACCCTACCAGGAAGCATCTCAATTAATATATTTCTTCTTGGGTATTCAGCTAAAAGTTCTTGATTAAATCCCTCTCCGTATTCAACCCGCACCTGTTCGCCTCTTGTAATAGCCCAGCGCCTGGTTTTTTCAACAGCATTACCCTTTTTTCTATGCGCTAAAAATCCCATTTGACTTTCGTGTGTTGCAAAAGTGGCCAATTTTTGTTCAATTACGTCCGATATGTCAACAATTGTATTGACTTGCACAATTTGCCCAGCTGATCCAACAAGACTTTGCGGATCTGTGTGATATAGGTAAGGTTGTGGAGTAATTGAAGGCACATCTGTATCAGCGTCAAAATTTTTATGCCCAGCTTCGGGAATGGCCCAATTAACCAGTGCTCCTGTATGCCAATGATCTGTCATGTAGTCTTCTTTTGAAGGATGAGTTATTATGATTTGTGGATTAACATCCCGGATTAGTCCCGCTATCTTTCTAACGTTTTCAAGGCTGTATTCTATGCTTCCATCGCGAATACCTAAATTAATATATTTTGCACCAATTTTTTCAGCCGCTTTCTGGGCCTCCTCAAGCCGTATTGCAACTATTTCTTCGGCTGTTTCAGTTTTTGAGCCACAAGCTCCGTCAGTCAGGGCCGCAATTGTAACCGCATATCCCGCTTGTTTTAAAAGAAGCAATGTTCCGCCTGCAAATTGTTCCATATCATCAGGATGTCCGCCAATTGCAAGCACACTTTTTTTCATTAGGGCCTGATTTTAGTTTGGGAAAAGATAATTGTCAAGCCTGTCGTTTCGGGCTAAACCCATTGACTTTGTTTATTTTTATTTGTAGAATATCCTTCACAATGTCAGCAGAAGATTTAAGAGGAAGACCACATGGAGATCCAAAAGAAGCTATAGATGCAGTGGCAAGTCCATATGAAGTTTTAGAAATACAAACTCCTCCGTTTCATAGTAAATTTTCAATGGATTTTGGAGAGCATAGGATAATAGGGCCTGATGGTAGGGAAGAAGTGCGACTAGTAACAACTTTTCCACAGATGGCTACAATGACTTTTCCTTATACCGAAGATGGGTTTGTTTTAATTGAGGAAGATACTTACGTGGCAGGACCAAAACTAGAAGCTCCGGGCGGAGTAATAAAGCTTGACGATCCACAAGAAGCAGCCCTTATGATAGTTAAGGGGGAGACTGGAATAGAGTTTGTTCCAGATTCAATAACTGAGGCCGTGAGATATCAGACAAGTGCAGCTAACACAGATAATAAAACATTTTTATCTTCCGGGCTGGTAGCAAGGATTGGTGAACAGGATCCGGAGACAACCGCGACTATTAGATTAAGAAACGTATCTTTTGATGAGGCTCTGGATAGAGTGGTTAATGATGAGTTGCCTTACGAGCAAAGGATCAACACGGGAAGCGTTGTTCTTGGAGTACTTCTGACTTTAGATCGAATTGCTCAAGAACGCGGATTGGATTTTTCAAGCCATATGAAACAAATCTTTCCACCACAGGGTTGGGTTCTTCATTTTAGAGCACCGGCTTGGAAATCCACTGCTTCACAGGAGTCTAGGCTGCAATTTCCTCCACACTTACCTTATTCACTTGTGAGCCGTGAGATTCTAAGAGAAAGAGATGATGAAACGCAGCGTGTGCAGCTTATTCATGACACCGTTACTATTGAAGGAAATACTAAAGATCAATTTTGGATAAATCAGCCTGATCATGTTAGGATAATCCCCATAGACGAGGATAGTAATATATATCTAGGATTACTGCCTAATTATCCCTACAATATTAATTGGCCTGTAATGGCAGGAGAATCTGTTGGCGATGACGATACTTATGCGCAAGCTGCACAGAGAGCTGCGGGGAATATTTTTGGTGTTGATATAAACGCCAAACAGCTATGTAAATTAGCTGATTTTGAAGAAGTTACCAGTCGCATGAGAGTAAAAGAAAAAGTAATTGCGGCAAGGATTAATGCGGGAGACTTAGAAGGAGTGGAAAATATTGTAAAACTCTCGCTTCAAGAAGCTTGGCAAATGGTCAAAGACGGACAGGTTCAGGCTACTACGACCGCTACAGCAATAGGTTTACTCCAGTATAAAAAACCCATTTTTGGTTAAATTGCAACCTAATTAAGAGCGTCAAGCCTGTCGTTTTGGAGAAACCCATCTACCTTTTGATTTTCCAAAGAACCCCGGAATAATTGATGATAGAAGTATAAGAGAAGTTATGTAGTGCATAAAAAAGAAAAAAAGTCCATAGAAAATGAACTGCGGTTTTTTATTCCAAAGACCAATTATTACAGTTATAGTGTAGTCAATAAGAAATACGCCGATAAAAAGGTCAAATATGCTGTAGCTTTCATAAAAAGGCAGAGACTGATAAAAATTTGTAATTTTTTCGAAAGGGCCAATTGAGAAAAACGTTGAAGCGATCGTTAATATTATGAGCGGTAGAAGGATGAAAAAAATTGAATTCATTAGAATTTCAAATGAAAAAACACCAAGCGCGATCCAAAAAAAAGACGGCCATATTCCGTTGATTCTGACAGTTTGAAAAAAGCCGATATTCCATCTCCTTACCTGTTTCCAATAGTCCGGAAGGTTTGAAGGATACTGATCCCAGCCTATCATTCTTGGTTCATAACCGAGTTTTCCAATTTTTCTTTTATGGATTTGAAAGGCTAGATTAAAATCCTCAATCAAAAGCCCGGGAGTGTCAATTTCAAGATTTTCTAATGCATCGGACCTGTAGATTGTGGCAAAGCCTGGAACTACATAGTTTACATTGGTAAATTTCCAGGTCTGACCATAAACAAAACAATATTGAAGGAGCCTATTAAGTCTGTCCCTATAGGCCCAAAAATAATAATGAAGCCTTGGCCTTATGTGCTTCGGCCATTTTATTTGCGAGCTGGCAAAAACTACTTTTATATCCTTATCGTTGAACAAAGGCAGAGCATGTTTGAGGCAATTCTTATCCATTCTAGTGTCCGCGTCGATTATAAAAATTAATTTATATCGTTCAAAAAGTTTATATCTCTGAAAAAGATATTTAAGAGCCCTTGCTTTACCGCGTCCGGGGTTAAGTTTTGAGACATGACATTCCTCCATGCGTGCTCTCCGATAGGTTTTGTCCTTTGATCCGTCCGAAGCAACATAGATTTGAGAAGCTCTCACAGATTTTTTAGCTGCTTGGATACATTTTCTGATAATTACCTCTTCATCATGAGCCGGTATTACAACTGCAATGTCGCTTGGTTTAAAGCGACGGCGGTATAATCTTTTCTTTTTCGTGGTAATTTTTCCAGTAATAAATCTTAAGATTCCAATAATTGTCCAAAAAGTGATGCTTATTCCAAAGGGAAGACCAAAAGGAGAAATAGGTTTCATAGAACTGCGATTATAGAATGAATAGCCTATTAAATCAATATAAACCTTGTATTAATAATTTATTTTGTTATAATCCCCTTCTAGATATGAAAGAGAATATGGAGGCTGCCGCAACAAATGTTGTAAATCAGCTCTGGGAAGTTGCATTAGCCCATGAACGGATCTATCCTTCAGAAATTCAGGCAGTTTTGGTATTCTCAGGCCCCGGAACTTACTACGATAAATTAAAACCAAACCAGGCTGAATACATGAGGTGGATGGACAGAGATAGAATAAGAGCCGGTGTTGCAGTGGTTAGGGAGGTAACTGCTTCAAATATGAGAGACTTAGAAATCGATCCTAACAAAAAGGGTTACTACGTATCAAAAGAGGATGTTGAATGGTTTGGCCCATTTTTTGTTTATAACGGAATTCCAATTGAAAATAAAGTTATTCGGGAAGTATTGAGATCGGAGAAATGCAAACTCCCACAGGAAAAAGTATTAATAATAGATGAAGTAAGAGAAACTGATAAAATTCATGCAATCAGGCATACAGGCGATCAGTATAGTAGCTTTTATCAGGAATTGATAAACCCGTCAAGCCCTCTTAATTCTATAGAAAATGTTGCGCTTGTTGCCCATATTCCTGATTTTATAAGGCATCCTTTTTATGCAAAACTCTATCAGGAAAGGTTAAGGTCTGAACACGGTAGAAATATAAATTTCTGGGCATATGGGCTAAAAAGCAGGCCTGGAACCGAGCTAATTCATACTAATGAAGAGATTAAAAGATTAGTTCCATACGCCCAAAAGGGAGATTTATCAACCACACCTGCAGAACTTATTATATAGCTGTTTTCTTCAGCCCCTCGTAGATTCCGATGTTTTGGCGCCAACCAAGTGATTTTAATTTAGTCAGGTCCGGTAGTCTTGCTTGGTGATCATGGGCTGGGCGTTTTACAAACTTTATAGAACTCTTGGAGTTGGTCGCGAACTTTACAAGATTTGCGAGTTCTAGAATTGAAACTTGCGTATCTGAACCCGCATTATATACCTCTCCCCTTTTTCCTTTTTTCATAATAAGTATTAGAGCCTCCACCAAATCATCAACATAACAGAATGTCCTTTTTTGGGATCCGTCTCCGTCTACCGGAATCGGTTTATTAGCTTTAGCAAACTTCAAAAACTTTGTTGTGACGCGTAAATCTTCATATTTCTTGGGACCATATGTATTGAAAAGCCGGACAATCTTGGCATCAAGTGAGAATTTCCTGACGTATGACAAAATTAAGCTTTCGGCATACCGCTTTCCTTCTTCATAAGGACTCCTTGGTCCAACAGGATCAGCGTTTCCCGCGTAATCTTCTTTTTGAGGGAAAACAAGAGGGTCTCCGTAAATTTCAGATGAGCTTGTAAATAAAAACTGGGCTTTATGTTTCAGCGCAATATTAAGGATTTTCTCGGTTCCAATTGATGATGTTCTTAGCATTTCAAAAGGCATTTTTGCTATGTTTGGAACACCTGTCGGACATGCTAAATGGTAAATTTCACTAACTTTGATTCTTTTTTTATCAAGAAGCTCTGAAATATTGTTTGTAATATCATCCTCAATCAGTACAAAGTTTGGGTTTTTGGAAAGATCTTTAATATTTGCCTTGCTTGATGTGATGAAATTATCAACACAAATAACTCTGTTGCCCCCGTCAAGCAGTCTTTTGCAAAGAGCTTCACCAATCAGCCCTGCACCACCTGTTACAAGTATAGTTTTCATATGCGATAAATATGGGGATAGGAATAATTTTTAAGTGCGTTTTTAGTATCAATTATTGGTTTTCCTAGAGAAATAATTCTTTCGTAATCAATTGTTGAGTGAGGAGTTGTCAGAACAATTATGTCTTTTTTGTTTATGGTCGGACTGGAAAGATCAATTGATCTCGCTCCGTTATATGCCGGGAAATAAGGGTCATGGTAATCTACCTTAATCTTATTTTCTTTGAGAAGACTCCAAATAATAAGAGACGGAGATTCTCTGTTATCCGGAGTGTCTTCTTTGTATGATATTCCAACAAGAAGCGCTGAGTGGCTGTTTTTCACGCCATTTGTTTTTTTAAGAACCTCGATCGTTTTCTCAACAACTTTTCTAGGCTGTAAATCATTAACAAACCCTGCTCTTTCCAAAATTCCAAGCTCTATCCCTCTTTTTTTTGCATCATCAAGTAAATAGTACGGATCAACGGGAATGCAGTGTCCGCCGATTCCAGGCCCTGGATAATGCGGCATAAATCCAAAAGGTTTTGATGATGCTGCCTCAATTACTTCCCAAAGATTTACACCTAGACTGTTGGCATAGTCCAAAAGCTCATTCATAAAGCTTATGTTTATGAACCTGTATGCATTTTCCAAAAGTTTTGACATCTCAGCTGTTTCAAGACTTGAAACGCTTACTACACTCTCAATAAATGAGCTGTAAAAAAGATGTGTCAAATTTTTTGAAGTAATGCTAAGGCCTGATACAACTTTTGGGGTGTTATTTATTCCGTAATTTAAGTTCCCTGGATCAACTCTTTCGGGAGAAAATGAAAGGTAAAAGTCTTTTTCTTCGGAAAGTCCTGACATTTTAAGGATGGGAAGTACGATATTTCGGGTGGTTCCTGCTGCAACTGTTGACTCAATAATGACTAAAGTTGCAGGCGTTAAGATTTTGCTAGTTTTAGCAAGCGAGCTTACTAAGGGATCAAGGTCTGGGGTTTTGTCGTTTTTAATAGGGGTTGGGACACATATGCATACTATATCGCAGCGCTTTAGATCCTCGATATTAGATGTGGCAGAGTATCCGAAACTTTTATCGCTATTTATCCTTTTTGCTTTTTCAGGGTCGCGGGTAAGGCCTAACACATCAAATCCAGCACCTCTTGCGCCTTTTCCCAAAGCATCTCCAACGTAGCCAATTCCTATTATCCCAACCCTTGCTCGGCGGCGCCTTATTTTTTCAAATAAAACCTTTGAATAATCCATTTTAAAAAAAATAGGCAATCCTTTCGGATTGCCTCTGTTTGCAGTCAGCAAATACTACTTCTAATTTTGTAACATAAATTTTTAAAAAAATCTAGATGGTAATTTTCAAGATTTTGTGGAATTTAAGACCTTTTGACAAATTCTACTAATAATGAAGAAAAGGTGAAGCTTAAAATTACAAATTGAAATTGATTGAAAAATGAAGCTTTGCTTTTCTAGCTAAAATATTTGAGGCACTTACTACAAAATAAGTAAAAGATAGTATTTCAAGCCCAAAAAAAGGATAACCTAAATATCCCAAAATAGGCATCTCAAATACTTTATGAAAACCCACATAAGGAATAGTGTAGAACCATTTCGGAAGCGAATAAAAATTCCACATCTCCCACCAGAAGCCTGTGAATATTGTCGCAACTGCGACAGAATAGACGTTAATTCTTATCCCTTTTGAAACCTGCCCGATCAAGGATGGAAATCCAAGCAGGTAATTTATAGGATCAATAATAAGAAATCCGGCAATCCAAACAAGCGGAAAAGTTTCTCTGGGATAAATTGGCATAAAAATAAAGAAGAAAATCCCTAAAAAGATTAAGAAAAAGAGAAATAGTTTGTTAATATTAAATGTCTTATATCTCTTTTCAGCTCTTTCTAATATCTCTTTAAATAAAAAAGTAGTGGATAAAACAGCGGGAATTACCGTAGAAAAATCGATTGACGCTCTGATGTTAAATTCCAAATCACTAACCGGCCGACCAAGAATATAATGCCAATTTTGGAGAAAGTGGTTAATAAATTCAAAAAACCACCATGCCGGAATTGAAATTAGAAATAAAAAGATAAATCCATATCTCATTCTTTTCAGCAGTGAATCTCCAAATAAAACTTCCGATAAACCATTTAGTGTCAATATGTATCCAAGCCAAAGAGGGAAAAACGGGTGTTCATGAATTACGGGAATTCTAGTCCACGAAAAAATCCATGAAATAAGTGCGAGAGAAATTCCAACAATTAAAAGTTTCATTATTGTGTCCTTGACTTAATATTTGCTAATATTTGCTCTCTTCCTTCAATTTTTACCATTGTTTCTATAAGGGGAAGTCCCTGCTCCCTACCAGTTATTAAAAAATAGACCATTTTCATTGAAACCTCATTCTTGTCTTTAAAATTTTTAAGATGATTAAGAATTATATCCTCTCTCCAGTCTTTATGTTCTATTGCCGAAAGTTCCGAAAGAAGAAGCTTTGCCTTTTCTTTTTCTTCATCCGAAAACTCTCGCATTTTTTGAGGGGCATTAACGAGTATTTTAAAATCTGATAATTTCTTCATTCTGGATTGAGCAAGTCCTAGAAGAAGATTTATGTGTCTGCTATCAAAAACTTGGGAAAAACTTTCATCATCCCGACAGTATCTTTCAAGCCTTTTTAAAAGCTCTTCTTTTGGAAGTTTTCTTATCCAGACACCATTTAACCATTCAAGCTTGGTCAGGTCAAAAATAGGTCCTACGGGTTTTAAATCTTTAGGGTCAAAAAGGCCTATAAATTCACTGAGGCTGAATTCCTCCTTTTCCTCAGGGTGACTCCAACCTAAAAGCGCCAGAAAATTAAGTATTGCCTCAGGTAAATATCCCTCATCTTTATACCAGGAAACGCTAGTGTGTCCCTGTCTTTTTGAAAGCTTTGATTTATCAGGATTTCTAAGACTTGGTGTGTGATAAAAAAGCGGTTTATCCCATCCAAAATAGTCGTATAAGATCTCGTG
Organism: Candidatus Levybacteria bacterium RIFCSPLOWO2_01_FULL_39_10; assembly: GCA_001782515.1. Taxonomy (GTDB): domain Bacteria; phylum Patescibacteriota; class Microgenomatia; order Levybacterales; family UBA12049; genus 2-01-FULL-39-10-A. The sequence goes on along the minus strand of MFOV01000004.1, from coordinate 30,114 downwards.
TTTTGGAAGAGATGACAGCCACTCTTCACCTCTTATAACGTGGGTAATTTTCATAAGGTAATCATCAACTACAACCGCAAAATGATATGTTGGGTATCCATCTGATTTTATAAGAACTGCGTCTTCAATAAGGTGCGGATCAAATTCAATCCTCCCCCTAATTTCATCATTAACTGTTATCTTTTCGGTATCCGGAATTTTTAAACGTATAACGTGAGGCTCATCCAATCTTTTTTTTGCGTCCGTTAGTGCAATATTTCTGCAGTGCCTGTCATAAATTAGAGGCTGCTTTGATGCAGATTGCGCAGATTTTAGAACGTCAAGCCTTTCTTTTGTGCAGAAACAGTAGTAACAGCCTCCTTTTTCTAATAGCTCATCTACATATTTTTTATATATTTCAAGCCTGTTACTTTGTCTGTATGGGCCGTACTCTCCTTCATATCTTGGACTCTCATCTTCCGAAAGCCCGAACCAATCCAGGGCTTCGAAGATCGCGTCCTCCGCGTCCTCAACAAGTCTTGCCCTGTCCGTATCTTCAATCCTTAAGACAAACTGTCCCCTATTTTTTTTAGCAAACGCGAAATTAAAAAGCGCCTGGTAAATTGTCCCAATATGGGGGTATCCAGTTGGGCTTGGTGCAATGCGAGTTCTAACCTGTGTATTTTCCATTTATTTTTCTCTCCTTTCCAATTTGAGGGGTGACTTTCCTGGAAGGGCTCCCGACAGCACGCAGCCAAGTGAGTCGTTGTCGAGCACTGGCGGGAAGGAAAGGAAAGGCAGACCCCGAAAATTTCTCTCCATTTATTTGCATTGTAGCTAAAAACCCAGCTATACTCAAGATATGCGCGAGTTTACTCTTGATATCGTAAAAAATAAATTAATTAAAATTGGAAAATGGCTTGGTCTGATTTTAATAATAATTATTTCTATTTTTTTGCTTTATAAGGTCGGGACATTTTTGAAAAATGTATTTTTTCCTCCAAAAATGCCTCCTCCAGAAGCTAAGTTTGGAAAACTTCCTAATATATTTTTTCCTGAAGGAATAAAAAAAGATTTTAAGTATGAGATAGACACGCTGACAGGGGACCTGCCGCAGTTTTCGAACAGAGCAAATGTTTATAAAACTATTCAGCCGGAGCCTGATATTTTGGCGGTTGAAAAAGCAGATACAAAAATTAAATCATTCGGATTTACAATTGGGCCCGAGCAGTTGTCAGAAACTGTATACAGATGGAGGTCTGAAGACAGTCTAAATAAAAATCTTGTTGTGTCGGTAAAGATTCCCGAGTTTAATCTTTCCTCATCATTTTTGACCAATCCCGATATTCTTTCTGCCAGAAATTTGCCCACTGAGGATGAGTCAATCCTGATTGCAAAATCGTTTATTAGTTTTTTGGGATATTTTCCTGAAGATATCGATGATGAAAGAACAATCACTCAGCTTCTTGATATCCAAAATGGCGTAATAACTCCTGCGATCAGCTTCTCACGGGCAAAACTTATAAATATACTTTTTTTCCAAAAAGACAAGGACAATCTTCCAATTGTATACCCCCAGGCGGGACAATCCTCAATGAGCTTTACTGTTGGTGCAGATTCTGAAGAGGTTGACGGGCGATTTTTCTATCAGAAGCTGTCAGATGAAGGATCCGACTATTCTATCAAATCTGCCGAAGAAGCGCTTGCGGACCTTAAAAACGGAAAAGCTTTTATAAATGCGCATACAGGAGATAATTTAAATATAAAAATTAAAGATGTATATCTCGGATATTATATTGAAGGAAGAGAGCAAAGATATCTTACGCCAATAATTGTTTTTGAGGGGTCAAGCGGTTTCAGCGCATATGTCCCGGCTGTCAAGGATGAATGGTTTGATATGTAATGCTGCTTAAGTAATCAAGAAGAAGCTTTGTATCCAAAAACCTGTCCTCGCTTCTCATAACTACGAAGATAAGTTCTTTGTCAATATTATCTAGTTTTTTTGTAGTGACAAGCACCTCACCAGCAGACTCTGTAAAACCGGTTTTAACGCCATTTACGCCTGGAATATCCAAAAGCTCATTCAGATTAGAAACAAAGTATTTATTTCCGTCAAGGCTTTCTATTTCCCTATCTTCCGTTGAAACAACTTGGGAAAAGAGAGGATTTTCAATCGCGTAGGACGTGAGCCTAGCAAGATCAACAGGCGTTGTGTAGTTGCCGTCCTCAATCCCAACAGGATCGACGAAACGAGTATTTTTCAATAAAAATTCTTCTGCTTTCTCGTTCATTTTTCTGACAAATTCCCGCTCCCCTCCGGGATAACTTTGGGAAATTGCAAGTGTTGCGTCATTATTTGACGGAAGAAGCATTGCATAAAGCATGTCTTCAAAAGTAAATCTTTCGCCTTTTTGAAATTCGGATATTGCTCCCCCTACGTTTGTTTCATTAATTATAATAGGATCATTCAGTTTGTAATGATCAAGAGCAACAAGTGCCGTCATTATTTTCGTAGTTGATGCTGGTAAAAACCTTAGGTTTGGATTTTTTGAATAGATCGGAACCTTGGAATCGTTATCAATTACAACTGCTCCTTTTGCGGATATTACAGGGGGATTTTGTCCATTTGAGACCATAGGATAATCCTGAGATGTAACAGTAAGGGGCAAAATATTAACACTGACTTCTGACAATTGTTTTTTAATCTCGTAATTAAGATATACAAGTATGACAAAAATGAAAAAAAACAGTGCAAGAGAAAAAAGATAAAATAATTTTGTTTTATTCCTATTCTGTTTTTGAGAACTTTTCATTCATTTTATTTATCAACAATTTTAATTCCAAGTTCTTTAAGCTGTTCTTTAGGGAGCTGAGATGGTGCATCCATAACTGACGTTCTTCCGGTTGAAGTCATAGGAAACGCCATACTTTCCTTAACAGACACTTCCCCTCTGAGAAGAGCAATCTGACGGTCAAGTCCTAGAGCTATCCCTCCGTGAGGAGGTGCGCCGAATGAAAACGCCTCAAGCATGTGGCCGACGCTTTCTTTGATTTGTGAATCCGAATATCCCATAATTTTATAAGTTGCTTTAAGTATTTCCCCTTTGTGCGCCCTAATGCTGCCTCCTCCCACCTCAAGCCCATTGCAAACCAAATCGTATTGGGTCGTAATAATCTTATCTACATTTTCACCCCTCATTAGATAATCAAGGTGATCAGGAATTGGCATGCTGAAAGGATTGTGTGTAAATGTCCACTCGCTTTTGCTGTCAAATTTATCCGAAACTTCTTCTTTGTTAACGGGTCTAAAGAAAGGAAAATCCACAACCCAGGCAAATGCCAAAGTTCCGTTTTCTTTTTCCTCATCTGTCCGCAAATCAAACTTATCTGCTCCAAACTTTTTCATTGCTCCCTCATAAGAAAATACCGGGAATTTCTGATCTTTCAGCCTTCCGCCCACTTTTTGTATTGCTTCTTTGACTACATCCTCAACAGTATTCATCACATCCTCGCGCGTGACAAAACTCATCTCAAGATCAAGTTGTGTATGCTCAAATCCTCTGTCTGCTCTTAAATCCTCATCTCGTAAACAATGCGGAAATTGAAAATATCGCTCAAATCCTGAAATCATCAAAAGCTGCTTATACTGCTGCGGGCTTTGGGGCAATGCATAAAATTTACCAGGCTGAAATCTTGAGGGCACAACAAAATCCCTTGCTCCTTCCATAGTCGACTTTGTAAGAATTGGGGTTTCAATCTCCACAAACTCTTTTTTTAGAAGTGCTTGTCTTAGTGCCTGCATATAATCGCTTCTGAGTTTTATGTTTGTTTGCATACGGGGTCGCCTCAGATCAAGATATCTATATTTGAGTCTCACATCCTCACCTATTTCTCGTCCGTCCGAAGTCACATCAAAAGGAGGAGTACCGGATCTTCCCAAAATTTCAATATTTTTTGCAATAAGCTCTATCTCTCCCGTTGGAAGATCTTTATTTATGGTGTTTTCTGATCTTTTTTTTACCTCACCTTTTATTTCAACAACAAACTCGGACCTAATTTCCTGAACCACTCTATATGCTTCCGGGGATGCGGAGGACGCTACAACTGTCTGAATTAATCCGTCTTTATCTCTAACATCTAAAAAAATAATTTTCCCGAGGTCACGTCTTGTATTTACCCAGCCTTTTACTAAAACCTCTTCTCCAACCTTGCCTACTAAATCTTTAGTCAGTGTTCTTTGCATAAGTGTATTTTATTATTTTAGCTTCAGAATAACAAGAAGAATAATATTGACCCCGTTAGAAGTAAGTTGCCTTGACAACTGACGATTTCTTTGAAATCGGACTTCTAACGGGGTTGACAAAAACTCTCTCTAGTGTTAAATTGAATGCTTGTGCTTTATCTATATTCTTGACTCTTTTAGAAATATAGAGTCATAATTTAAATAGATATGGCTGATGATATGAGTACAGAAACTACACAACATCAATCACCTCCATTTGAGGGGGATAAAATTACTCTCCCAACTAGATCAGGGATAGATGATCAAATGGGAGAGCATAATGATCAGCTAAAATTAGGATTAATAAACGGAAATATTAGCCCTTATGTTGAAAATATTCAAAGAGCATCAAGCAAAACCCCTGAGGAGAGACTTAATTCTACATATCGTGAACATTTAAGTGCAATTAGTATGCTCAGGAGAGACCTGGGTGAAAGTGTGCAGGAAGTTGCCTATTATACTAGTTCTCTACCGAATCCCAACAATTACAAGGATAAACAAACAATCTTAGACGATCTTAAAAGAGAACGAATTAATCTCGCGGTTAGAAATTTTCCAGGGTATGTTGCAATTTGGCTGAAACTGGATCATGAAAGAAAAAAGTTAATAGATCAACTTGTCTCTGATTTCGAATCAGATCATATAGATGAGGAGAAAAAAGCCAAAATCTCAGAGCAGGCAAGAGCTGAACTTGATAGAGGTTTAAATGCAAAAGCAAGCTACTACGCTGAAATGTTAAAAACTCTATTAATAGAAGGCGGCTTACCACATGATGAAGCAGAAGAAATCGCAGTTAGCAAATCACAAGATGTTGTAGGAATAAACGCAATTCATCACAAAGCAGAAATATTTTTAGCATTTAGGAATGAATCGCTTGGTGTACTGGTCTCAACTTTACATAGAAGCATCATGGTCTGGGATGAAATGTTTCCGGGACAGGGAGAGGAAGAAGAGCTTGATATATTAGGCCAAGGAGAAAATTCTAGAACCAGCAAGGCAAAAGCTTTATATAAAAAAACTATGGCCGAAATTGAAAGAAGACGATCAGATTATAAATTAAGATTAGTTAGGTATTTAAAACAAACCCAAGGTAAATCTTCAAGCGAAGCACATCATGAATCTCAGAATAGCGAAGGCAGATTAATGGAACTACCTAGAATTGAACAGGTTAGAATAATGAATTCAGGTCGGTTTATTTAAAGAATATATCTTTTATTTTAAGTTCCAGCTTTTTGTTTCCATTCCCACCTTCGCCAAGGCTTCGGTGGGCAAGCCACTCATTTTCATAAATTGAATAAGCAATACCCACTTTGTCGTTCGGCTTAAGTTTCAAGCTTTTGCTGGCACCAAACATAATCCCGTCAATTTTTAACTTTGAACTTTGCCTGCCCGCCGAATTGGAGGGAACTTTAAACTGAATTTTCAGGTGATTGCCATCTTTTCCAACAAATCGATGGCTTTCTACTTCTACATTTTCAGCTAAAAAAACAGGCTCGGGGTTTCCATATCCGAATGGTGCGAGTTTTGAGACATTTTCAAACACTTCACTGTTTACAAACTCAAGCGGAAGCTTACAATCGATTCTTATTTTTCTGACTAACAAACTTTTATCTATCTGTTTTTCCGCTAACTTTTCAAGAATTTTCTTAAGCTTGTTAATCTTGTTTGTTTCAATTGTAAAACCCGCCGCTCCCTTATGACCGCCGGCATCAATTAGTAAACCTTTTGCCTGTCGTATAAATTCAATAATGTTAATACCATTTACCGATCTTGCAGAGCCTTTGCTTGTTATTTCCCCCTCTGAAATTACAATTGACGGGCGGTAAAACTCCTCAGTTATTCGCCCAGCTATCAGCCCTATTATTCCCGGATTATAAGATTTATCAGAAATTATTATTATTTTTTTGCTTTTTGATGCGATTCCCTTTGCATGAGTGACTGATTCAACAGTGAGTTCCTGGCGTTTAACATTTGTTGCATGAAGTTTTGCTGCAAGCTCTCCAGCTCTTCTAACATTGGGTGTACAAAGAAGTCTTAAACTCTCCATACCCTCATCAATTCTTCCCATAGCGTTTATTCTCGGGCCAATTATATGTCCCAACTCATAAACTCCTATTTTTTCTTTTTTAATTCCTGCCAAATTAATAAGCTTATTAAGCCCCACTCTCTCTGTTTTTCTTATTTGTTCCAAGCCGAACTTAACAAGTGTTCGGTTGTAGGAAGTAAGACTCATCACATCCGCAACTGTTGCCAGAGAAACTAATCCCAAATGCTCTTCGGTTATCTGTTTTCTGTTTGCCTGAACGGAAAAACTGAGAACAGATTTACTTTCTTCTGAAAACCGACGACCGAGAACCGATAACAATTCACGCGATAGAACCCATGCAACTGCTGCACCGCAGATCTTTATGGTGTGAACAATTGCAAATGCATTTGGTAATTTTTTCGAAGGTATGTGGTGGTCGGTTATAATAACTTCCAAGCCCTTGGAGTTGGCATACTCAACAGCCTCATTTGCAACAATTCCGTTATCAACAGTGATTATGATTTTTGCGCCATTGTATTTTTTACGTAAATTATCTATCCCTTTTTTGGAAAGACCGTATCCCTCCTCGACTCTGCTCGGAATATATGGCATCACATCTGCTCCAACACTGTTAAGAATTTCCCAGAGTATTGCAGTGCCACATATTCCGTCAACATCATAGTCTCCGAAGATTACTATCTGTTCCCCGCCCTTGATTGCTTTTTTAATTCTTGAAACAGCTTTTGAAATTTGAGCTTGGGATACTCCGAGGTTTTTTGACGTGATGCGCTCAAGTTTTGGATTTAAAAACTCCGCAATTTCATTTTTCTTAGTAAGTCCCCTGTTTTCAAGAAGTATATTAATTAGTTCATCGACTTTTAACTTTTTACTTTTAACTTTCAACTTACTTTGTACTTCCCAATTCTTCATAGATTTCTAAGTTTTTATAATGTTGCTATACTATAACAAATGATTGAAAAAATTCCACCATCTATCCAAAAAGTATATAAAAAACTAAGAGACGGGGGTTTTGATGCCTACTTTGTGGGCGGTTGTGTAAGAAATATGCTCATGGACTTGTCGGTTAAAGACTGGGACCTTGCAACAAATGCAACACCAGAAAACTTACAAAAACTTTTTCCCAAGTCTTTTTATACTAACGAATTCGGCACCGTTGGTATTCCAACTGAAAAGTATGGAGTTGTTGAGATTACCACTTATAGAACTGAGGGGGCCTATTCTGACAGACGCCGCCCTGACAAAATCAGTTGGGGAAAAACAATTGATGAAGACCTTTCCCGGCGCGATTTTACAATTAACGCTATTGCTCTGGGCTTTCATAAGGGCGACTTTGAAAATCCCGACATTAAAGATCCTTATAATGGTCAAAAAGACATTGAGTTAAAACTTATAAGAGCGGTTGGTGATCCAACCCAGAGGTTTAAGGAAGACTCTCTTAGGCTTATGCGTGCTGTCAGGCTTGCAACTCAGCTGAATTTTGATATTGAAGAAAAAACAGGAAAGGAAATTAAAAATGATTCAGCGTTCATTCAGGAGATATCACATGAGAGAATAAGAGACGAGCTTTTTAAAATTTTGGGAAGTGCGGACTCCACAAAAGGAATACTTTTTTTGAAAGATGCCGGGCTCCTTACCTATATTCTCCCTGAGCTTTTGGAAGGAATTGACGTTTCCCAAGTCAGACCCGGAAGACACCATACAACCGATGTTTTCACCCACAATATTTTGTCTCTGAAACACTGTCCGTCGGAAGACCCTATTGTCCGGTTTGCAGCTCTTCTTCATGATGTCGGAAAACCTAAAGTAAAAGGGGAAGATAACGCGGGACTTGTAACTTTTTACAGTCATGAGGTAGCGGGCGCAAAAATAGCATATGAGATTTGTAAGAGACTTAAACTTTCAAAAAAAGAAACGGAAAAAGTAGTTACATTAATCCGCTGGCATATGTTTTCGGTAAATGAAAATTTGAGCGATGCTGGAGTAAGAAGATTTATAAGGCGCATCGGGGTTGAGAATGTAGGGGATATGATTGATCTTCGAATCGGTGACAGGCTTGGAGGGGGTACACAAAAAGCCGAGTCATGGCGTCTTAAAAAATTCAAAGAAAGAGTTGCCGGAGAACTCGCTCCCAAGCCGTTCTCTATAAATGATCTTTCGATAAACGGAAATGATGTTATGCGCGAGCTCAATTTGAAACCTGGACCAAAAGTTGGCAAAATCTTACAAACACTATTTGAAGAAGTAGATGAAGATCTCGCAAAAAATAATAAACAGTATTTATTAGAAAGAATAAAAAAATTAGAGTAAAATTTTAACTTCCTCATTGTGGTTAAACGCGAGGCTAACTCTGCTATAATCATTACATGTCTGAAATTGAAATTCCAAAAAAACCATTAAAATTTGGTCTTTTTGCAACAAAACCACATAAAAAATGGGCAATAATTGCAATTTGCAGTGTCATAATTGCAACAACAATTGATAGGATGAGTGTAATTGTTCTAAGGAATCTAACCGATTCAATTGCAACTCAGCCTATTGTATTTAAAGCTGTCTGGATTTGGGCTATTTTTTACCCAATATTATTTCTTTTAGCAGGTGCTTTCTGGCGTACCAGCGGATTTATGGGACTGCGCTGGTTCATGAATTTTCGATTAACAGCTTATCAAGCATTATATGAATATATAACTCTTCATAGTAAAGATTATTTCAACAGCCGCTTTGCGGGAGCACTTACAAATAAGATGGGTAATGCGGTTGATGGTACTGAAAGTGTTTTTGAAAATCTTCTATGGCGTTTTATCCCGCTTATATACGGATTGATTTTATATATTATTTTTGCGTGGCTGAGCAGTCCATTACTTGGACTAATAATACTCATTTGGACAATTGTATTTCTTAGTGTCAACTGGTACTTTGCAAAAAAAATTCAGCCAAAGTCTTATGAATATGCAAAATCGCTTTCAACACTTAAAGGACGGATTGTTGATTCACTATCCAATATATCTCTAGTTCATGAAAGTGCATTCCTTAGAGGTGAGAGGGAATATATAAATAAATACATAAAAAAACAAAGAGATAAAGGTATTTCAGAATGGCAACTAAGTGAATGGGTGCTCTTAACGAATAATATTCTAATTTTTATCTTTATGGCCTTGATGATAGGCGCATCTGTATATCTTTTTCAGAAAAATTTGGTGAGTGTTGGTGTTGTAGTAATGGTAATAGCAATTGTAGGAGAACTAATTGGACAATTACTCTTTATTGGAATGGAAATAAAAAATACAACCAAATATTATGGTGAAGCAAGAGAAGGACTGGAGGAAATATTAACTGAACATATTATTAATAATAAACCAAATGCTAAAGATGTAGATATTTCAAATGGAAACATTGAAATTAAATCAATTTATTTTGAATATAACAATTCCAAAATATTTAAAGATTTTTCTATAAATATTGCATCTGGACAAAAAATAGGATTTGTCGGTAAAAGCGGTGCAGGCAAAACTACTCTAGTGTCTTTGCTTTTAAGACATTTTGATGTTCAAGAAGGAGAAATAAAAATTGACGGATATAATATTTCTGAAATTACACTTGAAAGCCTGAGACGCGCAATAGGTTTTGTTCCACAAGATACAAGTCTTTTTCATAGAACTATTCTCGAGAATATCCAATACAGTAGACCTGAAGCAAAAATATCTGATGTCAAAGAAGCTGCAAAACACGCTCAAATTGATAAATTTATAGAAAGTCTTCCTGAGGGCTATAATACGCTTGTTGGAGAAAGAGGTTTAAAGCTTTCGGGGGGACAACGTCAAAGAATTGCAATAGCTAGGGCTTTTCTTAAAAATTCTCCTATACTTATACTTGATGAAGCAACAAGCAGTCTTGATAGCGAGAGTGAACACGCAATCCAGACTTCTTTGGAAAATTTAATGAAAGATAAAACTGTTATTGCAATAGCACATAGGCTCTCGACTCTTAAAAAAATGGACAGAATTGTAATTATAGAAGACGGAAAAATTGTAGAAGATGGACTTCCGGAAAAATTATTAAATAAGAAAAATGGAATTTTTAAAAATATGTGGGAGCATCAGGTCAAAGGATTTATAATCGATGATTAGTATTATGCTATAATTTTTTAATGACAAAGAAAGAATTACAAAATAAGTTAAAAGAATCAATGCTTGCTAAAGATGCGCTTAGAACCTCGGTTCTTAGAATGCTTTTGTCAGCAATTAATTATTATGAAATTCAGAAGGGAGGTGCTGGATACGAAGCAACTGAGGAGGATGTTCTCTCGGTAATAAACAAAGAAGCAAAGCAAAGACACGATTCAATAAAAGAGTTTAAAAGCGCAGGCCGCCAGGATTTGGTGGATAAAGAGCAAAAAGAACTTGAGATTCTTCAAACATTTTTGCCTGAACAGTTGCCAGAGGAGGAGGTAAGAAAAGTGGTTGATGAGGTAGTTACTGAAACTGGAGCAAGCTCACTACAAGATATGGGAAAAGTAATGGGCGCTTTAACCGGGAAACTTAAAGGCCAGGCCGATATGGGAATGGTTTCGCAACTCGTACGCGAGAAACTCAATCCCTAGTTTTACTTTTAATTTCTTCTGCAAGCTTTCTAAGTTCTCCAATGTTTTTTGTTGGGCCAAGTTGAGTACTTAGAAAACCCTCATATTTCTCAAAATAAACCCTATCTTTTGCTAGAACCTCTTCAAACTTATCTTTAAGACCATGTAGTGGATAAAGCTTAATATGAGCATGATTTATTGCCATTCCTTCAATTGCAACTGCCACTCTTTTAACCGCAAGTCCTTTCTCAAGCATTGAAGTTACTTTTTTTAAAGCTTGAAAGTACTTATTATAGGTTCCATCTGGCAAACTATTTATATATGAATCGAAATGTTGTTTTGTCAAAAAAAGAGTCATCCCTTTAGTATTTGGATTAACATCTAGTATTGCTAAAAAATCGTCATTTTCCCAAATCTTGGCAGATGGCAGTTCTCCTCTTATAATTTTGCAAAAAGTACAATTTTTCATTTCTATTTTCTATTTCTTTTTAAGCTCCAGTTGTGCCAGTCAACAAGAATAGGAGATGCTGTAAATATTGATGAGTAGGTTCCCGTTATTATGCCTATAAGAAGTGCAACCACAAACCATCTTATGGTCTCTCCCCCAAACAACAGTAAAGTAAACAAAACTAAAAGCACAGTTATTGATGTATTTAAAGATCTGGTGATTGTCTGAAGAATTGAATCATTAACAACTTCTGAAAAACTCTCGTTGACATTTTTTCCCAGATTTTCTCTGATTCTGTCAAATACAATTATTGTGTCGTGGACCGAGAATCCAATAATTGTCAGGAGTGCAGTTACAAACAGCGCATCTATCTCAACACTCCAAAGATATCCTAGAATTGCAAAAAAACCAACCACCACAAATACATCATGGATGAGCGCGATAATCGTTGAAATGCCGAATCTAATCGAACTTGCAGGTTTTGGAACTTTTCGAAATACAAATGTTATATAAACAACCACCAGAAATGCCGCAA
>MFOV01000004.1:9715-18193 GCA_001782515.1 Candidatus Levybacteria bacterium RIFCSPLOWO2_01_FULL_39_10 | reverse complement strand
TTGTTGAAAATTCTTCCTGCGTTGCCCCTTCATATTTTTCTTTCAGTTTTTTTAAAAACTCCTGATTCTTCCTTTCATCAATTGGAGGAGTTCTTACAATTGCCAATTTTTCAGATGGCTCAATTGAGATTACTTTTATATTTTGGTTTCCTAATGTTGAGTTTATAAACTCAACTTGCTCTTTATCCACATTGTCTTTAAACAAAATGCTCATTCTGCTTCCTCCAGTAAAATCGGATGAGAGTTTTAATCCGAAGACCAAAATGGACAACATCCCCGGAATTATAAAGACAAGGGATATTAAATAATATATTTTTCTTCTTCCTATTATGTTCATAGTTAAAAATCCGAATATCGAATTTCGAAACTCGAAACAATATCAAAATTCGAATTTTCTAAAGTTTTAAACATTTGAATTTGTTTCGGATTTCGCGCTTCGGATTTCGAATTTTGAAAAATAAGATATTTCATATTATTTGTATACTAATCTAAGCATTGTTCTTGTAATTGTTATTGCTGAAAACATTGAAATTAAAACTCCTATAGCTAGAACCAGTGCAAATCCTTTTACAATTCCCGTTCCAAATGTATACAAAATTACACAAGTTATAAGAGTTGATACGTTTGAGTCCCTGATTGATGTCCAAGCATGCAAAAACCCCAGTTCCATCGAGGATTTCTTTCCTTTCCCAAGCCTACCCTCTTCTTTCATTCGCTCAAATATCAAAATATTTGCATCAACCGCCATGCCGATTGAGAGAATAAATCCCGCGATTCCGGCAAGAGTAAGTGTTATTCCAAAAGGAGTGAATGAGCTCAGTTTAAATACTGCCAAATTCAAAAATACATAGATGACGAGTGCTATGCTTGCAATAACTCCAAGTCTTTTATAAAAAGCGATCATAAATGCAACAATTGTTACAAATCCAATAAGTCCTGCAAAAAGGCTTTTTTGAAGCGACTGCTGTCCCAGCGTTGGGCCTATCACCCGCTGCTGAAGAACCGTCAAAGGCACCGGAAGCGCTCCTGCATTAAGCTGAGTTGAAAGCGATTTTGCCTCCTCCTGAGTAAAGCTTCCTGATATTACAGCTTGCCCCGTTAATATTTCTTCATTGACGTTTGGCGCGGTTATAATAATATTGTCCAAAACTATAGCAACGGGCTTTCCGATATTTCTTTTTGTAATGTCAGCAAATTTTTTTGCGCCATTTGAATCAAAGTTAAGCTGCACAACGGGTGCGCCGGTTGTCTGGTCAAACGTAACTGAAGAGTTTTTAAGATCTGCCCCAGTTAGTGAAGTTTGCCCAATAGGTCCTACTCCTAAGAACTCTGCATTTATAGGATATGCTGAGGATGTTGCTACCATGGTGGAAACAGTTGCTACCTGTTCCCAAAAAGTTAAATTTGCAGTCTGTCCGATAAGAGATATTGCCTGATTGACATCAGTTATTCCCGGAAGCTCAACTATAATGCGCGACGTGTCATTTACTTTTTGCGTTTGAATAAGAGGCTCTGAAACGCCGAAAATATTAATTCTTCTCTCTATTATATTTCTTGCGCTATCAACTGCGCTTTCTTTTTCAGTAGATGGGATCTCTGACAAATCCGCTTCAAAAGTAAGACTTATGCCTCCCTGAAGATCAAGTCCTTGTCTGAATGAAAGTTCTTTTTCAAGTTTTAGTTTTCCCAAAAGTATATTAACATTGAGCTTATTGTCTTTAGTGATGTTTCGAAATGATACAGATTCTGGAAGAGTTACAAAAACAGCAAAAAGGCTGAGCGCTATTATTAAAAAAAACAAAAATCGCGGGCTTTTCATAGATTCGATTTACTCACTATGACACTGAGCAACGTCGAACGTGTCATGAAAGCATGTTTTCTTCATCGCCTAAAAGCATCAGGCGGGATCCTGAGAGAATTGTAAGAATAAAAGGATCTCTTTTCTTCTTTCTGAAATCAAATTCTTCCTCAGTCATTACAGTATAGTTGATTTCTCCCTCAAGTCTTTTTTCCTCTTCACGAACAAGAAGTGCCAGCTCAGGAAGTACAACGCTTCCAACAACCAAAAGATCCACTTCCTCGGGTCCTTTGGGGAGACGTCTAGCAAATCTTCCAGAAAGCATTGCATATTTTATTCTTCCAAGTTTTACCTTGTTTTTAATAAGCCCTTTTCCAAGGCCTGATGTTTTTGCGCCAAGTCTTAATAAGTCATAGTAGAACTCATAATTTTTTGAAAGAAAATAGTAAACTCTATTTGCCCTGGGCTCCCGAGTCAAAACTCCTTTTTTCTCAAGGAATGAAAGCTCACGTCTTACTGCGTTTATCTCGTCCCCGGTTCTGCGCACTAATTCTCTGACGTGGAACATATCAGAGGGATAGGACAGAAAAACTTCCAAAAGTTTAACTCTAGACCTTGAAGTAATTAGATCGTCTAACATAACTGGTAGATATTTTACCCAATATTTAGCGATTAGTAAACTATTACAAACTATTTCACACTGGCTACTCCGTCCAGGGGAACAATGTGGAACCAAATTTTTCCTCTATTAAATTCGATCTCTTCGCCATTTGAATCCTTTAGAATGGTTTTGCCCTCTCTAGAATCTTTACTCCAGGTTGCATCTATTTCCTCGCCATCAATAAATACTTTTGCATCACCCTCGCCAACAGTTTTATAGAGAAGATGAACATTGTTTTCATACCCGTCATTTGCGCTACTTTCTCGTGTAAAAATTACAACAACATTTTTAGTATTAATCTGTTTATTGGTATTTCTGTCCATATGCGCTTTTCCTCCATTTTTCCTGTTATATGAATTTGTTGCAGGATCATAAACCCAATCTATAAAATAATCGCCATAGCTTGACCAATGCTCAATGTGTACTGTCTGTACACTTCCTTTTGACTCTTTGTCTTTAAACGAATACTGGGAAAATCCCTCATCCCAGGGTGTTTGGTCCTCGCTCCGGGGCCCAAGTCCTCTTTCTTCCTCGGCAAATTTCCAGAGTTTGTCAGTTGTTGAATACATTGTGTGCTCTGTTGCTGTTGTGTGTCCCAGCCTGTTATAGTCTCTCCAAAATGTAGGGAACCCGATTGAAAACTGGTTTAAATCATTGTAGCTTCCCCAGCCGTATTTGTTAATCTGGGACAGAGCATCCGCAGGTCCTGGTGTATTTGCACCTCCCACATGGGCGTAGAGGGGGCTGTCTCCGTATTCTGAAATATAATCAAGGAAATAAGTTCTTGCAGATCTTACCGGTCCAATTTGTACTGGTGCACTACAATAATAAATTGCAAGAAATCTTGTAATTCCGCCTTCTGCGACTACCTCATAAACTGTATCTGCGGCATTGAGCCCTGACTGAGGACGCGCATTTTGGTGGTTTTCAATCATAACTCCTAAGGGTCTATGAGTCTCCCACCAGTCTCTTTGCTGTTTTGAGTATTTTTGACCACTAATTGGACAGGGTTCTGTTTTTGGGAGACTTTCGTCAAAAACAAGGTTTCCCTCGTTGTCAACGGTAGGTGTGCCGACAGGAGAAGAAATTTTTTGTGCGAGTGGTGTTTTTGAAAATAGGAAATATGTTATTCCTGTTGCTGCAAAATAAACAACTAGAGCCGAGAACAATATTTTTTTATTTTTTAAAAAATCAAACATATTGGGTCAGTTTTTAATTTCTCCTGCAACTCTCAATGCTTTTTTCTCCTCATCCGATAGTTCGTGTTCTTCTCCTTTTCCGTTTTTTATTTTCTTAGCATACCACCGGAGGCCCGATCTTGAATACAGCCCAGAAATAATAACCCCGGTATCATTTTTATCAACCAGGGAGAGTATGAAGCTTTGATCTCCTCCTGTGTCCTTAAAAGGATTGAATCTGAGAAGACCCACTCTTTGAATATGAAAGCTTCCCTCTTTTTCTATTCTATCACACCATGCCCCCAGTTTTTCAATATCCTTTTTATACTCCCTGTTTTGGGAAATAAGCTCCTCAAGAAGTGGTTTTAAGCCCGTATTGGTAGTCCCTTCCGTAAGTTTATTGTAATGAAGATATATTCTCCAAAAAACTATTGTTAATAAAAAAAGCCAGATTAATATTCCGATAAGAATTGGCGCTAGTAAATTTAACGGCATAGATATTTATTGTTACTCCTTGACAGGCACCAAGTCAATAGTGTATCTTGCCTAGTGTAGCCTCAATTAGGCAGGAGACCCTAAAATGTCAAAGAAGAAAAAAACAAGACGTCAAAAAGTTCTTGCCGACAAACGTCATATGCTTTATCATCTTGAGTCTCCAGAGAAGACAGAGAACAGATATAAAAGCGATGAAACGCCAAGCATTGAATCATTAATGCTTGAGGAGACAGGCAAAACTCATGTCAGCGTTCAATCATTCGCATACGTTAAAGATGATATTAAAAAAATATTGATACTTACATCTGTTGCGGTTGCTGTCCAAACAGCTCTATTTTTTTTATTGCTTGGAAGAATTTAAACTCAATTTAATGATTAATGGCCACCGGCCCGGACCTCCGGTTCAGAGAACCTCTGGTTCGGAGAAAGGCCTCTGGCCCGGAGGGTTCCCAACCTAGAAGGTTTCGAACCTGGAAGGAGGTGAGATATATGGCAGAAATGTATTGCGTAAAGTGTAGAGCAAAAAGAGACGATCCAAACGCTCAACCGGTTACAATGAAAAATGGCAAACCAGCACTTAAAGGTAAATGTCCAGTCTGTGGTACTGGAATGTACAGGATTGGAAAGGCCTAAAAATTTCTTACTACTTTCTTGAAGATTTTTTTGGATTTCTTCAAGAAACAATATGAAAAATCCCGCACTTTTTGGTGTGGGATTTTTCTTTATTTAATCTTCTTCAATGCTTCCATGCAAACTTCTTCTAAGTTGTCGACGATCGGAATATCTGGAGTCTCTTGAAGTCTTTTTCTTATATATTTTGCTCCAGAATAGCCTTCTTCAATTCCCACGACTATTCTAGCTTTCATGTACTTATGTTGGGTTACCCATTCTGCGAATTCAAATCTTGTGGTTTGAGCATATGTTCTTCCTGGTATGGGTATCTCTTCGCGAGCTAACCAAAATAGAATTACCCCTGTTCGTCCTGCACGTCTTAAATGTAACGTCTCCCAATCAACTTGCTGATCATAGTCAAAGTCAGCCTCATCAAATGTTAGGCGTCTTGGGGAAGCTATTGCAACATCGGGATTAAGATCGTGAAGAATTTCTATGGCTCTCGCTTGCCAATCATTCGTCCCCTGTATTGGCCCTGCCAAGAAAATAATAGACTTATTAGTTTCTGCTTCTTCTAGCGGTCTAAACGCTAAACGTTCCATGCCGGGATTATATCAAATTATTCGCAGCAGGGGTCTTTGTAGTAGTAATTCGAACAATCTAGCCTTATAAGGTCTCTCCTTGCGAGGCTAAAGACTTTACTATTCCCCATAATGAACAAGCTTGAAAATCTCAACCAGTTGATAATCCCACCGGTCCTCAATTTCAGCTCTTCCAAAACCTGCTATTTCCCAAAGCGAATAGCCAAGGGGAGCACAAGGAACACTTTTCTCACAAATAACATATAGTTGGCTAGTCACTGAATTTCTTTCAGGATCTATCTCAGGATTAAGAATTACAGTAGGGTCACGCCCTGCAAGTTTGAAAAAATATTTGTAGGCGTGGTCCGAATTTCCTGCTGACATTAGAGCAAGATTGAAAGGTTTGCCGTTTGTTTTTGAGAGCAGGAATTCGGAAATCATTTTCACTTGGTCCACCTGGTGATTTCCTGGGACAGCAATTGGCGTAAATTTAAGATTGACTAAAACAAGAACGGCAAGAGCAAAGATTGAAAGAGCGATTCCTATTTTTTTGTATCCATTCCAGATAAATGAGAGCATTGCTCCAATTAGAATAAACGGAAGAGGATACAAAAACCCAAGATAATAATCATAAATGGGTTTTTGATAAAAGCTGAAAAGCCCTATTCCAACTATTCCCCAAATAAGTACTAAAAGATATTTTTTAAATGCAGCAGAATCTTTCCTTTCTTTGAAAAATAAATACAGAAAAAATCCGATTGATGAGACGCCCAAAATAACTGACGCAATAATCCAGACTTGGATAAGAGCAGGATCAAAATTTTTAAAATTGGAAGGAGCAGGAAGGCTTATGGAAAGTCCCCCAAAAAGCCTTAAGAAAACGTTATAAGAATTTCTGTATAACTCGCCGGAAATCCCAGTTTCTTCAGAATTTATTATAAAGTGAAGGATATTAAGTGAATTTGTAAAGCTGTGCCTCAGCTCAAATGCAATAAAAGGAGAAAATCCGATAATAAAACCTGCAAGCATCAGAAGGTATCTTTTTAAGGAATTTACAAACCATGACAGGTTTGGTTTGAACTCAACAAAAAGAATATAAAAAAACATGATAGCGCCGACAAATGTTGCAAGATAATGGATCTGAAGATTTATTCCCATTAAAATCCCTGAGAGAACAAAAAGCCACCATTTATTCTTGGAAACAGCTTTATACAAACTGTATAAACTCGCAATTGTGAAAAATGGAAAGACATTCGGATTCCAAGAGGATCTAGAATAGACGATTACAATGGGCGAAATAGCATATAACAAACTAGAGATCAGGCCTGCTTTCTTTCCAAAAAACTCGCGTCCTACTTGGTAAACTAAAAAAATTGTTGCAATTCCAAAAAGGACCACCATAATA
This sequence comes from Candidatus Levybacteria bacterium RIFCSPLOWO2_01_FULL_39_10, assembly GCA_001782515.1. Classification (GTDB taxonomy): domain Bacteria; phylum Patescibacteriota; class Microgenomatia; order Levybacterales; family UBA12049; genus 2-01-FULL-39-10-A. Next base: position 11,463 of record MFOV01000004.1, on the reverse strand, counting down.
GCAGGTCCTACGGGATCATAGTTTGAAAGAAGTAAAAATGGCGCCATAAAATAGTAATAAATAGGTCCAAGAAAAAATCCACCAACCGATGAAGTCGGTCCAAGAAGCGTCAGATCGCCATGCAAAATTCCGTGCACAACGAGTGCATCCCGCCCTTCATCTCCAAGAAAAACAATGTAGTCTCTTATTTTGTAAACCCTTAAGAAAAATCCTAGAAGTAGAATAAGTGAAAGAATCAGGTACTCTTTTTTTATCCTGCTTTTTCCTGAAGTTTTGAAAGAAATGAGATGTGCCACCTTTTCCATATAAAGATATTATACATAGAATAGCTGTAAGGGATAACAAAAAAAACAATTGCAAATATAAGTGACGCTTGTCTTACTAATGTTGTATTTCCGAAGAAATGTGTTCCAAGCCAAACAACAGTCGAAATAATAAGAAGTGAACCAAATGATACCAAGTTAAACTGAGGGAATTTAACAAGCACTTTCCAAGGATTTGTAATTTTGTGGTGTCCGAATGTCCAGAAATTGTTCACTGTAAAATTCCAGATAATTGAAAGCTCAGCTGACGCGGCAGCGGCAATAGCAGGATGCCAGCCTAAAATTCCTGCAAAAATCTCAAGTGTTACTGCATTTATCAAAAATCCAATGAATCCTGTTATTGCGTATTTTAAAAATGGCGAGTGAACAAGTTCAATCGCTCGTGCGGTAAAAACATATTTTAAAAGGTCGAAAATATACTCTCTTGGTGCAATTTTTGATTTACCCAGAGTCCTATCAATAAAATGAAAAGGAACTTCACAAACTTTAAACCCGTCGGCTATTGCTTTATGAAGAAAAGAAACTTGAAATGTGTATCCTTTGAATTCATGAAGTCCGGGTTTTAACTTTACAAAAACTTCTTTTCTTATGGCTCTGTAACCCGTAGTCCAGTCGTGATGCCAAAATCTCATCAAAACCACTCTCACTATCAGATTTCCAAAAATTGAAAATAGTTTTCTGTGAATTCCCCAGTTTTTGGGAATTGATCCTCCTTTTATGTATCTTGCCCCAATTACAACATCAAAGCCTTCATCAATTTTTTCAAGAAATTCAGGAATTTTTTTGGGATCGTGGGAAAGATCTGCATCCATTTCAAAAAAAACATCTGCGCCCATTTCCTCAATTGCGTAGTCCATTCCTCTTACATAAGCTGCGCCAAGACCTTCTTTTTCACCCGAATTCAAACGAATATTTTTCCATTTCTTCATAAGATTTTTAACAACATCTGCTGTACCATCGGGAGAATTATCGTCAACTACCAAAATGGTCATCTCATAATTTTTAATTTGTGGAAAGATATCATTTTCCAGGATTTCAACAAGTTTTTCTATATTTCCTTTTTCGTTGTAGGTTGGAATAATAACTGTTGCTTTTTTCATGCTTGTTTAAAATAGTCTATAGTTTTCGTGAGTCCGACGCTCAGTGAAACTTTTGGCTCCCAGCCAAGAAGTTTTTTTGCCTTTGTTATATCAGGTTTCCTTTTGATAGGATCATCTTCAGGTAATTTTTCACTAAAAACAATTTCGCTATTTGATTCAGTCATTTTTTTTACTATCTCCGCAAATTCTAAAACGCTATGTTCCTCACTTGAGCCAATATTTACAACTTCGCCTTTTGTATTATCATTAAACATTAACATTTTTAATCCTTCTACAGTATCTGTTACGAAACAAAGTGATCTAGTTTGTTTTCCGTCTCCAAAAA
>MFOV01000004.1:229-9672 GCA_001782515.1 Candidatus Levybacteria bacterium RIFCSPLOWO2_01_FULL_39_10 | reverse complement strand
TATCATTCTCATATCATTCTTAAGCATTGTTGGTCCATATGTATTAAAAATTCTTGCAATTCGCGCGTCTGTGTCTTTTTTTCTAAAGTAGTATGAAGTAATTGTTTCCCCCATTCTTTTAGACTCATCATAGACTGACCTTGGGCCGACAGATGATACATTTCCTCTATAATTTTCATTTTGCGGATGCTGCCTTGGATCTCCATAAACTTCCGAGGAAGAAGCATATAAGAATTTAGCTTTTTTCTTTTTTGCAAATTTTAAAAGCTCAAAAGTTCCAACAGTGTTTGCAAACATTGTTTCCTCAGGCAGTGAGTGATAACTTAATTTACTATGAAGGTTGGGACTTGCAGGACTCGCAAGATGAAAAACTGCGCTTATATTCAAATCGTCATCGAGTGGATGAGTAATATCATGATTAAGAAATCTAAAATTAGAATTTGATTTTAGACTATTAATATTGTCTTCTGTGCTGGTTAACAGATTGTCAACGCAGATTACTTTATAATTGTCATTTAAAAGAGATTCACAAAGGTGAGAACCGATAAAGCCTGCGCCCCCTGCTACGAGAACGGTTTGCATTATTTATTATTCCTTTTTTCAAGTTCTAGGTCAGCATTAACCATCATTTCAACCAACTGTTTAAAACTTGTTTTGGGGGCCCACCCTAACTCTTTCCGGGCTTTTCCTGCATCTCCAATCAGGTAGTCAACCTCTGCTGGGCGCATATGTGCTTCAACATTTGAGACAACATGCTTTTTCCAATCAGTTATTCCGACTGTTTCAAAAGCGATTGTTACGAATTCTTCAACGCTGTGGTTCTCCCCAGTTGCTATTACAAAATCTTCTGCTTTTTCCTGCTGGAGCATAAGCCACATTGCCTCAACGTAATCTCCTGCAAAACCCCAATCCCTTTTTGGACGAAGGTCTCCCAACTCCACTTTGTCCTGTTTTCCGAGCTTTATACGTGCTACAGCATGGCTTATTTTTCTTGTCACAAATTCAAGTCCACGTCTTGGGCTTTCGTGGTTGAACAAAATTCCGGAACACGCAAATATATCATAACTTTCCCTGTAATTTTGTGTAAGGTAGTGACCATATACTTTTGCAACTCCGTATGGACTTCTTGGATGAAATCTGGTGGTTTCTTTCTGGGGAGTTTCGGTAACTTTGCCAAACATCTCAGAGGAAGACGCCTGATAAAATTTTATTTTAGGATTAACACTTCGTATTGCCTCAAGGATTCGTGTAACGCCAAGCGCGGTATACTCGCCGGTCAGAACTGGCTGATTCCAGGAAGTTTTTACAAAAGACTGTGCAGCTAAATTATAAACTTCGTCAGGTTTTGTGTAATTTATTGCTTCAACCAAAGAGCTTTGGTCAAGAAGATCTCCCTGGATAAGTTCAATCTTGTCCTCGATATGTTTTATTCTTTCATTATTAACCGTGCTTGTTCTTCTAGTGAGTCCGAAGACACTATAGTTTTTCTTAAGTAAAAACTCGGCAAGATATGAGCCGTCTTGACCTGTGATTCCTGTGATTAAAACTTTTGGCATAATTATAAATTATTTCTCCAATAGTTTAGCGTATTCTCAAGTGTTTTTTCAATCGGTATTTGAGCTTTCCAGCCCGTAAGTTTTTCAAATTTTCTCGCGTCACAAACAAGATCAGGATTGTCCGAAGGCCGCATTAGGCTCTGGTCTTCCTCTGTTTTAATTTTCACTTTGGAAAAACTCAAAAGCTTATCTAAAATCTCTGAAATTTCAAACGATTTCCCCGACCCCAGATTATAAACCTGCCCCGCTTCTCCTTTTTCAAGAGCCAGCCTGTACGCTTCAACCATGTCCGAAACATCTGTAAAGTCTCTTTTTGACGTGAGGTTTCCTACTTTCATAACATTTTCTCGTCCTTTCTCAATTTCAGCAATTCGCTTGGCAAGGGCGGAAACAACAAAATCCGGAGATTGCCTGGGACCTACATGATTAAAAGGTCTTACCCTTACAATGTTCAACTTGTATGAATGGAAATACTGAAGACCCAAAAAATCCTGAGCCAGTTTTGAAACAGCATATGGATTTGCCGGATTAAATTTAGTATCCTCATCAATTGGAAGATCGTCTTTTGGAACAAGACCATAAACTTCAGCTGATGAAACAATTAATATTCTTGAATCAGTTAGCTTGTTTTTGCAAACAGACTCCAGAAGATTAATTTGTGCAGATACGTTATTTACAAACGTATTCTTTGGATCATCAAAACTGTTCTTGGGAGAAGTGAGCGCAGCAAGATGGAAAATATATTCAGGTTTCTCTTTACCAAGCAGTTCTTCAACTGCCCCCTCATCCAAAAGATTAACTTTATGAAGGCTAACTTTATCTTTGTTTGGTAAGTTTTTTAAGCTATCATCGGTAAGATAACTTCCTGAAACCTGATATCCGCTACTTACCAAGTTTTCAGACAGGTATGAACCTGCAAATCCTGAGATACCAGTAATTAAAGCCTTTTTCATATGTTTTTTCTTGCCTTCGTGCAAACGTTTGATTGGCAAAAAAGGGTTATCTGCCTACGCCAACATAATTGAAGCCAAGTTTTTTAAGGTTTTCGGGGTCATAAATATTCCTGCTGTCAATTATATTTGGTTTTTTCATGAGCGTTTTTATTTTCTTAAAATCTATCTTTTTAAATTCATTCCAGTCAGTTACAAGAATCAGAAGATCTGCGTCTTTTGCGCAATCATATTCGTCCTTGGCGTAATTTATTGAAAGCGGAATTTTTTTTGCATTTTCAATCGCAATCGGATCATATGCAACAATTTCCGCGCCATCATTGATTAAAAGATTTATAATATCAATTGCTGGAGAATCTCTCATATCATCTGTATTTGGTTTAAAAGAAAGTCCTAGAATTCCTATACGTTTTCCCGAAAGATCTCCCAAAATATTTCTTGATTTAATTACAATTTCTCTTCTCATCTGATAATTTATGTTTTCAACATCCTCAAAGAGTGTAAAAGTATATCCTTTATCTTTGCCAAGAGAGATTAAAGCTCTAACATCTTTTGGAAAACAGCTGCCTCCATATCCAGGCCCTGGTGAGAGAAAAAGATTTCCTATCCTTTTGTCCATACCAACACCATCTAAGACTTTTACTCCATCCGCTCCCAAAAGTTCAGATAATTTTGCGATTGCATTTGCATATGATATCTTAAGTGCCAGGAAAGAGTTTGCTGAATATTTTATAAGCTCGGCTGTTTCAAAAGTGGTAATTACAACAGGAGCCTTAATCGGTTCATGAAGTTTTATTAAAATCTCCTGCGCCCTTTTGTCATTTGTTCCAATTACAATTCTATCTGGATGAAGCGTGTCATCAATTGCGGTTCCTTCTCTCAAAAATTCTGGAACAGATGCATAGCTGAAATCAGCGTTTTTCGGTTTCACGCTCTCTAAAATCTTTTGGACTTTTTTATTAGTTCCTGTCGGAACAGTACTTTTTGTGGCAACAATTGTATAGTTTTTAAGATTTTTGCCTATTTTCTCAGCAACAGATAAAACAGTTGAAAGATCAGCGTCTCCAGTTGATATAGGAGGAGTTCCAACTGCTATAAATACAACATCTGACTCCGCAACTCCGGGAGAATAATCAAGAGTAAAGTTAAGCCTTCCAGCACCAAGATTTTTTTTAACGAGTTCTGACAGTCCAGGCTCATAGATGGGCAGTATCCCCTTTTTTAGGTTATCTATTTTTTCTTTAGTGTGCCCGATAACGTAAACATTATTTCCAAAATCCGCAAAAACGGTTGCTGTGACAAGTCCAACATAACCGTGTCCGATAAAAGTAACTGTCATAGTAATATTAAATATTAAATTTTAAATAGCAAATATTTTGTGACATTCAAGTGATTTTTGATTTTAATTTGAATTTTTAATTTTTGATATTTGATTTTTTATTTCTTTTAAACCTTCTTCAAACCCCTTCATTCTTATTTCTAATTTTTCAATTTTATCATTTCTAAGAGCTAAATTAAAAGGACGGGCTGCTTTGTTTTTGAAAAAATCTTTCCTTGAGACTTTTCGGATTAAGCCTTTATTTAATCCGAACTCCTCGGTGATCTTGATCGAAACTTCATACGGTGACAAAACATCGCTTCCGACTACGTGGTAAATTCCAAATGCGCCGTATTCGATTAACTTTTTAAAAGCTTGCGCAATATCATCAATAAATGTTGGGCAGAAATACTGATCCCAAACAGCATCTATTACTTCTCCACCCTCAAGTCTCTCCTTTATACTTCTTAAAAGGTCCTTTTTTTTATCAAACTCAGCTCTATATGGAAATGCTGTTCTTAAAATTAGATAATCTGCTCCGCTTTTTTCAACCTCAAGCTCTCCTTCATATTTTGTAACAGCATACCAATTGATTGGGTTGGGCAGGTCTTCTTCAGAATAACTCTCGCCTCTTGGTTTCTTTCCGTCAAATACAAAATCTGTTGAAAAATAGATGATTTTTTTACCGGTTTCGTTGCAAATTTGAGCAATGTTTTTTGTTCCCACAACATTTGTTTTCCAACTTTCACTTTCTTCCGCCAGCTCTTTTTCTTTTTCGCATCCATCAACATCTGTTCTTGCTGCTAAATGCAGTACATAGTCTGCCTGCCCATATTCTTTTATTTTTGCAAGTGTAGATGGATCTGTTATGTCAATCCCCTCATTTATGCCCAAACTTACAAAATTTATTTCATTTTCGAGGAGTTGCCTAATTCTGCTTCCAATCAGTCCTTCAAGTCCAATTCCAATGATTTGAGGTTTATCCATCCCGTTAGATTTCCTTTCAATCTCCCATTAGACTGATAATAAACAAAATCTAACGGGATCCATCTTCGTACTGAGTCTTATAATATTTCTTATATTCTCCGCTTTTTACTTTTTTCCACCAGCTCTCATTCTCTTTGTACCATTCGACGGTTTTTTTAAGCCAGTCGTCAAAATTATGTTGAGGCTCCCAGCCGAGTTCCTCTTTTGTTTTTGACCAGTCAACATCGTAGCGTCTGTCATGACCTAGCCTATCTTTTACAAATTCGATAAAGCTTTCATCTTTTCCCAAAAGCCTGACAATTTTTTTTGCAATTTCAATATTCGGGTAAAGCTCTGTCATTCCTCCGATCAGATAAGTTTTCCCGACTTTTCCGCGTTCTAAAACCTTTTCAATAGCTCTAACATGGTCTTCAACATAAAGCCAATCACGAATATATAACCCGTCGCCATAGACTGGAATTTTTTTGCCTTCAATTACGTTTGTTATAGCAAGAGGGATAAATTTCTCCGGAAATTGATAAGGGCCATAGTTATTCGAACAATTAGTTATCGTAATTGGTAAACCATAGGTAAAGTGGTATGCGCGAACTAAATGATCTGAGCCGGCTTTTGTCGCTGAATATGGACTTCTGGGGTTATAGTTTGTTCGCTCATTAAATTTGTTCGTATCATTCAAATCAAGCTCTCCGAAAACCTCATCCGTTGATATGTGATGAAATCTCTTTACATTGTTTTTTAATGCTGCATCGAGCAAAACCTGTGTTCCGACTATGTTAGTTAAAATAAAGCTTGACGGCTCAAGTATTGATCTGTCAACATGACTCTCTGCTGCAAAATGTACCACTATATCAACCCCTGACATAACAGGGCCTACTTCATTGGACTGTGCGATGTTCCCTTTGACAAATTTATAATTAGGGTTGTCTTCGATACTTTTTAAGTTTTCTAGATTTCCAGCATAAGTTAAAGCATCAAAATTAATAATCTCATCTTCCGGATGATTTTTAATCCAATAGAGGATAAAATTTGAGCCTATAAATCCAGCTCCTCCTGTTACCAAAATCTTCATTTATTTTTTTTCCAGTAGTTGCTTGCTTCCAGAAGGCTGTCAAAAGTTCCTGCGTCACCCCAAAAACCATCAAGCTCAGCCCAGTGAAGTTTTCCTTTTTCTATGTAGATGTTATTCAAATCCGAAACTTCCAGCTGACCCCTATCTGACGGTTTCAGTTCCCTTATGTAATCAAACGCCTTTCCATCATAAATATAAAGACCTGTTACTGCGTAGTCGCTTTTTGGTTTTTGGGGTTTTTCCTCTATTGCAATTATTTTTCTGTCAGCATTAAACTCCGGAACCCCAAATCTTTCGGGATCAGGTACTTTTTTGAGAAATACTGTCGCACCTTCTTTAAAACTGCTGACCGCCGAAGAGATATCTGCATCTGTTGTGTTGTCACCCAAAATTACACAAATTGGCTTTTCATCTGCAAAACTTTCTGCAAGCGAAAGAGCATCAGAAATACCTCCATCAGGTTTTTCTTGATATGCGTATTCAAGATGCTTTACACCTAGTTCCTCTCCGTTTTTTAGAATTCCTAAGAAATGACCGACATGTGGTCCACTTACGACAATTAAAATTTCATTAATCCCCGCATTAACCAGAGTTGCAATTGGATAGTGAATCATTGGCTTGTTATATACGGGAAGCAGATGTTTATTGGTTACATGAGTTAAGGGATAAAGCCTGCTACCAAGTCCCCCTGCTAAAATTACGCCTTTCATTTTAAAATCCAAATCCTCCTTTAAAAATAAAATATGAAGCTGCAATGCCCAAGCACGCAATAAGAACATATTCTACCACAATCTTAGCTACTAAATCATGAAGAAGGGCATGATGCAGTATTCCCACTATTGCATATGCAATGCTAAGACCAATTAAAGTAATCATCTGAAGGTCTCTTTGCGGAGAAAAATAAAGAACCAGAAAAAGTCCTAGAATAAAAATTCCGGATAAACTTATGTAATAAAATATGTGTGTATCTCTCATTACAAAACAGCTCCTGTGTTAAAAATAATAATTATGAAAATAATAACACCCAAAAACAGTATATGATCTACATTATGTCCTGCAAAACGTATAATTTTTTTTCTTTTTATATAGAAAACGTCAATTATAAATATGGCGATAAATCCAAGGATTAAAAATATTATGATCTCCGATGATACTGAGAGTTTTGGAATGCTTTGAACAGATCCTGACATATTAAGTCCTCCCAAAGAACTCGTTTCGGGAGCGGTAACTGCAGGTGGACTGCCTGATGTTGTATCAGAAAGAACGCTTGTTGAGCCAAACTCCTGAACAACAAGGATTGTCTCTTCGCCATTTAAAGTTCCTGACTTTACAGCAAAACCGACTTCTTTGTACTTAGAAGAAAGAACATTTGCGCGGTGGGTCGGGCTTGCCATCCAAGCATCAACTATATCATCAGAGTTTTTAAATCCTCTTGCTAAATTTTCTCCTGCAAATACATAGTTATAACCTGCATCTTTTATGAATGTCCAGGGTGTGATCCCGTCGGGAGCGTTGTGCGCCCAGTAATTTTTTTCAAACATGTCCGCTGCTTTGTTCTCAGCAGCAGTTGCGAGCTGATCGTTAAAAGTTAAGATTGAAAGGTTATTTTCTGTTCTTTTTTGATTTGTGAAGAGTAATAGCTCTTGAATTGACACATCCGCCGCAGCTTTAATTCTTGTTCCCAGTGGATTAAGATTTGAGGAAAAAAATAAAGAAGAAAAAATAAGAAGGCCAATTACAAGAATTATTGATTTTGGGTGCAATACGTGCGCCCTGTGATTGTTTGAGGGATGAGGAAAAATTAAGCAGTATAGAAAATTCCTCATAATTTTAGTATATCAGAAGTATTTTGGAAGAGCCTGTTTTTTCTTTTTGTTTATTGGAATGTTGAGTCCAAAGCCAAACGCGTTTGCAATTGATACTCCCACTCTTGTGCCTGTATAAGAGCCGGGGCCAGTGTTAACCTCAATTTCGTCAATATCTTTTGGTTTGAGGTTGTTTTTCTTAAAAAGCTTATCGATTAAAATAAGCGTTATTTGGGATTTAGGTTTGTTTGACTCGGTGAGCTCTTCCGTTTTCCCGTCAATTTCAAGCTTAACTGTGGTTTTCTTGCTGTCTGTTGTATCCAGTATCAACTTTTTCATAAATCAAGCGAGATTTCTCCCTGCCTGATTATTTTCCAAGGGATCACCGTACAATCAACTACAGTTGATGCAATCATCCTTTCGTTGGTTTTACCCTCTAAAACATAGTCTACTAACTTTATGAGCCGTTTGTCCAGATCTGAAAATAAATACGGAGTTTTGCCTCCGTGAAAGTTTGCCGATGTGCCAATTATGGGTTTATCTACGTGTTTAATAAGTTCAAGCGGAGTCTCGTGATTCGGAATCCTAACGCCTAATGTTTCTCTTCCCCCCCGAACAGATCTTAATACCTTTACTTTATTACAGCGCAGTATTAGAGTAAGAGCTCCTGGCCAATATTTGTTTGCTACATCACTGGTTTTTGAATCAAGCTCAACATATTGCTCGACTCGTTCTATGGTGTCAAACAAAACCGGAGATGCCATATCCTTGGGCCTTTTTAGCATTTTATTAAGTTTTACTACGGCTTTTCCATCATCAATTCTGCAACCTACGCCATATGCGGTGTCTGTAGGAAAGATTATAATCCCACCATCATTCAAGATTTCAACAGCCTTCTCAAAATTAATCTTTTTATCCATGCTAAGCAAATATTAAATATTAAATAGCAAACAGTAAATATGTATTGTAAATTTCAAATATTTTATCTTTAATATGTATTTTTGAGATTTTATTTTTAACTTTTAATATCTATTGTGATTTCTCTTTTATTCTCACCTAAATATTTAAAATATATCTTATATCCCTTTTTAACCTTAAAACTTTTTAGCCTGTCCGCCCATTCTACAGCTGTAATAGATGAGATGTCAGCAAAAATTTCATCAAGACCAAGTGTTTTTAAATCCTCAGGTTTTTCAATCCTGTATAAATCGATGTGGTTGAGAAGGTTAAAATCCCGCTTTGCAACATCGTGTCTTCGGTGAAGAATAAATGTTGGAGATAAAATCCTGTCTTTTACTCCAAGCCCTTTGGCCAAACCCTGAACAAAAGTAGTTTTTCCACTACCCAAGTCTCCGTATAACAAAAGTACATCGCCCTTTTTTAAGTCTTTGGAGAAGTTTTTCCCCAAGTTATATGTCTGCTTACTTTCGTAAGTTTTGTATTTTTTCATAAAAACTCAGCTTTTTTGAATATTTAACAAGGAGCATAACTGCGGCAATTACAATAAATACTATTCCTCCCAAAATAGTAAAATAAGAAACACTTGATTTTTCAGTACCTAAAACCGCAACCTTATCAGTTGACGTTTCTTTTTGGGAACTTGTATTTAATCTTGCAAACTCGCTTCCTGTCTTATTCTGCGCTATTTTAGCAGAAACAGAAGGCTTTGGAGATACCTTTGGAGATACGTTATTCGAACTGTTATTCACCGATATTATGGCTTTCGTGGGAGATGAAGTTTTACTGCTTGTTGTTGAT
>MFOV01000004.1:0-217 GCA_001782515.1 Candidatus Levybacteria bacterium RIFCSPLOWO2_01_FULL_39_10 | reverse complement strand
GGGGTTTTTGTTGGTTTTGGAGTATTTGTAGGAGCTGATGTAGGAGTAGGACCGCTTATAGCAATAATCACGTCCTCCGACCAAGCTGCAGACCCACAGCTTGAAGTATACCTACCAACTTTAAAAAAATACTCACTGGGCCCTTTATAATATGAACTGTCTTTATCTGGCTTTATTTTTAGAGTTCCGCTCCAGCTCCCTTCTGTAAAATCTGCTT
>MFOV01000003.1:40445-78709 GCA_001782515.1 Candidatus Levybacteria bacterium RIFCSPLOWO2_01_FULL_39_10 | reverse complement strand
TTATAGCTTTTTTTACCGATTGTTTTTGGAAGAAAAGTTGTTGCGTTTATTTTTTCAAGCGGTTTCCAAATAGGATTGAATTTGAGAAATCCAATTACAAGTCCCATCCTAAATCTATCTATGATTGGTAGTTTTGGAAAAAGTAAAACTTCTTTTGGAGAATCAAACTGAAAAATCTTTCCATCAACGTAAACTGAGGTCTTAGGCCTTTTTATTATTACTTCGTGTTGTATTTCTTTTGCCAGTTCTAAAACATTTTTATCATTTGTAAACCAATGATGATAGTGCTTCTCAAGAGTCCAATTCCAGTTTTTGTCCGAAAATCCTATGGCAAGACCCCCCGGATTTGAATCTTTTTCAATAACAGTTACTCTGTGACCCTTTTTCCCTAAATAATAAGCAGCTGATAACCCGGTAAAGCCCGCGCCTACTATCCCAATTTTCATCCCGTTAGACATTTTATTATCTTGAGTCATTATTAAACAAGTCCCCGTCAGTATCTTGGGAAGTTCATATGGATTTTCGACCGCGTGAATAGAGGTAAAGAATGATGCCTGATGCCGAAGCAATGATGCCAATAATTGCAGCAATTGCAACAGATGAATTACCTGCAGCAAGAAGTGTTGTTGGAGGAGTTATAGTTGCTGTTATAACAGGCGTAATGGTAGGGGTGTTTGTTGGAGTTAAAGTAGGGGTTGGAGAACCGTTTGGGGTGGGCGTTGGCGTATTTGTCACTGCTTGTCCTTGTGCCTTGGGAATCTCAAATGTTTTGGTAATTTTTTGAATAATACCTAAATTATTGACAGTAGTTATCGTAATAGTGTGTTCACCTTCTGATAGAAATGACGAAGGTGTGTATTCCCAATTTCCATCCTCGTCTGCCATTACCTCATCCGTTATATTCTCATCTGAATGAATTTCGATTTCAACAGTTTCATTAGGCTGTGCGGTTCCTGTGAATTTAGGCAGTTGACTTGCAAACTCTTCTCCATCATTGGGGTTTGTAATTTCAGGTTCAATAACATCCTGTTTTACGCCGAATGCTGGAAAAGTACCTGAGGATTCTGTTGCGGCTTCAGTCTCCTCAAGCTGAGTTGTATCTTCGGAGAAGTCGTAGTTTCCGGAAAGTGATATTGTTGGAACAGGGTTAATTTGGGATTTTGTAACAATCACATCTGATACGAAATTACCTGAAATAATTTCAATATTTATCAAGTCATCTTCATCAATACTGTAAAAATCATCAAGAGGCGAGTTTCTCAAGGAGTTAAGAGGAATAGTATAGGTTCCGTCATTTTTAATATAAGTTGATAAGTCCTGAGCACCCAATATTTTTACATAGATTAGACCGTCAACTGCCGGCAGACCTTCGGGCAGAAGCACTTTTCCGGAAATCGGTATCTGAGAACTCGGATTTTTATCAATTGCCTTTCCTGTTTTTATTTCATAGGCAGAGCCTTTGTTTAAATAACTCTCATCTCCAGAAGTGATGCTGAAAAAATAATTAGTGTCTTCTTTGAGGTTTTTAACGGTTATTGAGTGTGAATTTCGCGCACTTACTTTCTGTGTCAATTGATCTCTGTCATCGAGAACTAAATTATTTAGTGACGCGGGATTTTCTCCATAGTTTAAAGTTCCTAATGCGCTATCATCTGTTGAATAAGAGACAGTAAATGAGCTTTCCGTAACATTTGTTATCTTTATATTTTCAGGATTTTGTCTGGGGCTAGCTTGCAGCTCAAATATGCTATCCCCCTTTACAAGATAAGTTGTAAGACCAATTCCTACTATAATTATTAGAATTCCAATAAGAGTTGGAATTTTTTTATCTAAGAATTTATGTTTCATAAATTAGGCTGCGCAGAAATAGTCCCTAAACCCTCTTCAATATTGATTGTTTGGGAAGATTCGGTTGCAACTTCTTCTTCAATTGTATCACTTGATGAAATCTCCAAAATCAAATTTTCTTCTATCTCATATGTTGGAGTAACTCTTTTTCTGCCAAGGATATCAATCAAACTATCGTTATCAAATTTCCCTTCAATTGCAACTATCTGGTAACTTAAGGGATCCTCAATTGTTGATGTAACTAGATTATGATAAACATTAAATATAACCCACAATACAGTTAAAATAAAAAGCGGAATAAGAATTATAACAAAATCTCTTTGTTTCATCAGTATTTATAATAGGCAGAGCCTTTAATATTTATATCCAAATTTCCCGACTCATCATTTTTAGATAGTGAAAATCCATCAACAACAACAATTCTCTGCATATTTATAAGATCTCTGAGAAACGAATAAATATTTTCATAGGTAGCGTTTCCCACAAGCTCAAAATTTAGCACAGAACTTTTAGTTGCCGAATCTACCTTAAGGTTAATAGGGGAAATCGAAATATTTGTAAAAACCACCGCATGTTCTTCGGCAAGTGTTTGAATCTGGCCAACAAGGATGGGAGCGTCGGAATTAGCGGGAACAGCATCAAGAAGAAAAGGGATCTCTTCTTCAATATCTTGGTAGGCGGATGTGAGAGTGGATAAATTATTGACTTTTTGAGTTAGTTTTTCGTTCACAAACTGAGAGTCACTTATCTCACGTCTAAGTCTTACTATTGTTGAAAGTGTTGGATTAATTGCAAATAAGGCAAAAAATATTGACGCAGAAAGCGTTAAAATTATAAATAAATACTGTTGATTTTTTTCTTTTTTTAAATACGGAAGAATCTGTCTATAATATTTTTTGTAATCAACGTTTTTGATATAAACTTTCATTGTAATTCCTCCTCCTTCAAAGTCGAAATTATGAATGCTCTTATTGCTCCTGCCTGGGTTGTATTTTCAATCTGCACAACTGATGCAGAACTAATACTTGGGTGTTCTCTTAAAGAATTTAGAAATGTTGTAAGAGATGTAACAGATCCGATATTTGCTTCAATTGATAACTTATTATCATTAATAGAAAATGTTGAAAATGTGATATCAGGCGGTGTAAAACCCACTATATCATTTAATACATTTATATTTGTTCCCGATTTTTTGGTTAATTCTTTTGCAAGCGCAATCCTTGCCTGCGTATTTCTATAAAGCTCTTCCTGGGTCTTAAGGCTGGCAACTATTGCCTGTTTTCCCTCAATTTCGTCATTTAAATCATTAATCAATCTATCCAAATAAAATCTGTAGATAAAAGCTGAAAATGCAATTATTTCAACAATAATAACTAAAAGCCTGCCAAAAGTTAACGCCCACTTTGTTAAATCATCAACGATGTTAGTTTTACGCTTCGCAAGGTTAATTGAAGGAGACTTCATAACAATTTTAGTCTATGGTAAATCCAGGCTTTTGTCAAAGAAAATAAGAGGCTATTTAGCCTTGGATTTGGGTTTTGTAGCACTTGGGGCAGTTTTTTTAGAACCTGTCAGTTTTGATAAAGAACTTTTAAGTCTTCCAGCTTTATTTTTATGTATCAAATTTTTTTTAGTTGCTTTGTCAATTTTTTTGAATGCTTCGCTTACATTTTTCGCAGTCGGACTTTTCCTAGCTTTTTTTAAAGCTTCTTTATATTCGGAAGCAAATTTTAAATTCTCTTTTTTGCGATTTCTATCTTTTCTTAACTTTTTCTTTGCGCTTTTTGTTACTGGCATGCGGGCATTTTAGCATGATATACTTATTATCGCAACCCGCCTACGCATAAAGCTTCGGCGGGGCAAGCCCGCTAATTTTATGCCTTTACGCTTTTTTCAGAAAAGTATCTCTCTTCTTCTAAAAAAACAAACAAACATTTTATCTGCTGCATTTATTTTGATGGCAACAGCTATCTTGTCGCAGATCTTCGGCCTCATTAGACAGAGGCTTCTTGTCGGAACATTCGGTGCATCTGATACTCTAGGAGTTTATTTAACGGCGTCAAAATTTCCCGATTTTCTTTTTCAGCTGATAATTGCAGGAGCACTCGCAACCGCTTTTATTCCGATATTTTCAGAATATTTGGGTAAAGGTAAAAAAGATGAATCAAACAGGATGGCCTCGACACTTCTTTCGATCGGATTAGTTTTCTTCGGCATTATATCACTTATTTTATTTATTTTTGCGCCTTTTATTCTTCAGTTTTTTAATCTCGGCTCAGGATACAGCCCTTCCCAAATGGATTTAATGGCGAGTCTTATGAGGGTAATAATAATAGGGGAGATGATCTTTCTTGTCGCTTCCTTCTTTTCCGCAATTCTTCAGTCAAATAACAATTTTTTTATAGCCGGCGTGTCAGCAGCTCTTTATAATTTCGGAATAATTATAGGGATACTTCTACTTTCAGATAAAATCGGAATTTACGCGCCAGCTATCGGAATTATAATTGGAGCACTTATTTTTACACTGGTCCAGGCGCCTTTTGTATTTAAGACAGGTTTTAGGTATATTCCTTCTTTTTCACTTAAAATTCCCGGAGTAATGAGTGTTATAAATCTTATGGGTCCAAGAACTTTAAATATTCTTATATTTCAACTAGGAACACTTATTGTTGTTGCAATAATTTCTTTTCTTCCTTCCTCTGGCAGAAGCTACGTAATTTATGATTATGCCCTAACCCTTGCTTTTGCGCCAATTGTACTTTTTGGCCAGACAATAGGACAGGCAGCACTTCCCATACTATCAAAAGAGAGAGAAAGGCTTGAAACATTTAAGGAACTTTTTGTGGGAAGCTTTAACCAAATTCTTTATCTGATTTTGCCCGTTTCAGTGCTCTTCTTGGTTCTTCGAATCCCGGTTGTGAGGCTTATTTACGGAGCATCTCAGTTTGACTGGGAGGCAACAGTCTTAACTGGTAGAACTCTTGCGTTTTTTTCTCTCTCAATATTTGCAGTTGCTCTTATTTATCTTGTGTCGCGCGCATTCTATGCACTTCAGGACACAAAAACTCCTTTAATTGTAACTACTTTAACAACAGTAATATCAATTTTACTTAGTATTCTTTTTGTTTCATACTGGTCATCAAATCTTGAAAGAATATCTGAAGTTTATAGTTCTACTTTTAGACTTATTCCAGTTGGCGTTGAATCTATTGCTTTTGCATACTCAATAGGTATGATAATAAATTTAATAATTCTTTTAATTCTTCTTAATACAAAAATTAATTTTTTCGGGATCAAATCTTTTTTAATTCCGCAGATCAAAATTTTTATCTGCGCACTCTTTATGGGGATCGCGCTTTATATCCCTATAAAACTTTTGGACCAATTAGTATTCGATACAACAAGAACTGTAAACCTCATTCTTTTAACAGGAATCTCAAGCTTAATTGGAATATTAATCTACTTTTTCCTAACATGGCTTCTTAATGTAAAAGAGGCAGGAACATTTCTTCTTCTGTTTAAACGTGTTGGCGGCTGGAAAGAAGTAGTAGGAAAGAGTGAAAAAATAATTCAGCCCAACATCGGACAATAATTGGTTAATATGAGTTCAAATATAAGAAATTTTGCAATTATTGCCCATATTGATCACGGCAAATCAACACTTTCTGACAGATTTCTGGAGATTACAGGCACTGTTTCCAAGAATCAGTTACAAGATCAATATCTTGATCAAAATCCTGTGTCGCGTGAGCGCGGAATAACAATCAAGCTAGCTCCAGTAAGGATGAACTATAAAAAAGGAAATACCGAATACATTCTAAATCTGATTGATACTCCCGGACACGTTGATTTTTCATATGAGGTATCTCGCACACTGGCTGCTTGTGAAGGAGTAATACTTCTTGTTGATGCAACACAGGGAATTCAGGCGCAGACTGTTGCACACTTTAATTCTGCAAAAAAAGAAAATCTTAAGATTATCCCAGTTATTAATAAGATTGACTTACCAACTGCGAAAATAGCAGAAACTGAGACTGAACTTTATGAGATATTCGGATTTAAAAAAGAGGAAATTATCCACGTTTCTGCCAAAAGCGGAAAAAACGTAGAAAACCTGCTTGATGGAGTTATTGAGAGAATTCCGCCTCCTTCCGATAACTCACAAAAGAGCCTGAGAGCTTTAGTTTTTGACGCATTTTATGATGAACATAGAGGTGTAGTTGTTTATGTAAGAATAGTTGACGGGAAATTAAGTTTGGGTGAGGGTATTGTTTTTTTGCACAGCCAAAAACTAACCAAAGCTTTGGAAGTTGGGTATTTCAAGCCGTTTCTTGACAAGAAAGAATCTATAAATAACGGAGAAATTGGATACATTGTAACAGGCATTAAAGATATTCATTTGGCACAAGTCGGTGACACGGTAACAATATCAAATATCAAAAATCAAATATCAAATTTTAAACCATTACCCGGATATAAAAAGCCAAAACCTATGGTGTTTTTCGGCCTTTATCCAAGATCAACATCAGATCTTGTTCATTTGAAAGAAGGACTTTTTAAGTACAGTCTAAACGATACCTCAATCTCAATAACGTCTGAATACTCATCATTTCTGGGGAGCGGATTTAAGGTGGGATTTTTAGGACTTTTGCATGCAGATATTGTAAGACAAAGACTAAAAAACGAGGAGAATCTCGATGTTATATTAACTTCCCCTCAGGTAATTTATGAAACAAAAGAAAATGGGCAGATTTATGAGCCCTATATGGACCTTACTATATTTTCGCCAGCTTCCTATGTGGGGAGAGTTATTACGATTTGCCAAAAAAGAAAAGGTACGCTTATTGATCTAACATATTTTCAAGAAACGGCAATTTTTAAATATGAAATGCCTTACGGAGTGCTTATAAAAGGTTTGTCATCAGAACTTAAGTCAGCAACTTCAGGGTTTGCAAGTATAGACTATGAGGTAACTAATTACAGAAGTGCTGATCTTGTAAAAATGGATATTAAAATAAATAGTGTACTAATAGATATTTTGTCGGAATATGTCTACAGAGATGAACTTCAGAAGACAGGGCGGGAAAAAGCAGAAAAACTAAAAAAAGTTCTGCCTAAAAAACAAATCAGACAAATTATACAAGCAGTAGCGGGAGACAGAATAATTTCAAGAACTGAAATTCCTCCTTTCAGAAAAGATGTAATCGCGGGTCTTTACGGAGGGGATAGAACAAGAAAAGACAAGCTTTTAGAGGCGCAAAAAAAAGGAAAAGCTAAAATGCTTGATGTTGCAAAAATTGACATTCCCCAAGATGCCCTATTTTCATTGATTGAAAAATAAAATAGGGAGAAGGGTGAAGCGTTAAGCGTTAAGTTTTCTTTACTCTTTTTGCTTTCCCCTTAACGCTAATTATAGAGCGAAGAAAAGAATTACTCCTATTGCAAAAAGTATTGCACCCAATACTCCGATTCCAACAATGGCGCTCTCGGGACCGGGAGGTGCAATTGTTGGTGATGGAGTGGCGGTTAGACCTGTTTGACCCTGAGAATCATCAGTAACAGTAATATCAATTGAACATGAGGCAGTTTCGCTTACTGAATCAAAATCATCTGTTAAGATAACATTTGCTGTAAAGGCACCTGCCGACACATATGTATGGGTTCTTTGAACACTTACTGTGCTTGTTCCTATTCCTCCTTCATCTAATATATCCTCAATTGTTCCGTCACCAAAATCAAATGTGGCTTTTTCAATTGTTCCGTCACTATCTGATCCTTCGGCCGTGAATATCAAAGTATATGGGGCAACCCCTATTATTCCCAGATCAGTCAGTAAATTGGAACAGACTGGCGCCTCATTTGTTCCAGGCGTTGGAACTGCCCCTCCTATAATTGTTGGGGTTGGAGTCTGTGTAGTTGTTACAGTTGGTCCACCTGTTACTGTTATTGTAGGAGTCAACGTTCCCGAAGGAGTCGCTGTCGGCGTGGGCGTAAGCCCTCCCTCAACTACTATAGTTATAGTTGCCGGAGTTCCGTTAAGAAATACATTTTCAGTAAACGAGTCAGGAGCGGCAATTGATGAAATTTGAATCTGGTTAGGATCAAATGAAATCTGGGTAGGTACGTCTGAGGGCGCATCAACACTAAAAGTAATGGTTCCTATTTTTGTGTTTTGCTGGATTACTTTTGTGGGATCAGCCTGTACTGTTAAAACAACTGAGAACTCATCAGTTCCCACAACAGGTCCCTGAATAACAGTCAGGTTTGAAAGCGGATCAACTAGAAAATCATCCTCTGTTGTTGAGACCAAGGTCGAGTCATACTTGATCACTAGTTTAATAAAGCTGACCTGATTATTTCCGGGAGAAACAAATATATCAAAAGGAACAAGGTCTCCCACTTCAGCTGTCTGATTAGACGGCGCAAATGAAAGCGTAGTATTAGGCACTGCCTGAGTTCTTAGGTCTTGTTGCTGTTTAACAAGATAAATCGTTGCAGGGATTGCCAAAAGCATAACAAACAAAAATCCCAAGAGAAAGACTTTCTTTTTAGAAAAAGATGGCAAATTAAAATTTAGCAACTCAATTTCATAGTATAGTAATACGAGTTAAGGTGTCAAGATTAAATGAAAAGGTCTTGACCCAGCCATATCTTGCCGTTCGCCTGCTCCATTCTATTCGAATACGGTTCTCTTCAGAGGCGGGCAGGCACGGTGTGATTATTGGCGGGTTTTCGTCGCAAGGTACCGTCTGGCACCTTCCTCCTTGACACTTTTTAATTTTTGGTGTATAAATTAGCAGACAAAATATCTGACTGATACCCGCCTGCAATGCAAGCCCGCTTTGCGGGCAGGCCCGCCTGCCGGCCCGCTTCGCCGAATCGAGGCGAGCAGGCAGGTTTTTTAAATCAATTTTGACTTATGGCAAAAAAAGGAAATTTAAATCTAAAACCAATATTTGACAACGTTCTAATTAAACCACTTGAAGCAGATGTAAAGACTGTTTCAGGTATAATTCTTCCAGACACCGCACAGGAAAAACCTCAAATAGGGCAAGTAATGGCAGTTGGACCGGGACGTGAAAAAGACGGAAAAAAATCCCCAATGTATGTCAAAAAAGGACAGAAAGTTATGTACAAAAAATGGGGAGGAAATGAAGTCAAAGTAGGAAGTGAGGAATGGACGCTCGTTAGCCAGGAAGAAATATTAGCGATTGTAGAATAATATGGCAAAAAAACTTATTTACGCTGAAGAAGCTAGACAAAAATTACAAAGTGGAGTTGATCAACTTGCTAAAGCAGTTTCAACCACCCTTGGTCCCAAGGGTAGAAATGTAGCTCTTGATAAAAAATGGGGAGCTCCAAGCATAGTTCATGACGGAGTAGCAGTCGCAAAGGAAATCGAGCTTGAGGATGAATTTGAGAATATGGGAGCACAACTTGTAAAAGAAGCAGCCTCAAAAACAGCAGACGTTGCAGGAGATGGAACAACAACCGCAACGGTTCTTGCACAAGCTATAGTCGACGATGGAATCAAAAATATTACTGCAGGCGCTAATCCCATGCTTCTTAAAAAGGGATTAGAAGAGGCAAGTAAAGCAGTGGTTGAATTTATCAGAAGTAGGGCAAAAACAGTAAGCATAAAAAATGATGCAGAGATATCACAAATAGCTACTATTTCTGCTGGTGATGAGGAAATCGGTAAACTTGTTGCAGAGGCTCTCCAAAAAGTAGGAAAAGATGGGGTAGTTTCGGTTGAAGAAGGAAGAGGTCTGACAACCGAGATCGAATACAAGGAAGGAATGGAATTTGATAAGGGTTATGCCTCCTCATATTTTGTAACCAATGCGGATAAAATGGAGGCAGAAATTGAAAACCCCTATATTTTGATAACTGATAAGAAAATTTCAAACTTACAGGAACTTTTACCATTCTTGGAAAATTTGGTAAAAATCTCAAAAGATTTGGTAATAATAGCTGATGAAATAGAAGGCGAGGCACTCGCTACTCTTGTTGTTAATAAGCTTAGGGGTACATTCAATACTTTGGCAGTTAAGGCTCCAGGATTCGGCGACAGAAGACATGAAATGCTTGAAGATATAGCAATTTTAACTGGCGGAACAGTAATTTCAGAAGACACGGGAATGAAATTTGAAAATGTACAAATTGAACATCTGGGACAGGCGGATAAAGTCTGGGCGGATAATGAGAACACAAGAATAATAGGAGGAAAAGGAAGTAAAAAAGAACTTGATGCCCGAATCGCACAGATAAGACGCGCAATTGAAACAACAACATCAGAGTTTGACCGAGAGAAATTCCAGGAGCGCTTAGCAAAGCTAACAGGCGGAGTTGCGGTTATTAATGTAGGTGCAGCAACAGAGATTGAGCTTAAAGAGAGAAAAGAAAGAGTAAATGACGCAGTTTCGGCAACAAAAGCAGCGCTTGAAGAAGGTGTAGTTATTGGAGGAGGGGTAGTTTTATTGGAGGCTATAAAAGTTCTTGATCCTAAATTGTTAAAACATATCTCAGGCGATAGCGATCAGACTACAGGTGTAAAACTACTAATGAAAGCGTTGGAAGCACCTATAAGAAAATTAGTAGAGAATGCGGGACTAAACGGTGACGTAGTAATAGATAATATTAGTAAAAAGGAAGCCGGATTTGGTTTTAATGTTTTAACTGGGGAATATGTAGACATGGTTAAAGAAGGAATTATTGATCCGGCAAAAGTAACAAGATCTGCTGTTGAAAACGCTGTTTCAGTTGCCACCATGATCTTAACAACTGAAGCTTTGGTTACAGATATTCCTGAAAAAAATCCTCCTGCACCTGCGATGCCCCCTGGCGGAATGGATTATTAAAATAAACCCCAATTCTTCTTTTTGTTGAACTGACAAAGCAGGCTGTGTTATATTTAATTCCTAAGCGTTTATGCGGAAATTAATTCTGTTTTTATTGCTTCTTCTTATTATTACGATCATATTTCTTCTATCTGTTTTGGTTTTGGGAAGAGATTCTGGAAAAGGAGCTCTTCAAGTCACAACTGTGCCCGAAAGCCAGGTGTTTTTAGACAATAAATTCGTAGGCAAAACCCCACTTTGCCTATGTGAACTTCCTCAGCTTCTTGAAGGCGGAGACTATACAATAAAGCTAATACCTCTTAATAAAGATTTAAAAACAAGTCAGCAGAAAATAACAATATATCCGGGAATTCTCACTGTTGTTGATAGGACTTTTGATGCAAATAGCGCTGCCTCATCAGGGAGTTTGATAACGCTTTCGCCTTCAAGCAAAGGCAAGGCTGAGCTTATGGTCATATCGTTTCCGGGAAATGCAGATGTAGTTTTGGATAGTGAAATTGTAGGTAAAACACCGCTACTTACTGAGGATATAACTGCATCCGATCACGAAATTAAAATACTCAAAGACGGATATAAGGAGAAAATTTTAAAAGTTAAAACAATTGAGGGAAAAAGACTTGAAGCAAATGTGGTACTTGGGATAAAAACTACTGAGGATAGTGAAGAAGATGAGAAAGCTCAGACAGAATCTTCAAAAGTGATAATACTTGCAACACCTGTTGGGTTTTTGAGAGTAAGAGAGGAAAATTCTGTTAATTCCGCACAAATTGCGACTGTAAATCCCGGAGACGAGCTTAAGTTATTATCAGAAGTTAAAGGATGGTATGAAGTTAAACTTGAAAATGGTACAACAGGATGGATAAGCGCTGAGTTTGCAAGAAAAAACTAGGGACTAATAAAATAAATTATTAAAACAACAAGTGCTGCCCATACAACAACTGTTGCAAGAAGAGGTTTGTCTGAAAAAAGAACTTTTTCAGGACTTTCGCCTTCATGCTTTTCATAAATATCCTGAAGATAACGCATCAGCCCATATACAACAGGGATGATTGTTATCATCAGCCATTTTCTCTGGAAAAATCCCGGAAGAAGCTCAGGCGGAATTACCCCCCAAAAAGATATTAAAATTCCCTTAGGGTTCTCCAGAAAAGTAAAAAGTGAATATGAAATAAATGTAGCGGTTGCAAATATCGCAATATAAACATTTAAAAGATTGTCCGAGTAATGCGATAGGCTGGCTCTTATTGATGAGATATTCTCCCCTTTTGTTTTAGATAATAGAGTAAGCTCAGACCTGCGTTTACCAAGAGCAAGGAAAAGCGAAATTGAGATTGTAGTAAGAATTAGCCAAACCGGGAGATGATATCCACTTGCTACCTCACCTGCTATTACTCTTAAAATATATCCCAGTGCAATTGTTAAAATGTCAATTACTGCAATTCCTTTAAGAAGTTTTGAATAGAAAAATTGGATGAATAAATAAATTAAAATTAGAAAAACAAAAGAAATATTGATAAGAAATGATAGCCATAAGGATACAAAAATCAGTGACAGGGCCAGAATAAGCGCAAGCCTTATATCCAAATCGCCGTGAGCAAGGGGTCTGTATTTTTTTGTTGGGTGAAGTCTATCTTTTTTTACATCAAAAAAGTCATTAATTATATAGCTTGCGGATGAGGCTGCACAAAATGCAAAAAACCCAATAATAACAGGATTTACAGCCAACGGATTGAAAAGCTCCCCGGTGAATACAACGGATGCGAAAATTGCAAAGTTTTTAATCCACTGACGAGGCCTGAGAAGTCTTATAATGCTATAAGTTTTTTTCATTTTTTCTTCTTAGCAATAAATTCAAAAAAAGAATTGTACCCCCTACTATTATTACAAGCATTACGATTGTAAATAATTTACCTTTACTTGATAAGAAGAGGGAAATTAAACCGAATATAGCAGAAATTACCCAGTAAAACAATGCAATTCCCCTCTGTTTAAAACCCATGGACAAAAGAAGATGATGAAGGTGTTTTTTATCATGCCAGAAAGGCGAGTTACCCGTTAGAATCCTTCTTGCGATTGTAAATGCGCCGTCAATTAAAGGAACGCCTAAAACTAGAATTGCAGTTGCCAGCTTTGCGCTAGATAGAATTGATGCAACAGCGAGAAGCAGATAAATTGCGGTTGCCCCATATCCCGGAAATATTTTTGCGGGGTGGAAATTATAAAAAAGGAATCCTATGGCCGACCCTGCAATTATAAAAGAAAGTGTGGCTGTTGATTTTGTCAGCTCCTCCGAAAGTCCGAATCTTAGACTTAAAATTCCAATAAAAATTGCGGCAATTGCAACAATTCCTGGCATTTGTCCATCAACGCCCTTGCTCCAATTAAGCATATTCATTACCCAAACTATCCAGAGAATTGTTACAATATCAGACAAAAGAACATGAACTTGAAATCCTAAAATTGCAAATGCAAAACCTATTTCATTAAGATATAAAATTCCACCAAAAGGGTTTGTTATAAAATTAACGCTCACCCCAGCACCAACTATAATAAGTGCACAAAAAATATTTGCCGCAAATCTTTTGTATGGAGATATGTCATAAATATCATCAAGCACTCCGACGAGAAGCGCAATGGAGGCTGAGAGAAAAATCGCGGCAAAAGTTTGGTTTATGGGAAGAAATATAAGACCTGCCAACAGTGCCCCCAAAAACATAGGAATTCCGCCGCCGCGGGGTACGGGTTTTGTGTGAATTACTCCCGGATGTTTTCGGACACTGGGATCATCTACTATTTTGTATTTTTTAAGAAGAACAATTGCGATAGGAGTTGCAATCGCAGTTGCAATAAGCGATATAAAAAATGGCATTATTATCACACTTGATAGTACTTCTTCCATTAAATAATTACAGTGACAGTTCTAATAACAAAAAGAAGTGTTAAAAGAGCTGAAATAAAACTTGTTATTGCAAGAAGTCGGGACAGAAGAGGAGAGAAGGAATACGAAAAATTTGAAATAAAAATATTTATTATGAGTATTGCAAGAACCACAATTGAGGGAATAAAAATTGCCCACGTTTCACCAAGTCTTGTCTCTCCCCATGCAAGCTGATTAAAAACAGGAAGAAGCGGAGGAAGCTTGGTATAGAATACGGCAATGTAAACTATTGTAATAATTATAAGTAAAAATGATCCGATAAATAGCCTCAAAAGTAGTTTGTCTTCTTTTAAATTTCTAAAGTACTTTCTCATATATCATTGCTCCACCTATATCCATTATCTCAGTGTAATTTTCCAGACCAAAAGGGAACTGGGGTACGTTTGGCATAACGACTATTAATTTCGGTTTCTCATTTTCTATTGCTTCTTCCATTTCACTAAATCCTTTAGGGAAATTAATTATATGATACGTAACTGTATAGCGGATAAGAGGAGTTTTACCCGTAAGCTTATAAACTTGTGCGTTGTTTCCCCAGATAAATACCTTGTCGTCTGAGGAGGTATTTATTTTTATATACCTCGCAATCTCATAGTCTCTGGGAGTGTTGGGATCAAAATAGGATTGATACTCAGCGACACTTTTCTGTCCTGCAAAAAAAGATATTACATTTGTATAATATGATAAAACTTCAAACTTAAGATTAAATGTGAAATATATAAGCATGCTTCCCACAACTAGAGCCGAAACCGTCGGAATTCTTATTTTTCTCTCCTCAATTGCGAGTCCTATCATAAGACAAAAGCTTGGAAGAAGGGTAATTAAATAGTGAGTGTAGGCCCTCCCCGAGAAAAAAACATTAAATAAGGAAAACCCGAACCACAAGAAAATAAATAAAACATTCATGCTTAATTTTTTTCTGTATAAATACAAGGCGATAATAAAAAAAAGTAGCAATACGCCTTTTATAAAAAGAAGGCCTTGCGGAAAAAGAAATTCATTTGCATATCCGACATACGCTAGATTTTGAAGCAGAAGTGCATCCATGAAATCCTTGAAATTTTGAGTTGTCAGAAAATAAAACATTATTAAAAATATAGGAATTGAAAAACCCAGCGTTAAGGGGATAATTCTTTCTTTTATTTTTTCTTTAAGACTAAGATCTTTATAGATTAAAAGAGCTGTAAAAAACGCAAGGAAATCAAAGACAGCAACTGTTTTTATTAAAAAAGAGATGCTAAGAAGAAATCCAGCTAAAAGATAAATTTTATAATTTAGTGTTTTTTTGAAGTTCTCGTTTGAAATTATAAGAAATGCTGAAGCCATGATTGGGAGAATCATAAAATTCTCAGCATTTGCAATGTTCCCTTCAATTAAGCGAGTTCCAAATAAAAATACATAGATAGACGTTGCTATAATTGTGGCATATTTTGATTTTGGGAAAAGTTTCATTGCGGCAAGAAGGAAAAACCAAACAGAGACAAGACCCGATATTAGTGAGAGACCTCTTAAAATAAACTGATCAGAATTAAAAAGCGCGTATAGAACTGGTAAGAGCGGCGGCTTATTTTCCCATGCGCCTGAGTATAGTTTTTCTCCGCTATTTATAAGAATCCCAACAGCCTGATAAACTCCTTCGTCTCCGTACCAGTAAGGTTCATATAGAGAAGGCCATCTCAAAAGAAAAAAAATAAAAGAGGCTAGAACAAGGAACCAGAAATATTTACTTTTCTCAAGTTTTGAGATGGTTTTCATAACTTCTCGGTGACTTTGTACTCCATTTTTTTACCTAGCATAAGCTGGGTATGTGAAATGATTGCGGGTAAAGAATTTAGAAAGAATCCCGCAATGGGCATTAAAATGAATTCAAGGGGGAAAACAAGTTCTCTTATTTTTGATTTACTTAGGTGTTTGGGTCTATTTCTATAATCAATGACCACCATAATAATAAGTGCAATAAGAGTTGATGAGAGAATAAACCTCGCAAGAATAGGAAGATTGTATCCTATTGTTGTTTTTGCAAAAACAGGGTTAATAAGAGTTATTATATTTGCCGATATTGTTAAAATAAACCAGTTAACAGGCCAGAGAAAATGATCAAGGAGGACATGGAAAAGTATTTTTGTTTTCCTTATAAAAGGAACTCCAGGCACTGTAAACCACCATTTTATAAACAAAGGGTCATCAGATGCGCCGTAAGACCAGCGCCTGATTTGTGAGTATTTATTTTTAAGAGATCCTATGTAGGTTGGAGAAAGAGGGGAGTCCATTGAGGTCTTAAGAAAAATTGGGTTTGTCGCAATATCTCCTTTCATAGCAAAGAATGCCTTGAAGAAAACTCTATAGTCTTCAGGAATTACATCAGTGTCCCAGTAACCTATCCGTTTTAGGAGAAGATACGACAAAGAATATGTTGATGTTGGAATAAGTCTGTCTCCTTGAACAAGAAGTCCTGTTCTCCACAAACTTGAAAAGAAGGAAAATATTCTGGTTGCTGCAGGAACACTCCAGAAATTATTATGGTCAACATTCGCCGACTGCCAGAACCTGTTATATCTTTTAGCGTCTTTTAAAAATCCAAAAGTAAGATATGAAAAATACTGTCTGTCAAACATTGAATCGGCATCAGCGGTTGTAATTGTTGAAAAGTTTTCATCAATAAGACCTCCTTCTACCAACAACTTGTTTGCTTCTTTTGCGGCAAACGATTGGTTCGAAGATTTTCCTTTAACCTCATCTTGGATATCCGGGTGGTAAGTTGCGTAAATCCCTCCAAATATATTCTCAAACTCCTTTATTATCTTAGCGGATTTTTGACGTGCATTTTTCTCCCGTTTTTCCATAGCCAGGAATATATAGATTCTGCCTAGGGGAAAAGTCTGCGCAGCAATAGTTCCTACAATTCGTCTCAGTTTTTCATCAGTTTCCTTATAATTTGGGATAACTATAATATGAGTTACTTTTTCAAACCCTGTTAATTTACTTGCTTTTTCAAGCCAGTTTTCAGATTCTGCATCTTTGATTTTTTTTGATGAAATGTATGCTGTTATAACAAGAGAGAAAGATCTATAGAACCAGAAAACATCAAAAAACAGTACAAAATATGCAACCGCATAAGGAATAAAAAGCGATCCCCAGATTGGAAAAAGAATTAGAAACCATGAAACAAACCCTGGAAGAACGGACAAAGATCTTTGAGTTTTAACAGGATAACGGGTAAAAATTGTATTGAAAAAATTAGTCATAGAAATTAGCCATTAGCATTTAGCCACTAGCGTTTAGTTTGAATAAATTCTTAGCGTTTTCGGTGGTTTGTGCTTCTACGACAGACAAATCCAATCCCTTAATTTTGGCTATTTCGGTTGCTGTAATTATAACATAGGAAGGAATGTTGCGACTACCGCGGTAAGGCTGGGGAGTTAGAAAAGGCGCATCAGTTTCTGTAACAATTCGATCAATTGGCGCATTTTTAACAAGTTCAGGAAGGGGAGTATTTTCTCCCTTGGGAATACCTTCGTATGTAATATTCCCGTCAAAACCAACATAAAACCCTAAATCCAGTACTTTTTTAAGAAAATTAACATCTCCTGACATGCAGTGAAACATGCCGGGGGGCTGACAATTGACATTTGACCATTGACTATTGAGGATGTTGAGAATGTCCTCTCCTGCATGTCGGTTGTGGATTTGCAGGGGAAGTTTTAATTTGTTCGCGATTTCAATCTGTTTAATGAACACTTCTTTCTGAATTTTTGGTTCGACAATTCCATTCGACTTATATGAATAGTAATCGAGGCCAATTTCTCCAATTCCCACAATTTTTTTTGAGGACTTTGCAATTCTCTCAATCTCTTTTTCCCAGCCTCTGATAAGTTTGTCAGCGTGGTGAGGATGCACACCTACGATTGCATATAAATTTTCGTATTTTTCAGCAAGCTCAACAGCACTCAGACTTGTTTCAATAGATGTTCCTACGTTTATAATCTTATTGACTCCATTATCTTTGGCATTTTTTATCACTTCATTAAAGTCCTTTCTAAATGCATGAAAGTTTAAATGGCAGTGAACATCGATCATAGCTTTAATTATATATTTTTCTCTTGACCCAAGCCATATCTTACCGTTCGCCTATTCCATTCTATTCGAATACGGCTCACGGAGCGATTATCGGCGGGTCTTCGTCGGAAAGTACCGTCTGGTACCTTCCTCCTTGACAAATTTCCAAGTTTGAGTCATAAATATATTGATGGCTAAAAAACATAAAAGTTTCAAACTTCATACAAAGCAAAATGAAATGGGAGTAGTTATGTTTTCACTTCTCGCAGGAGTAATCGGAGTTATAATCGGCGGATTCTTAATGTTCTCAGAAACAGGCCAGCAAGTTTTAGGAGCAGTTGCCCCATAAAAACTAATTAATTGGCAGTTCTTCTTTGAAGTAAAAAGGAAACAGGTTTATAAAAATTTGCTTCTTCAAATTTTATTAATTTCCAGTTAAGATTGAGAATTTTTGTGATTATATTTTTCCACTCATGTGATGTATATATTGAGATATGGGAGGAATCTACATAGGCATGAAAGTTTTCTTTTGCAGGATGCTCAATTATTATATATTTACTACTTACTCTTCCTAACTCTTTTATTGAATTTTGAACCTGATCGGGCATAACATGTTCAAGCACATGATAAGCTGAAATTAAATCGAAAGACTTACTCTTAAACGGAAGATTGTCTGTGCTTCCAAGATAAAAATTATTCGGATATTGCAATTTTAATTTATTAATTTGATAAGTACTTATATCCAGTCCATAG
Source organism: Candidatus Levybacteria bacterium RIFCSPLOWO2_01_FULL_39_10 (assembly GCA_001782515.1). Taxonomy (GTDB): domain Bacteria; phylum Patescibacteriota; class Microgenomatia; order Levybacterales; family UBA12049; genus 2-01-FULL-39-10-A. The sequence continues at coordinate 60,253 of MFOV01000003.1, read as the reverse complement.
GCATCAACCCCGTTCGATAATAATTTTTTGACCAATGATCCGTCAGCAGTACCTATATCAAGACTAGAAGAAATTTTCAGATTCTTCAAAATCCACCTCGATCTTCTTTTTGCATACTCTCTTTCTTTAATTTTAATCAAGTTAATTATTTGTTTTTTTGCAAAATTACTTTTTTTAGTAATAGGGTGTAAATATGAAAAAGGTGCATATCTTTCAATATTTAGAAAATAATTTTCGTCGTATATCATAAATTAAAAAATAATTATAGCAAAAAAATTTATTTTATTCGCGGGAAAAGCGGAGATAGTAATTTAATTTTTGGACCTTTAAATTGTTTTTCTATCATCTCTGCAGTTTTGGGCATGAACGGTCGTAATAATACAGAAATTTCTAAGATACTTCTAATACACTCAGATAATAGACTATCCAATTCATTTGTTTGGTCTGATTTTATTAATTCCCAAGGTTTATGCTGATCAAATATCTGATTTATTCTGTTAATTAAGTTTTGTATATATTCAATTCCTTCAAGTAATGTGAAGTTCTCTATTTTATCACTCAAAGATTTATCTTCATCAGTAAGCAGAAAAACATTACTTAGTTCTTTAAAATCTTGAATTTTAACCTCGTTTCCGAAATTACTTGATTCAGCAATTTTCGCAATACGCGAAACTAAATTCCCCAGTCCGTTTGCCAGATTTGCATTGTAGCTTTGGGTAAGCTTTTCAATTGAAAAATCTCCGTCACTTCCAAAAGGAAATTGGGAAAGTAAAAGATAACGAGTTGCATCTGCCCCGAATTTGTCCACTAATTCCTTTGGCGCAATCACATTACCTGCGGACTTTGACATTTTTTCGCCGTTTATCGTAAAAAATCCGTGAGCAAATACTTTTTTTGGCAAATCAAGTTCGGCAGCTTTTAAAAGCGCATACCATATTACTGTGTGAAACCACAAAATATCTTTACCCATAAGGTGAATATCCGCCGGCCAGAATTTTTGTTTGCCTTCTAAAAATTGAGTAGCCGTGTAATAGTTAAACAATGCTTCTACCCAAACATAAATGGTTTGCGTGTTATCCCATGGAATAGGAATTCCCCAGCTGACTTCCTCACGGGAGATTGCAATGTCTTTCAGGTCCTCAGATTTTAGCTTTCCAAGTATTTCATTTTTACGGCTTTCTGGCAGAATTTTGACTTCTTCTGTTTCAAACAAGCGAATTAAATCTTGCCTAAACTGTGATAATTTGAAAAAATAGTTTTTTTCTTTCTGGCGGACTGGGGTTTTGTTCGGATGAAGGGGACACTTTCCACTTTCAAGATCTTCTTCTGTCAGAAATTTTTCGCATCCTTCGCAGTAAAGTCCTTCATAAATTCCTTCATAAATAAAACCTTTATCATAAATTTTTTGCAGTATTACGCCTACAATTTTTTCATGTCGCGGATCAGTAGTTCTGAAAAAATAAGAATAGTTAATGTTTAATAATTCCCAAGCGGATTCGAACTGGGGAACAATGGAATTTGCAAATTCAAGAGGTTCTTTTCCAGCCTCCTTTGCCGCAGATGATACTTTTGCGCCATGCTCATCCGTTCCGGTTAAGAAAAATATATTTTCATCCCCCAACTTTTCTTTGAAATATCTTGCAATAACATCCGCCGCAACAGTAGTGTACGCATGTCCAATATGCGGAACATCATTTATATAATAAATTGGTGTTGAAATATAAAATTTGTTCATAACAGCTTCCTCCGGCATTTACCTTTCGCCTTTTCAGTTCTGTTCGAACACGGCTCAAGGAGCATTGCCTCTGAGGACACGGTAATTATAACAGAATCGAGGCTGCTTTTTCTGATATCCGAATTGTATAAATGGATTTAATAGTTTGACTTATAAATTGATCAAGAATAAACTTTAATTATGACTCCAGAGGATAAAAATTCGAGTAAAGAAAACGCTCCAGATAATGCATCGCGAGATTTGAATCAAAATGCAAATATAAAAAATATAAATACAAAATCTAAGATATTATATTTCGTTACTTACTTACTTTTATTATGTTTAATTGCTGGGATAGTTTTTATAATTCTAGAGAAAGTAGGTTACTTAATAAATCATTATTATCCTAATGATTATTCTATTGACTCCTTGTCAAAGGATAAAATATTTTTGACCCTTCTCACACCAGTCCTACTTCTAATAAATTTTCTTTTATTACCATTAGGACTTGGAGAGGGCGGTCCTTATGGACATGAAGGACAGCAAAGCGGTGACAGCACAGCATTAGTAATTCTGTTTACTATTTTTTCGTTTTTGTATTTATATACTCGTAAAAAGGCAAGGGACTACCTTGAAATTAAGAAGGATAAATTTAGAAAATTTATTGCTGGGTCAGTATTATTGTATCTAATTTTAATTTTTATAGTTGGAATTTTTACAGGAATTCAACTATTAAATGTATCCGGAATTGTTATTAGTGTTTTGCCATTTGTTATTACTCTAATTTTAATTTTTGTCTTTTATCTTTTTGATTTTCTGGAAATTACGTAATGCTTAAACATATTATTATCACTTGTTTTCTAGCAGTTTTACTATTTATTTTAATCATTTGGGATAATAAGCTTAGTACCGAAAATCAAAATCGTTCAGATGATAATTTTACGCTTGAAGAATTGGAATATGCATCAAAAGCTATAGAATTATACTATAAATATAATAGAAAACTCCCCAACTCCCTCTCAGATTTAAAAGAAGAACATGACCGCGAAAATCATATTAATATGGATAATATTAATTACTATGTTATTAGTAATCAGGAATATAAACTTTGTACTGATTTTAGTAAGGGGATCGATTGTTCAGAATATTCTCTGGAAAATTTACCCGATACAACAAACAGACCATTAACAGATAGAGAAGCTAAAGTATTAGGTATTGATGAAGAATTTATAAGCAAAATATACAATAATTATGGATTTCGTTTAAAGACAGCATATCTTGCACCAGGTTTTTATTACCGTCCCCCCAATGAAGCGCAATTCACTTATTATAAGAAACAAAATAAAAACTATTTAGGTATAGCATTAACTGAAAACACGCATAATAATAATAATGAAAGTTTAGTAATAGATGATATTAGAAAAGTTTTAACCTTAAAAAATAATGAAGGAAAGATTATTGAACCATTTGTATATATAAAAACAAGAGTCTATAAAGGCCGAGATGGTGATCTTGGAGCAGTTTACGAGGTAGATAAGAATAATAATAAATTTATTATTTTATTTAACAATGAAGGAAAGCAAGATACAGTTAATTTAGATTTTAGCAATGCAGCTATTTTGAATGGTACTCTTTATGAAGAAGCTAGATTTTGGGATTTTGATACCCATTAGTTTTCACAATAATAAAAATAGTTCTTGTACGTTAATTTGAGGTAGAAAAATTCTTTATTAAGTTATTATTTTTTCTTAAGTATAAAAAGTTCTACAGTTACAAAGAGTGCAATTACCAAAACCAAAAATATCCAGTGAGTTAGACCTGCAAGCCTCATTATGATATATGAATCAATAAAAGCAATAAAAATTACCCCTTGAGTTTTTCTGAAAAATAGAAAAGTAGTTAAAGAGTAGATAAAGATTGAGAAGGAAAATAGAAAAATTAAAATTAAAGGAATCTTAATCGTAAAATTTCCGAGTTCCGAAATTTCAAACGCTGATTGGGGAGAAAAGTTAAATAAAATATAGCCAGACAATATCAAAGTTAATATTGCTGTAAGAAGATAAAAATAGTTATGTCTTTTTCTTGAGATAGGGCGAAGTCTTGTTCTTTTCTTCTCCATGAAAATTAGTATAGCATTGTTTTGAGCTTGACCCCATATAAACTTCCTTGCTCCCGAGGTTTACATCCTCGCGTCGCAAGAGCGTTTATACGGGGTCATCGTCGGAAGATACCAGACGGTATCTTCCTCCTTGACATGAATTAGCAGACGTGATATATTACTGCTAATCCCGCACAGAGCTTACTTTGTGCCGGAGGCTTACAGCCTCGCGCTCCCAAAGGGCGCTTATGCGGGACAAGGTCTGTTTGAAGATATTCAAGCGACAACTGCTAACAACTAACTACTAACTTCTAAAGTTTAAATAAGAGAAGTTATTAGTAGTTAGAAGTCAGAAGTTATTAATTGGAACCATGCAAGATTTAACTCAAAGGCAAATTGAAATTCTAAAATCTCTGATTGAAGAATATATTGAGACAGCAAATCCAGTGGGATCTGAAACTCTTGAGAAAAAGCATAACTTGTCGGCAAGCCCCGCAACCATAAGAAATGAAATGGTGCGCCTTACTGAGGCTGGATATCTTAAAAAACCCCACACATCATCCGGTAGAATTCCTACACCCCAGGCAATGAGATTTTATGTTAATCAGCTTATGAAGGAGAAAGAACTCTCAGTTGCTGAGGAAGTTGCGGTTAAGGAAAAAGTCTGGGATTCAAGAAAAAAAGAAAGAGAGTTTTTGCAGGAAATTACAAAAGAGCTGGCACAGAAGACGCGAGCACTTGCGATATCATCAACAGATAATGGAGACTACTATTTTGCGGGTTATGCAAATATTCTGGATATGCCCGAATTTTATGATATTGATATTACCAAAACATTTCTTTCGGCAATTGATGATTTTGAGTATTTCAGAAAGCTTTTTGAAACAGTAGCAAAGGATGAGGATATCCATATTCTTTTAGGAGATGATTTGGGGCCAAAACTATCGGGCCCATATGGGATTGTTTTCAGAAGATTTATAACCCCATCACACACTGGAGGAGAGATAGGAGTGATCGGACCAACTCGGCTCAACTATACTTACATTGTCCCAACTGTTAGATATTTCGGCAATTTAGTTGAAGAAGTAGCGCGCGATTGGTAGTTTAACTAGAAGTTAGATTATAGAAGATAGACAATAGAAAAGATGAAGAAGAAACATGCCACTGGCTCAGAGAGCCCTTTGGCTCGGAGAGAGAAGAAACTTGAAATACAAGAAAATGAACTTGAAAACCTGTTAAAAAGGGCACTTGCTGACTATCAGAACCTTGAAAAAAGAACTGAAGAAGAGAGGCAGGAATGGATAAAGTCCGGAAACAGAAATCTAATTTTAAATCTTCTGCCGGTTTTAGATACTCTTTTTCTTGCACAAAAACATATTCAGGACGAAGGATTAAATCTTTCAATTCAAAAATTTTTGGATGTACTTTCGGAAGAAGGAGTTTCAAGAATCAAAACTGAAAATGAGGTGTTTAATCCAAACACTATGGAATGTGTTTCTGTAAAGGCTGGGGAAGAAAATAAGGTCTTGGAAGAAGTGCGGTCCGGCTTTATAATGAATGATAGGGTGTTAAGGCCAGCACAGGTTGTCGTAGGACGACAACAAGTTGAAAGTTTAAAGTGAAAAGTTCAAAGTTAATTTTTTACTTTTAATTTTAAATTTTTAATTTGACTGAAAGGAATATATGGGAAAAATAATTGGAATAGATTTAGGTACAACAAATTCATGCGTTGCCGTAATGGAAGGTGGATCTCCAAAAGTCATCCACTCCAGGGAGGGCAGAAACGTTATACCCTCTGTGGTTGATCCCGTGAGTCATGTTGTCGGAGACGTTGCCAAAAGGCAACTTGTACTTAAACCCAAAACAACTGTATTTTCAATAAAAAGACTCATGGGAAGAAAATATAAAGATGAGTCGGTTCAATACGACATTAAGTGGCTTCCTTATACAGTTAAAGCCGGACGCGACGGAATGGCTGATGTTGAGGTGGAAGGCCGAACTTTCACTCCGCAGGAAATATCCGCAAAAATTCTTCAGAAAATAAAATCAGATGCCGAAAATTATTTAGGTGACAAAGTAACCCAGGCTGTTATAACAGTTCCCGCATACTTTGATGATTCGCAGCGCCAAGCTACCAAACAAGCAGGAGAAATTGCAGGCTTGGAGGTTCTCCGAATTATAAATGAGCCAACAGCTGCAGCTTTAGCATACGGACTCGATAAGAAAAACGCACATACAATTGCAGTTTATGATCTTGGTGGAGGAACATTTGATATATCAATTCTAGAACTCGGAGAAGGAGTTTATGAAGTTAAATCAACAAATGGAGACACACACTTAGGAGGAGACGATTTTGATCAGGCAATTATTGACTACATTGCAGAAGAATTCAAAAAAGAGAATCAGGTAGATCTTAAAAAAGATCCTCAAGCCCTTCAAAGACTCAGAGAATCTGCTGAAAAAGCAAAAATTGAACTTTCAACATCACAGGAAACACAAATAAATCAGCCTTTTATAACTCAAGGAGAGGGGGGACCGCTTCATCTTACAATGACTTTATCTCGTTCAAAACTTGAGCAGATTGTAGACCCTCTTATTCAAAAAACGATAAAACCAGCAGAACAAGCTCTTAAAGATGCAAAAGTAAAAGTAGGAGACATAAATGAGATAGTCTTGGTTGGCGGTATGACTCGAATGCCAAAAGTTGTTGAGACTGTTACTAAATTCTTTGGAAAAGAGCCTAATAAATCCGTAAATCCGGATGAAGTGGTAGCAGTAGGAGCAGCAATACAAGCAGGAGTACTGGGAGGAGAAGTAAAAGACGTTTTGTTACTTGATATAACCCCTCTTACTTTGGGAATTGAAACACTGGGCGCAGTTTCAACTCCTTTAATTTCCAAAAATACAACAATTCCTGCATCAAAATCTCAGGTGTTTTCAACTGCTGCCGATAACCAGACACAGGTTGAAATAAATGTTTTGCAGGGAGAGAGGGCAATGGCGGCTGACAACAAATCTTTAGGACGTTTCATACTTGACGGTATCCCACCAGCTCCTCGTGGAGTTCCCCAGATTGAGGTCACATTTGATATTGATGCAAACGGAATCTTAAATGTAAAAGCGCAAGACAAGGCAACAGGCAAAGAACAGAGCATAAAAATAACAGGATCAACCGGGCTAACAGATGAGGAGATCGATAAAATGACTAAGGATGCCGAACAACACGCAAAAGACGATGAAGAAGCAAGAGCAAAAGTTGAAACAAAAAACCAAGCTGATTCACTTGTATTTACTGCTGAGAAAACCTTAAAAGAAGCAGAAGGAAAAATTCAGGAAGATCTCAAAAAAGAAATTGAGGACAAAACAAAAGCACTTAAAGACATATTAGACACCGGTTCAAAAGAAGATCTTGAAGAAAAAACAAAAGATCTCTCAGACACACTTTCGAAAGTAGGACAGCAAATGTATAACCAGAGTTCGGAAGCAGGAGGAGAGGCAAGCGAAGCGCAAACCTCGGAGGGTTCGGATTCTGAAGCAAATAATGAGTCTAAAGAAAAAGAAAAAAAGAATAAAGATTCAGACGAACCAGTTGAGGGCGAAGTCGTAAACTAAATTTTAAATAATAAATTAAATCTAATATCTGAAAAGACCGCACATGCGGTTTTTATTGTATAATTACGAGGCTAAAGATTTTAGATATCATTTTTAATTTTTAATTTATTAACAATGGCAGACAAAGACTATTATCAAGTTTTGGGAGTAACAAAAGGAGCAAGTGATGCGGAAATTAAAAAAGCGTACAGAAAACTTGCTCTAGAGTATCATCCTGACAGAAATAAGGATAAACAAGCTCACGAAAAATTTAAAGAAATAAATAAAGCCTATGAAGTTTTGTCAGACCCCCAAAAAAAACAGGCTTATGATCAATTCGGTCATGCTGCATTTGAACAAGGTGCGGGACCCTTCGGACAAGGTTTTGGAGGAGCTCAAAGCGGCAGATATGGCCCTTTCACCTATACTTATACAACCTCAGGAAATATGGGGGGATTTGATTTCGGAGGTTTCTCAGACCCATTTGAAATTTTTGAACAGTTTTTTGGTGGAGCAAATCCTTTCGGAAGGGCCCAGAGGCGACCTGTTTACTCGATTGAAATAGATTTTATGGAGGCAGTAAAAGGAGTTACCAAAAGAATATCAATTGAGGGAAAAAACCAAACAGTAAAAATTCCAGCAGGTGTTGATAATGGCTCGCGTGTTCGTTTTGGCAATTACGACGTCCTAATTGAGGTTCTCCCACATTCAAAATTCCGACGTGAAGGTTACGATATTGTAACCGATGAGGAAATTACCTTCCCTCAGGCTGCACTTGGAACAGAAATTAATGTTGAAACAATTGAGGGCAATGTTAAGCTTAGAATTCCTGCTGGAACACAACCAAATACAGTGATTCGTTTAAGCAAAAAAGGAGTCTCTCATGTTAGAGGATCAGGTCGCGGCGATCATTACGTAAGAATAAAAGTAACAGTTCCTAAAAATTTGTCCGGAAAGCAAAAAGATCTTCTTCGTGAATTTGGGGACACGCCCCTGAAAAAAGGCTGGTTCTAAAGTAGCTTCCCACATGAAAAGTGGGAAGGTAGTGGGAAGGTAAAAAAATCTAGCTGGTTTTGATTATTGACAAAGGGTATCAAAAAAGAATATCCTAAGAAAAAATTATATGGACAACAAGATCAGATCAATTCTGTTTGCAGTCCTCTTTTTTGTATTACTATTTCCTTTTAAATCTTATGCAACAGATGATACGTTTACAGTAACCGGTTTGACGATGGATCACACCACAGGTTATTACTCATTTTATTATTCCGGATATACTGGTGGAGATATATCCAGAGAAAGCGTAGCGATTTTTGGTACGGGGTGGGGTTATAATGACGAGCCTGCTTCTTGCACAGGAGGAAGTTCAGGTGCAGGTACTTGTTCGGGAATATTTAATTATTCAAATGGTACTTTCAGTTGCACGCCGACTTTGAATGTTTCGATATATGGTTATAATCCTTCATCCCCGACGTTTAATTATGCATTTAATCCTGACCCTTCCTGCTCTGCCAATCCTACTCCAACGCCAACTTCTGTGCCTGTGTCGGTGGATAGCTGTACAGTCGCAATGTCACCCGTTCCGTTTATAAATCAACCAGAGTTTTATAGCGGAATACTTTCTATAACTAATGATAGTAACTCAGAAGACATAAAAGATATTACTATCGCTATTTACCCCAATAGCAATATATCTTACCTAACTAATCAAGGATGGTCTGTTGTTGATACAGGGCAGGGTGGTCACTATTTCGTAAGATTGCACACTGACACAAATCCTATTACGCCAGACACAACTCAGAATTTTGCTTTAAATTACGCAACGTCAAATGCTGATATGTTGACTGTGCAAATGGGCAATACAGGTCCGGACTCAACTCAAGTCTGTGGGTTAGCGAATATTTATTTTTCGAGCTTTAGCGTAGCGCCAACACCCGCCAATGTGTTACCTGTTGTCGGGACTATTACAACATCAGTTAATCCAGTTCAAATAGGGACACAAACTACTGCAACAGCAAACTTTAGTGATGGAAACTCAACAGACACGCATACCGCTATTTTTGATTGGGGAGACGGATCAACGAGTAACGGGACAATAATAGAAAGTAATGGATCAGGAAGTGTTTCAGGAAGCCATGTTTATCAAGTAGCTGGGGTGTATGAGGTTACATTAACAGTAACCGATAACAACAATGCAAGTGATTCAGAAGTATTTCAATATATTTCAGCATATAATCCAACGCCACAGGGACTATTTACAGGAGTAAGAATGTTTAATTCTCCACTTGGAGCTGTTCCTAATCAACCCACTCTAACTGGACAAGTGAAATTTGGTGTTACAACAAAATATGACAACCAAAATCTGCCAACAGGAAAAGTGAGTATGAACTTTAGCGCAGCAAATATTGAGTTTGAAGCAAGCACAATTACTGTTCTTGTCACATCAAACGGTAAAGCGACACTTCGAGGAACAGGAACAATTAATGAAACAGGAAATTATACCTTCCTTATCACTGGACTTGATTCATCAACAGACAAGATTCGTTTCCAAATCAAAGATGATACTGCTGTGATTTACGATTCTCAACCAGGGGCAGCAGATACTATTGATCCCACAACTTCTATTACCGCAGGGCAAATCATCGTCCAATAAATAAATATTACGAACAATTTGAAAAAGAATCCGCAAATAACAACAGCGGGTGGTTTTAAATACTAATGCCAAAAGGCTCTTCTACCGGTAAAAACCATAGGAATTCCTGCTTCATTTGCTACTTCAATTGAATCATTATCGCGTTTAGATCCTCCTTGCTGAAGAATAGCGCCAACCCCAGCGTCCCTAGCGAGTTTTACGCTATCCCCAAAAGGGAAAAAACTGTCACTTATTAAAATACTTCCAATTGCATTTCCTCCCGCCTGTGCAAGGGCGATTTCAACGGAAGCAATGCGAGATGTTTGACCGGTTCCAATTCCCCGAGTCATAGGAATATCTTTATCAACAGCTACAATAGTGTTTGATTTCATTCTTCTTGCCGCGTCCCAGCCAAACCTCATAAGCTCAAGTTGTTTGCGGGTAGGCGCAGATCTAGTTGCGATTTTCCAATCAGCTATATTGGTTTCATCATCATCCCATTCCTGCAAAACAAAACCTCCGTCGATTGGCTTTACTTGAAATCTTTGTGACCTTTCCCTAGGTATTTCTCCAAAAGTATAAATTCCTACATTTTTTCTGATATCAATAAGTTTTTCTAAAACTTCTGGCGGTATAAAAGGTGCAGATATTATATCCATTTGTCCCCGTTGTTCTCTAAATTTTTCAAGAATCCTAACACAATCCATGTCTAAAGGCTTATTAGAAACCACAACTCCTCCATATGCTGAAATTGGATCTGCCTCAACTGCTCTTTTTAATGCCTCTTCCACAGTTTCTCCGAGAGCGATCCCAGAAGGGGTATTATGTTTTATTACAACTACCACGGGGGTGTCTCTGAATATCCTGACTGATTCAATCCCTGCATTTATATCTGTGATATTTGTTGCTGAGCTTTCTCTTCCACCACCAATTCTTTTAAGTTTCCTCATCGGAGAATTTGTGTTTGGTTCAAGGTATAAAGCAGCTGCCAGATGGGGATTTTCTCCATATTTTAGATCTGTAGTTTTTCTTCCAGGAAGAGTTAATTCTTCTGCAAAATCTTCGCCTGTTTCTAGAAATTGTCTGATCTGAGAATCATATAAAGATAAATGTCCAAATGCTTTTGCCGCGAGCTCTCTTTTCAGCTGTGGGTCAATTTCTCCCGCTTTTATTGCTTCCCCAACCCGGTCATAATCTTTTGGATCAACTATTATCACTACGCTTTTATGATTTTTAGCAGCAGATCTTACCATAGTTGGTCCTCCAACATCGATTTGTTCTGTTGCCTCATCATATGTAGTGTTAGGATCTGCAACAGTTTTTTCGAATGGATAAAGATTAGCAACGACTAAATCAATTTGAGGAACCCCGAGTTTTTCTGCTTCTTTAACTTGGGAGGTCTTTGTTCTGTCAAATAAAATACCGCCTTCAATCCGGAAGCTAATTGTCTTCATTCTTCCTTCAAAACTTTCCGGGGTTCCTGTTATTTCCTGGATTGGGATTACTGGAAGGCCGTCATCAGTAAGCGCCTTGGCAGTTCCCCCGGTGGAGATGATCCTGTATCCCGCACGATCAATTATCTTTGCTAAACCCACAACCCCTGTTTTATCAGAAACGCTTATAAGAGCATATCTTTGTGTCTGTTCTGTTTCAGGAAAAGATAAAGTGTCGGAGCCGGGTGATATTGTTTGAGAAAAAGCTTCAACTGCCATAAAACTAACCCGTTTATATAAAAGTTTTACTACTATGTCAACAAGATTTACGTAATTCCTATTATCGTCTCGGGAATTTGACGGAGCAAAGAAAAAAGGCTGGTTTTAGCCCTTCTTAATTATTGTAATTTAATACCCCTTAAATAGAAAATAATTCAGTTCGGTATCCGGTACAGTGGTACAGTCTACGGTACTGAATAGACAGATTTATTTTTGTAACTTGCTAAAATAAATCTTCAGGTTGTATAATCACTCCTCACTAAAAATATGGGAAGAAAAGAAACGATTGGTGTTGGATTAATTGGTGCAGGTACAGTTGGAGGCGGCGTCATTAGAGAATTAAATGAGCATGGTGAAGATCAAGGATTAAGGCTTGAGGCAGTGCTTATAGATGATCCTACAAAAGATCGAGAATTTCCAGCAGATTATAATTATACAACAGATAAGGAGGAAATTTTTAATAAGCCAGACGTAGATATTGTAATTGAGTTAACTGGCGTTAGATCCGCAGCTTCTGAGTATGCAGATAGAGCGTTTGCATCTGAGAAAGATTTTATTACCGCAAACAAAGAATTAATGGCATACGAGGCTAAAACCAAGTTTGCCTCAGCAAGAAAAATGGGACGGAATATGGGATTTGAAGCAACAGTGGGTGGAAAAATTCCAATCATGGCAGCATTAAGATACTTCGACGGAGAGGATATATTAAGCATAGACGGAATTCCCAATGGCAGCACAAATTATGTCTTCACAAGAATGTTTGAAGATGGACTGACGTATGATGAAGCACTCCAGCTAGCTGAGGATAGAAAATTAGTAGAGCCAAATCCGGATAGAGATGTGCAAGGCTTAGATGCAAGAGATAAAATTATATTTTTAGCATCACTTGCATGGAATACTCAGTTTAACCCTGAAGAAATTACTCCGCAGGGAATAACAGGCGTAACCTTAGATGATATGGATATTGCTAGCTGGATAGGGACTATGCGTAGGAGAAAGAATAGAAAAAGAGGTCCTGGATATTCAATTAAGCCAATGGTGGTTGCTAGAAAACAAGATAACGAAGAAATTGAGGTTTGGGTAAGTCCTGCACTGGTTAGTAATGATAATCCTCTCTCAAAAGTAAAAAATGAACAGAACAGTTTAAGAATAAATACCCGCAATGGAACACCTATTACAATAGAAGGTCCAGGGGCAGGTAGAGAAGCAACAACAAGTGCTGTAATGGCTGATCTAAGACGACTTGCTGATTACAGAAGAAGAGGAATAATTGAACCATTACCTACATTAGATGGTGGGTATAGATTACTAGATCCTAATAAATCCAAAGGGAAATGGTATCTTAGATTTAGCTTGAAAGACGTAACAGGGAGTATTAGAAGATTTGGAGAAGTCTTAGAGCGACATGATTTGAGCATTCAACATTCAATTCAAGATGAGGATCCTCAGTCGGAGGATTATAAATCAGACTTTGTTACATTTCATCCAGCCACTCGAGAACAGGTAATTTTTGCCTCAGAAGAACTAGATGAAACAGGTAGAGTTACAGGCCCTCGGATTGTTCTACCGATAGTTAATTAATTTTTTTACTATGAATGAACCTTTAAGACCTCCTTTTCAGATTACTCATGAGCATGTTTTAAAATTAGACGAAAAACCTGTTTCTACATATGGAGCTGATAGTTATACATATGGAACAGATAGACCTTTGCCTGAGTTAAATCTTATTGAATTCGATTTTTTTGCCCATCTTTGGGAACTTGTTGATAGGTATCCAAATAGAAGAATAGAGGTTTTGGATGGCGGATGCGGTATTGGAAGAGCGCTTGTACAATTTAAAAAGGTGGAAGAATCGAATCAAAACATGCGTATGAAGGACTTGGTAACAGAATAAGAACAACCGGTATTACACTCCATCCCAAACACGCAGAACAAGCAGCGCTATATGATGAAAGGTTCAGGGTGGATGAGATGATAGTTGGTCCAATAGAGACACATATATTTGACAGACAATTCGATTTTATACTTGATAGTAACGGAGCAGCTTACTATTTTCCGGAGCAGGTGATACCAAAATACGGACAGATATTAAAACCCGGAAGATTTGCGTTTGTAAGACTTCTCGCAGGCGCAATGAGAGAAGGACGACCCGAAGAATTATTCGGCGAAGCAGGTTTTATTATTGAGAAACAGGAGGGTAACCCCAAAGCCGAAATGGATTTTCTGGTAAGAAGAGCTAATTTGTAATTTGTTCTCGCTAATTTTATACTTGTATTAATGCCCAGCATTTTACTTTCCTTACCAGTTCTATTTATAAAATTTTGGTATATTGAAACCCCAATTAGACTATTCAAGTTATTTGCTGACATTAACCATTCTGTAATTCAAATATTATCACTCCCGCTTCTTATTAGAACCTTCTTTAAGCCCATTAAAAATGAATACAGAAAAGGGCTGGTTGCATTTTCAATCGGAATGGGAATAGTTGTAAAAACAGCCCTTATCTTTGTTGACCTTATAATTTTTGGATTTATTATTTTCCTTGAGTTTTTGGTTTTTATACTATTTATCTGGTGGCCTTTTATAACAATTACAATTTTATTCCTTTAAGATTATGAGAGATGTAAAAATAAGAATAATGCTTTTTTACCATTCAATTCCGGTATTTATAGTTAGAGTGGCAGTTATAAATGTTCTGATACTTTTGAGCCTTTTCATGTATATATCAGGGAATAGTCCGAACTTTTTTCTTTTTTTACTCTCAGTTTTTATAATTATTGAAGTATTCGTTAAATTTTCACTTGAAGTTGTACGACCATCTGCTTCATTAAACGATAATCCCCAGGACATTTTTGATGCATTTACAAAAGAAGCACTCATTGCAGTTTTTAAAAAAGACAACACACCCGCCTTTTTAACAGCAGTCAATAAATTAAAACAGACAAAGTTTCTTTTAGATAAAGCAGTAATCTCAGAGAATGAAATTGTTTCACTTGACGTGCCGACAAAAGAACTTACAGATAAAGCTGCAGAAATCGCAAAAAAACTCAAAGGAAAATATATCACATCAACTGATCTTTTAACTTCCTATTTAGTTTTGACCGAAGCCACAACCAAGCTCCTTTTTAATAAAAAATTAAAAGAGGAAGACATTATAAACATTGACCACTGGGCAAGAATAATATTTGAAGAGGAGGAACCCAGGCAGTTTAAGCCGCGGTACGCTGGGGTTGGAATTGGAGAGCTTTTGGTTTGGGGCTGGACGCCTGAAACCATGAAATATACAAGAGATCATACCTATTCAAATATTAAAAGGAAAACCATGGTGGATGGCAGAGAAACGGAGTACAAAACACTCATAGATGCAATGCAGAAAGAGACTAACAATAATGTGCTTCTTGTTGGAGACATCGGAACTGGAAAATCAAATCTTGTTGAGAATTTTATTTACCAAAGTTATGAAGGCCAGCTTCCTAAAAAACTTAATCACAAAAGATTTCTTGAGCTTATGATTGGTCCTCTTGTTGCAGGAGCAGGTAACAGATCTGAGCTTGAGACAAGGCTTCAGGCTGTAATTGAGGAAGTAAAACATTCTGTAAATGTAGTTTTATATATACCTGAATTTCAAAATTTATTGGGAGGCGCATCATTCAATATTGATCTTTCGGGAGCAATGCTTCCGTATCTTAAGGACGGAAAAATGCCGATAATTGCAACTATGACAAAAGGGGAGTATAAAAAATATTTTGAAAATAACGCGCTTCGTGAAGTATTTGAAATAATCGTACTTGATGAACCGGGACTCTCGGATGCTCTTAGAATGCTTTTTGAAAAAACTGAGGAAATTGAGAATGAGAACGGTGTTATCCTTTCATATAAGGCTGTAGTTTCCGCTGCAAAATTTGCCAAGAAATACAAAATGGACGGTGTTCTTCCGGGAATTGCAGTTGATCTTCTTATGGACAGCGCAAACTCTGCCTACACATCGAAAGGAAGAGATTCAACAGTCTTAGAAGATGATGTTCTCTCAAAAATTGAGGTGACGAGCAAAATCCCGATGGGTGCTCCGAAAGAAAAAGAAAAGAACCTACTTCTAAATTTAGAAAGTGAAATGCATAAATTCGTGATAGGACAGGATGAGGCAATAAAATCAATTTCTGAGGCGATGAGGCGAATAAGAGCAGGAATTACCCGCGAAAAACCTATTTCATTTTTATTTCTTGGTCCAACAGGGGTCGGTAAAACAGAGACTGCCAAGACTCTTGCCAGACTATACTTCGGCGGAGAAGCAAATATTGTAAGACTTGATATGAGTGAATATGGAACTGAGGACGGACTCACACGTCTTATTGAATCGGGAAGCGGCAAGTTTTTGGACCAGATTCACGCCCATCCTTTTTCTTTAGTTCTTCTTGATGAGTTTGAAAAAGCGGATTCCAAAATTTTAAATCTTTTTCTCCAAGTTCTTGATGACGGAAGAATGACTGACAGCGCTGGCAAAACCTTTTCTTTCTCAAACGCGATTATTATTGCAACTTCAAACGCCGGGTCTGAGTTTATCAGGGAAAGTTTAGTAAAAGATAATTCATTGAACACAACACTTAATAATAAAGCACTTCTTGAATATATTCAGGAACAAGGAATATTCAGGCCTGAGCTTTTGAATAGGTTTGACGAGGTCGTTATGTTTAAGCCTCTTATGCAGGCAGAAATAAGCCAAATTACTGGCATTATGCTTAAGGATCTTTCGGCAAAACTGTCAGAACAGGATATATACTTATCTTTTGATCAGACTGCTTTGGATATGATTTCAAAAAATGGTTATAACGAAGAGTTCGGCGCCAGGCCTCTGAGGAGATTTATTCAGGATAATGTAGATGATGTTCTTGCCAAAAAGATATTATCAGGCGAAATGGTAAGGGGAGATAAAATTGTTATATCCGCAGATCAAAGTTCAAATCTTCAGATTACCAAACAGGCGTAAGTTTTATATTTAACACAGTTATACTAGTATACCTGCAACGGTCCCGTAGACTAGTCTACTGATACAGAATTGAATTACTAAACAAAAATTGAAAAGTCAAACGAAATAATTCCACTTTGCCTTGAAGCTAGCCTCATTTTCTGGTATACTTCATAAACAAGATTTAAGATTTTATGTTTAATCTTTAATCTTTTTATTATGCCGGCAATTCAAAGGAGCGAATTTGCACTCGCTTTAAATCAGGTAGCAAATGAGAGGGGAATAGACCCCAAAATAGTCTTAGAGACAGTTGAAAATGCAATTGTTGCAGCTTATCGAAAAGACCATCCAGACGTCGAACTTGAAGAATATTCTGCGACGCTAGACCCGAATTCGGGGGAGGCGAGGATATTTCATAAGGGTGAGGATGTTACGCCACCTGGTTTTGGAAGAATTGCAGCCCAAACTGCAAAACAAGTGATACTTCAGAAAATCCGTGAAAAAGAAAAAGAAGCCATAATCACAGATTATAAAGTCAGAATTGGAACAATTGTAAACGGCATGATATTGCGATTTGCAGGCCCAAATATCATAGTTGATATTGGAAAAGCAGAAGGAATTATGCCTCCACAAGAGCAGATTGCAAATGAAAAGTACTTCCTAAACCAGAAACTTGCAGTATATCTTAAAGAAATTCACGAAGGGCCAAGAGGCGAAGAGGTTGTTGTTTCACGAGCCGACAATGGTTTACTTGAGGGTCTTCTGAGACGTGAAGTTCCTGAGGTTGCCCAGGGATCGGTTGAGATAAAGCAAATAGAAAGAGAAGCTGGAAACAGGGCAAAAATTGCTGTTGCATCAACTCAATCAGGAATTGATCCAGTAGGATCATGCGTCGGACAAAAAGGAGTTAGAGTGCAGGCAATTATAAATGAATTCAATGGAATTGAAAAAATAGACATAATCCAATGGCAGGAAGATCCAAAGGAATTTATAACCCAAGCTCTCTCCCCTGCTAAAAATCTGGTTGTTGATATAGATGAAAAAGAAAAAACAGCACACATAAGAGTTCCCCAAGAAGAACTTTCTCTTGCAATTGGAAAAGATGGCCAGAATGTAAGGCTCGCATCAAAATTATCAGGATACAGAATTGAGATTGAAGGAGATGAAACTCTAGTTTCAGAAAGAGCACAAAAAGAGGCAAAACAAAAGGAGCTGGAAGCAGTGGAAGAAAAAGCATCTGAAAAAAAAGAAAAGGCTGAAGCAGTAGAAAAACCCGCAGAAAAGCCTAAGGCTGAACCAGAGGCAGTTTCAACAGAAAGTGCTGAAGTGACAAAAGCAGAAAAACAGCCACCTGAAGTAGTCGAGGAAGTATCTGAAAATCAACCAATGGAGTCTGAAAATCCTGACACAGACGCAAAAAATGAATAAATCCGAAATACGAAGCACGAAATACGAAACCTATGTTTAGAAAATTTGAACATTTGAATTTTGATATTGTTTCGAGCTTCGATATTCGAGTTTCGAAATTTAATTTATGGATACCAAAGACACAAATATTCAAAAGTTCCCTCCCGTTGTAGCCGTACTTGGTCACGTTGATCATGGCAAAACCACGCTTCTTGATGTGATTCGAAAAACCTCTATATCTGAGAGGGAGAGCGGAGGAATAACTCAGCGAATCGGCGCATCAAGCGTTGAAATCGATCACGAGGGTAAAAAAAGATGGATTACTTTTATTGATACACCGGGACATCAGGCGTTTGTAAAGATGAGAAGCCGCGGCGCACTGGCTTCGGACGTTGGGCTTTTGATAGTATCCGCTGACGACTCTGTTATGCCACAGACCAAGGAAAGCATAGCACTTCTTAAAGCGTCAAAAATACCATACATTGTTGTTATTACAAAAATCGATTCCCCTGGGAAAAATCCTGAAAAAGTTAAAAAGGATCTTGCAAAAGAAAAAGTTATGGTTGAAGGGTACGGCGGAAACGTTCCAGTGATTGAGGTTTCTGCAAAGCAGAATACGAACATTAAAGAGTTATTGGATTTAATTTTGTTGGTTTATGATCTTCACCCAAAAGAGCCTCAGCCTTCCCCCCTCTCCCCTTTTGAGGCAGTTGTTATTGAATCAAAACAAGATCCAAAAGCAGGCGCAAAAGCAACAATTGTTGTTAAAAACGGAACAATTAATGTCAGGGATGAGGTTTGGGCAAATGACATTACCTGCAAAGTAAGAAATCTTTTGTCTGATATTGGTAAACCGGTAACCCAAGCAACTGTGGGTGACGCAGTTGAAATATTAGGATTTGAAAAAACTCCTGATGTCGGGTCAGTTATAACAAAAGAAAAACTAGGAAGTAAAAGTGAAATAAAAAAAGAAGAGTCACAAAATGCAAAAAATAAAGACAGTATTATTTCCCTTATTCTTGTTGCAGACTATGTTGGTTCACTTGAAGCAATTCTTGCATCAGTACCGCCGAAAGCAGACGTAATCCTAAAAAAAACAGGAGAGGTCACAGAATCTGATATTTTGCTTGCAAAATCAACAGGGGCACTAATTCTTTCATTTAATACCAAAATCAAGCCGGATATAGCGAGTTTTGCTTCAAACGAGAAAGTGCCTCTTAAAAACTACACTGTTATATATGAGATGCTTGATGAGTTAAATGATGTAGTTGAAGGGAAAGAACTTTCATTCAAAGAACAGGTATTCGGAATTGCCAAAGTTCAGGCCAGCTTCCCTTTCAATAAATCCAAAGTCATGGGCATTAAGATTCTTGAGGGAAGAGTTGCAAAAGGAGACAGGGTAAGAGTTGAAAGGGAGGACAAGGTAATAGGTGAAGCGCGAATTGTTTCAGTCAGACAAGGAAAAGATCCTATATCAAAAGTTGATGAGGGGCAGGAAGCTGGAATAATACTGGGTCCTGAGCTTGACTTTGATATAGGCGATATGGTAATATGCCATAGCTAAATTTAAGCCTATAGAATGCAAATTAAAAATAATAAATAATATCTAAAATCTTTTAGATATAACTTTAATTTTTTATTTTGAGCTTAAGCGATTAATATGGATAATCAAAGACTTAGGGAAGTTTTCG
>MFOV01000003.1:31016-40399 GCA_001782515.1 Candidatus Levybacteria bacterium RIFCSPLOWO2_01_FULL_39_10 | reverse complement strand
GAAAAGACGTATCAATTGTTTCAGTTAAAGAGCCTCTAGTAGAGGTGTCTAATCTTGTCGGAATAGATAAGGTAAAATCTCAGATTGAATCAAAAAGCGGAGATTTAGTTGTATCATTCCCCTACCAGGAAAATGAAATAGATAAAGTTTCCTATACTCTTGAGGGGAAATTTTTAAATATTATAGTAAAACCTAAAGAAAACCAGCTTTCATTCGGAGAAAAAGATGTAATTTTCAAAAAATCAGGCGAAACCCCAGCAGTTGTGGTTGCAATTGGTGTAAAAAGACTCTCAGAGCTCCAAACATTTTTCAATGTTGAGGGATTAAAAGATACGGCAATTGTAAATATTGATAAACCCGGCAATAATGAAGGATACGGAGACTTTGTTGTAATTGGACAGAACTCTTCTTCTGTTTCAGAACAGGTTGCAGACCTGCTTTTAACATTATCCTATCCAATAGATCAAGATATGGCACAGAATCTGATGTCAGGAATTGTTTCCGCAACAGGTAATTTCCAATCTCCTAGAACAAGCTCACTTGCTTTTGAAATCGCAGGGGTACTTCTTCGAAACGGCGCAAGGCGGGAAGTACCAAGACAAGTAAGACTGAATCAGCCAAGACTTCAGAACCAGCCAAGAACAAGAGATTTTCAAGGCGGAAGAAAGGATAATTTCCAAAATATTAATCAACAAACATCCCAAAAACAGCAAAACAGAGGAGAAGCGCCTCCTGATTGGCTTGCGCCTAAAATATATAAAGGCTCAACAAATGTTGAGTAGCCCAAATAGTTTGCACGGTTGAATGGTTGGAATAGTAAAATGAATAAAAACAAGATTGTTAAACATAAAGATTCTTGGTATAATACCCCAATCAATATAAATTTTAATTTTTAATATTTTATTTTTAATATTAGTTTATGCCACTTAACTCATCTCAGAAAAAAGAAATAATTGACAAATTCGCAACAGTAAAAGGAGATACAGGAAGTCCTGAAGTGCAAATCGCACTTCTTTCAACTAGAATTGAAAGGTTAACAGATCATCTTAAAATTCACGGTCATGATGTCCATTCCAGACGCGGACTTTTATCTATGATTGCAAAAAGAAGAAGACTTATTAACTTTTTGATAAAAGTTGATAAAATAAGAGCAGGTGAAATTACTAAAAAAGTAGGATTGAAAGTAAAGAATTAAAAACTTCTATACAGCCTTAAATATTGGTATATCCCCTATTTTTTAGTAAGTAAAAAATTATAGTACAAAATGAATAAAGCCTCAGTTGAAATTGAACTGGCAAACAACAAATTAATCTTTGAGACTGGAGAGTTTGCTCCGCAAGCAACATCAAGTGTTTTAGGAAGACTCGGTGAAACCGCAGTCTTAGTTACTGTGGTTGAAGGCGGAAAGACAGATCTTGATTATTTTCCTCTATCAGTTGAGTTTGTGGAGCGGCTTTACGCCGGTGGAAAAATAAAAGGATCCCGCTGGGTAAAAAGAGAAGGAAGACCTTCAGATGATGCAATTCTGGCAGGACGCGTTATTGACAGATCAATAAGACCTCTTTTCCCCAAAGAATTCAAAAATGAAGTTCAAGTTGTCGTAACGGTACTATCAGTTGATGGAGAAAACGATCCTGATATTGTTGCTTTAAATACAGTGTCCGCTGCTATTGCAATTTCCCGAATTCCTTGGAATGGGCCGATTGGTGCCGTAAAAGTGGGATGCGTAAGAGAGGGCGGAAATGGAGAAATTGCGTGCATAATAAATCCCGGCAAAGAGCAGGAATATTCGGAACTTGATTTGGTAGTCTCACAAACCAAGGACAAGACAGTAATGATTGAGGCAGGAGCAAATCAAATTCCCGAGGATACAATAGTTGAAGCAATTGAAAAAGGTCATCAGGAGACCACAAAAATAATAGCTGCAATTGAGGAACTCACAAAAAAAGCAGGACAGGAAAAGCTGAAAGTTGAAAAAGATGCAGAAATTTATGAGCTTATTAAACTTATTGAGAAATCCTACAAAGATGAGGTAGACGGACTTATTGAATCAAGAGTTAATAAAGAAAGCGGAGACGGGGGAGAAACACTTATTGATAAGATTTTTGACGAGCTAAAACTCAAAGATCCGTCTATGGAAATAGATAAAGGCAATATTGCAAAGGGAGTTGAGGCCATAATGTTTCAGACGATAAGATCAAATATTCTAAAAAAGAAAAAAAGACCGGATCAGCGGAAAATGGATGAAATACGGGAAGTTACTACTAAAGTCGGCATCCTTCCAAGAACTCACGGATCAGCTCTTTTTCAAAGAGGTATTACTCAAGCACTCACTGTTGTAACACTCGGCTCTCCCAGAATGGAACAGCTGATTGAATCTGCGGAAGGAGAAGAAAGTAAAAGATATATTCATCATTATTCAGGACTTCCCTTCTCATTCGGACAAACTGGAAGGATAGGTACGCCATCTCGCCGGGAAATTGGACATGGTGCTTTGGCTGAGCGAGCACTGGAACCCGTTATTCCCTCACAGGATAAATTTCCTTATACGATAAGAGTGGTTTCTGAGGTACTTTCTCAAAACGGATCAAGCTCTATGGCATCCACTTGCGGATCAACACTTGCACTGATGGATGCAGGAGTCCCGATTACAAAGCCGGTTGCAGGAATATCAATCGGAATGATGTCCCATTCGGCTGACTCAGGGCAAGCAGACGAGTATGAGTTATTAACCGATATCATTGGTCTTGAGGATTTTTCAGGAGATATGGATTTTAAAGTTGCAGGAACAGACACAGGCGTTACGGCAATCCAGCTTGATG
This sequence comes from Candidatus Levybacteria bacterium RIFCSPLOWO2_01_FULL_39_10, assembly GCA_001782515.1. Lineage (GTDB taxonomy): Bacteria > Patescibacteriota > Microgenomatia > Levybacterales > UBA12049 > 2-01-FULL-39-10-A. The sequence goes on along the minus strand of MFOV01000003.1, from coordinate 37,577 downwards.
TAAAAATTCCGGGACTAACAGTAGAGCAGATTAAAAATATACTTGAGAGAGCAAAAACAGCAAGGCTTGAAATTCTAAAGTCCATGCGCTCCACTATTGATAAACCGCGTGAAGGCCTTTCAGCATATGCACCGAAGATTGAGCTTATTACCATCCCAACCGATAAAATCGGAGAGCTAATCGGACCCGGCGGAAAAACAATAAAATCAATTATTGCCCAAACCGGAGCAACAGTTGACGTTGAGGATGACGGAACAGTATCTATCTCAGCAACAGATGATGAAACTCTCAAAAAAGCAGTCGAATGGGTAAAAGGCCTCACAAAAGAGATAAAAGTAGGCGAAATATACGAAGACGGAGAGGTAAAGCGAATTCTTCCTTTCGGAGCATTTGTTGAATTTACTCCCGGAAAAGAAGGAATGGTCCATGTTTCGCAGATGTCAGATCAATTTGTTAAAAACCCCGGTGATGTTGTTGCAATCGGAGATAAGGTAAAAGTAAAAGTAATTGAAATTGATGAACAAGGCAGAGTGAATCTTACAATGAAATTTGGAGAAGGATCGGAAGTTCCGCCAAAAGGGGGAGAGCGAAGGCCTTCAGATAGAAATAGATTTGATAATCGCGGACAAAGAGGCGGAGGCAGGCCAATGAGAGGTCGCTTCAATAGCCCGGATTTGGGGAGAGAAAAGTCGGCCCATCCCCTGACTCTTCAATTCAGACGTGAAAGAGAAGAAAAGTTCAGGCGCGAAAGACAATCCCGTCCTCGCCCTTACAAAAAAACCCACTACTAGATTGATAATAAATTATAAATCAATTTCTAATTGTTAATTCCTAATTTCTAAACAAATTCAAAATTCTAAATTCCAATTTAGTCAAGTATAATTAATTTATGGAAGCTTCAATAATAATTCGAGTTAAAAACGAGAGGGAAAACTTGCAGAAACTGTTCGAAATCTTAAAAAATCAAACATATCAAAAGTTCGAAATTATAATAGTTGATAATAATTCAATTGACGGATCAGATAGGGCATTTTTTGATTTTTTTCCAAAAGATAGGGTTCGAATTCTCAAAATTAATAAATTTTCATATCCAAGTGCATGTAATTTAGGTGCAGAAAAAGCCCAAGGAAAATATTTGGTTTATCTTTCTGCACATTCGTTTCCCGTTTTAAATACATGGCTTGAGGACGGTTTGTCTAATTTTGGAAATGAAAAAGTTGCCGGTGTTTTTGCTTTTCCGAAACCAGGCCCCGGTTCAACAATTTGGGAGAAAATATCCTACAGAGTAACTGTAATTAATGTTTTTAAAGAAGGACACTTAGGAAACACAAATTCAATTATCCGAAAGGATCTTTGGGAGAAACATAAGTTTGATGAGAGCTTGGTAGAGGGGTCAGAAGATTATGAATGGTCAAAGTACTATAAAAGAAAAGGTTATTTAATCATTAATGATCCAAGCTTCAGTGTTTATCACTCCCATAACCTAGATTTTAGAGGGAGGTTGAACCAGCAGAAAAAATGGAACAGATTAAGAAGAGAGATAGATGAAAAGTTTAAACACTAGATACAATATTCAATATACAATATACTATTTTTATGGATACTACTGCCCAGGCGCTGGATCTTGAGATCCAAAAACTTGAAACAAAAATAAAAAACACAAAACTTCCTCCGGAACTTTTGGAAAAAACGCAGGGAATGATTGATATTATTAATCTTTCTATCAAACAAGGAGGAAGCGTCACCAACTTAGAAAGTATTGCAAACTATATTGATGTAATAACAAAAATTCCGTTTGAGGGGGAAACGCAGTCAAATCTTGATCTTAATATAGCACGCCAGGCTCTTAATAAAAATCATTACGGCCTTATTAGCGTAAAGGACAGAATTTTGGAATATTTGTCATCGCTTATTCTTAATATTAAAAAAGGACAGAAAAGGAATCGCGCTCCAATTATTTGTTTGGTTGGGCTCGTCGGAACCGGAAAAACCACACTTTCTATCTCTCTTGCTGAAACTATGGGAAGAAAATTTGAAAGAATTCCACTGGGAGGGATGGGAGACGTTAGAATGCTTCGGGGACAATCGCGTGTTTTTCCAGACGCTGAACCAGGACTTATTGTTAAAAAACTTATTCATGCAGGAGTTAAAAATCCTGTCATACTTTTAGATGAGCTGGACCGTGTAACAGATGCGGCGCGTGCTGATATTATGGGAGTTTTAATTGAGCTTTTAGATCCTGAGCAGAATATGGAATTTATGGATCATTACGTAGATTATCCGATTGATTTATCGCAGGTTTTATTTATTGCAACCGCGAATAATACAACCAATATATCAACAGCTGTATTGGATAGACTTGAGATTATTCAGATGCCTGCATATTCTGATGAAGAAAAAATAGTAATTGGAAAGAGTTTTTTATTTCCTAAAATATCCTATAACTGCGGACTCCCTCAGGATATCATAAGGATTGATGACTCTGTCTGGCCGCTTATAATTCGTCCTTTAGGATACGACTCAGGAATAAGAAGTCTGGAACGAACAATTGAGGGAATCTGCAGAAAAACAGCAAGACTTTTGGTTGAAGGGAAGATTAAACAAAATGTTATACTAACTTTGACTTCGCAGAACATCAAAGAGTTCCTACCGGCATAAATATTATGGAAAAATCATTAAAATACATACCTTTGGGAGGCGTTACAGGTGTTACTAAAAATATGCATCTGTACGAATATGAGAATCAGGTTTTGATTGTTGACTGCGGACTTGGCTTTGCGGATGAAACAATGATCGGAATCGATCTTATGCTTCCCGATATTTCCTATCTTACTAAAAACAATAAAAAAATAGTCGGTATTGCAATAACACATGGGCATGAAGATCATTTTGGTGCACTTCCCTACGTACTTCCGGATCTTCCCGGAAAATTCGATATTTACGCGACTCCCCTGACCGCTGCATTTATTAATGAAAAACTTAAGGAGTTTTCAGTTAACAGAAAAGCAATATCTGTAAATTTTGACAGAGATATAGTTTTAGGAAATTTCCTTCTGTCTTTTATTAGAGTTACCCACTCGGTTCCTGATACAGCAAACATTTTTATAAAAACTCCTGTTGGAAATATATTCCACGGAAGCGATTTCAAGTTTGACCAAACGCCTTACGACGGCAAAAAAACAGACTTTGCAAAGATTGTAAAAAGATCGGATGAAGGGATTATGTGTTTATTATCAGATTCTTTGGGATCCGAGCGGCCCGGATTTACAGCAAGTGAGCGGGAAGTAGCCGAAAAGATCTATACGGAAATGAAATCAACACGCGGCAAGTTTATATTTACTACTTATTCATCCAATATTTCACGTCTTAATCAGGTTTTGGATGCTGCAAGATTGTTAGGTAGAAAAGTAGGCTTTGTAGGAAGATCACTTCTTAAAGCAAAAGACATAGGAACAAGTTTGGGCTATATGAAAATGGACAAAAGCTGGGAAATTGATCCAAAAGATATTAGGCAGTTTAACGATAAACAAATCGTTGTAATAGTTGCAGGAAGCCAAGGCCAGGAAAATTCTGCACTTTCAAGAATTGCAAACGGAGATCACAAAGATATAACCATTAATCCCAACGACTGCGTTGTTTTCTCGTCCGATCCAATTCCCGGGAATGAAGTTGCCGTTAATGCGGTTATAGATGATATATCAAAAGCCGGCGCAAGAGTTTTATATTCTGACATCACAGAAAGACTTCATGTTTCAGGGCACGGAAGCCAGGGGGATTTATCTCTTATGCTAAATCTTGTAAGACCCGCGAAAGTAATCCCAATAGGTGGCACTTACAAACACATGGTTGCATATAAAAATCTTGCTAAAAGAAACGGGATGAGGGATGAAGATATAATTCTTCCCGATGACGGACAGGAAGTAATATTTACAAAAAATCAGGCAAAGCTCGGAAGAAAAATTCCGCTTCAGAATGTTTATGTTGATCAGGTTTCAGGGGAAGAGGTAGAAACATTTGTATTACGTGATCGGGAAAGAATTTCAAAAGACGGAGTAGTTGTTATTATGGCTGAGATTGACAGTTATGGAAACTTAATAGACAGACCCAATATTGTCGTCCGAGGTCTTTCGACAACAGAAACCCAGGAAGTTGTAGTGGGTTTAAGCAGCGAAATTAAGAATAATCTTAAAAGCAAAAAAAATAAAGTATCTGACTGGAATTATATGAGAAGATCGGTTGGAACAATTGCAGAACATTACCTTGTTAAAAAACTTAAAAAGCGTCCTCTTGTAATCCCTGTTGTTATTGAGGTTTGATTTTGATATTTTAATGTCCCACCTGTATAATTATATCCTTGCATGAAGGCATATTTAAAAGAATTAAGGTTTCCTTCAATTGATCATACATATATAAAAAATATTACAAAAAAGGTTAATGACGTTGTTGGAAAATCAAAAATTAATAACGGGTTTATCTTAATAAACTCAAAACACACAACGCTGGGAATTATTGTTAATGAAATAGCGGAGCCTAATCTTCTTCAGGACTTTATAGACCACAGTCTCTCCTCTGTTTATGAAGACAAAAGATCAACAAAAGTGCATAAAGACTATAAACATGGGGTCAAAGATTACCTCCACAGGTGTCAAGATAATCCTTATTGTGATGAGATAGATGAAGATTACAACGCAGCGGCACACATAAGAGCGATTACATATTCTCACTCAAGCATAACAATCCCAGTTCGTAACGGTAAACCGGAGCTGGGAAAATATCAAGAAGTTGCAATTTTTGAATTTGACGGAAGGGACGGAAAAGGCAAAAACCCAATAAGACAAAGAGTAGTTCAGGTTTGGGTATATCCGGTTGAGGAAATTGAGGAAATAAAATAATTTACTGACAGTTAAGATTTGCCCGGCACGCAGTTTGAGCCTCCCCAGTGAGTGAGTCACAAACACTGCAGGCTGAATCTCCTAATTCTTCTTTGATTGCCTCGCCTACCATTCCGGGAAGATCATTAAACTCAACATCTGTTGGAGGATTGAAAGCGGATTCATCTACTGTCCACGATCCGCAGCTGTAATCGATTTTTTTCTCTGAGTCAAAATACTGCCTGTATTGTTCATTTGTTTCAATATCTTCAACTTTTGACTCAAACATAAGCCCGCTATTATCAGGAAATGCTGAGCCCCAGATATAATTTATGTTTTCTTTTCTTATTATATTTATTTCCTGTTCCGTCTCATCAACAACAGTTGTTATATCTCCCCTCATTCGGTCCTGATCAATATATACAACTCCAGCGGTTGACCCCCCTTCATCGGTATAATTAAAATTGCATTGAGTGGATTCTCCACTTTTGAGAAGATCTGAAATAGTTTTTCCAGCAGTCATATTTTCAGATCCTGAAGTATTGGTTGTTTCTGTTTGGTCCGTTTGGCTGCTCTGATTATTATTTAGTAAATACAGTCCAAAGCCTCCAACAATAAGAACTGCAGCAATTGCTATTCCCACAACTGCAAATTTATTCTGCATGGTGTGTATTCTATCTTAAATAATTAAAAAGTCAAGAAATCTGGTAAAATATTAAATCCATGGAGGATGATCAGTTTGAAAAATTGGTGCAGGAGGCAATTAACTCACTGCCTTCGGAATTTGCCAAGAAACTTGATAACGTTTCAATTGTTGTTCAGGAGGCACCGTCCTATTATCAGCTTACAAAAACAAATCTTCCACAAAACAGTCTTCTGTTTGGACTTTATGAAGGGGTGCCCAAAACAAAAAGAGCAAATTACTCGGGTGTTCTTCCTGATAAAATTACAATATTTAAAAACTCAATACTTCAAGTTTCATATTCGCTGGATGATGTCCGCGAAAAAGTAAGAAGCGTTGTAATGCATGAAATTGGACATCACTTTGGACTAACAGACGCACAGCTTTATAAGACAAGGCCTAGACGCACTTGATTCATATCCCGTTTTAGTTTAAATTGTAAGAAGAATACCATATGACTATAAAAAGTCCTGCATTTGAACAAAATCAATCTATCCCCGTACTCTATACGTGTGAGGGAGATGATATAAATCCATCTTTGGTTTTTTCAGATATTCCTGAAAATACGAAAAGCCTCGCACTTATTATGTCAGATCCTGATGCACCGAGGGGAACATTCACCCACTGGCTGATATGGAATATCTCACCTGAATTGACTGAAATCGAAGAAAACGAGTGGCCGGAAGGCGCAGAACAAGGACTAAATGACGGAGGGTCACTCGGTTATATGGGACCGTGTCCCGGTCAAGGCATTCATCATTACCACTTCACTCTTTATGCATTAAGCAAAAAACTTGATGTCAATTCAAATATTAAAAAAGAGGGGCTTGAGAGAGAAATTGAGACTTGTCTTATTGAAAAAGCCGAACTCATGGGATTGTATAGAAGACAAAATTAAATGGATCTTGAGAATAAGGTTATATTGATAACAGGCGCAAGCAAAGGAATAGGAGAAGCAATTGCCTATGCTATGGCACGCGAAAAAGCAAAAGTAATTATCACCTATAA
>MFOV01000003.1:18323-30985 GCA_001782515.1 Candidatus Levybacteria bacterium RIFCSPLOWO2_01_FULL_39_10 | reverse complement strand
CAAAAATGCAAAGAGCTTGGTTCGCCTGACGCTTTTATAGTTTCTCTTAATGTAAAAGATAACGAGAAGATTCGCGAAACGGCAAAGCAGGTTGAAGAAAAATTCGGACATGTTGATTTTCTCATAAATAATGCAGGAGTTATTTCATGGGAAAAATTTGAGCATGAAACTTTTGAGGAAATTGAAAATCAGCTGCGGACTAATCTTGAAGGAGTAATTAAAACAACCTCAGCATTTTTGCCGATTATAAAAGAGGGAATAATAAATATTGCAAGTAGAGCAGGCCATCATCCGTTTGTTGGAAGAAGTGTTTACACCGCAAGTAAATTCGGTGTAATCGGGTTTACACAAAGTTTGAGCCTTGACTATCCGGATCTTAAAATTTTTTCTGTTTCTCCGGGAGCTGTTAAAACGCAGATGTGGAGTTATGGCAATGGAGTTGAGCCAAGTATAGTCGCGGATTACATAATAAAAGCTTTAAAAGGAGAGATTCCTCTTAAAGACGGAGATTTAAATCTTTACGAAATACTCCGCTAAATTATTTTAAATCCAAACTTCTCCATAAGATTCTTGAAGCAGTTGTTCTATAAGGCGACCACTTGATCGAGATTTCCAAAAGTCTCTCGCGTGTTGGCTTTTGTTTAATTTTGTAAAGTTTCACAATTGCATTTTGAAGTCCCAAGTCTCCGGCTGAGAAAACATCAGGACGCGCAAGGGTGAACATAAGATACATTTCAGCTGTCCATGCGCCAATCCCCTTAAGTTTCACCAGTTCGTTTATAACATCCTCGTCGCTTAAGTTTTCGAGATTTTTGAGATTTAATTTTTTATTTTTAATTTGTTGCGCGATTCCTTTTATATATTTTATTTTGCTGTATGAAATTCCAGCTTCTCTTATTTTTTCATCGGGAATTTTTAAGAGTTTTTCCGCAGTTATTTTTTCTTCAGGAAATAATTTTTTAAATCTTCCAAAAATTGTTGCAGCAGCTTTGTCGGATAGCTGCTGATTTATTATTGTTTCAACCAAATCAATAAACGGGTCCTCAGGTTTGACAAGTCCGGTTATATTTACCATGAGCGCAACTTTGTAAAGAATGGGGTCGTTTTTTTTGAAATGATTTAGAGCTTTGGTCAAGATGGATGAATTATATATCACAGGTTTGAATAAAGTAACAAGGCTTACTATAATAGTCTAGTATGGCAAAGCGTGGGTCCTATGGAAAAAGACTAAAGTTCAGAGTAAAACTTAAGAAAAAAACAATTTATACCATCTTCGGATTCGGTTCAATTCTTCTTAGTGTTTTTATATTTCTCTCGTTTATTGCAAGCGGTCCGTCATTTGAATATATAAACAGTCTTATTAGAGGGTATTTCGGCCCTTTTTCATTTTTTTTGCCTATTGTATTTATTCTTTTCGGTTTCTTATTCTTCAGGCTCAAATTCAGCCTTTCAAGGCCCAATGTTGCCGTGGGATTTATGCTTGTTTATGTATCTGTTGTAATGCTTTTCAGATCAGGTTATGTGGGAGCAGCGCTTTTCCAAAACATCTCAGATGTTATAAGGCCTGTTGGTACACTTCTTGTAAGTCTTACAGGAATAGTAATTGGTCTTATTGTGCTTTTTGACACATCGCTTGATGAGATTTTAAAAGGAATCAGATCAACAAATGAGATTCTTAAAAAACTTATTCCCGTATCACTTTTTAAGAAAAAAAAGGATTTTCTCTCAAATAAGCCAATGATTGTAAAAGGAGAAGGAAAAGGACCTATTGTTATATCAAACAATATTAAAAAAGATGACGCACTGATTTCTGAAAAACTTGTCAGCAACAAACTTTCCTCAGGGCTTATCTGGGAATATCCGCCTCTTGATTTACTGTCAGAAGACGAGGGACACAAGGCGGACAGAGGAGATGTTAATGGGACTGCAAGTACGATTGAAAAAACTCTCCAGAGCTTTGGGATAACCGCAAAAGTGGTTGAGGTGAATCTTGGCCCTGCAGTTACCCAGTATGCACTCGAGATTGCACTCGGCACCAAAGTTTCAAAAATAACATCTTTGGCAAACGACCTTGCTTTAAATACACAAGCCCCAACAGGACAGATAAGAATTGAAGCGCCGATTCCGGGAAGAAATCTGGTAGGCATTGAAATTCCAAACAGGTCTTTGGAGGTAGTGTCTCTTCGGACAATGCTCTCATCCGACATTATGCGAAAATCAAAATCCAAACTAACAGTATCAATGGGTCTTGATGTTTCAGGCAATCCGATAATTGCCGATATCGGGCGTATGCCTCATATTCTCGCTGCAGGAACAACAGGCTCGGGTAAATCAGTCCTTATAAATTCATTTATTTCATCTCTTCTTTTCAGGGCATCGCCCGAAGAGCTAAAACTTATTCTTATTGATCCCAAAAGAGTAGAACTCACAGGTTACAATGGAATTCCCCATCTTATGACACCGGTTATAGTTGATATTGAAAAAATCCTCTCTGCTCTTAAATGGGCAACGAACGAGATGGACCGGCGCTATAAGACTTTTGCAGAGCGCGGTGTTCGAAATATTGACGGATACAACGAGCTTGCAGGATTTCAGGCGCTTCCTTACATTGTTATATTTATTGATGAGCTTGCAGATCTTATGGCGTTTGCGCCGGTTGAAGTTGAAGATACTATTGTACGCTTGGCACAAATGGCGCGGGCAACAGGAATTCATCTTGTGGTATCTACTCAGCGCCCGTCAGTCGATGTTATAACGGGTCTTATTAAGGCAAACATACCGTGCCGTATTGCATTCAATGTGTCCTCCATGATTGACTCCCGCGTAATTATTGATATGCCGGGAGCTGAAAAACTCTTAGGTAGGGGAGACATGCTTTATATTCCGCCGGATCAGGCAAAACCTTCAAGGATTCAGGGCGCTTTTGTATCGGACAAAGAAGTTAAAAAACTCGTTGATTATCTTAAGGAAAAATCACCTGCTGTTGAGTACACCGAGGAGATTGTGACAACACCATACACTACTAAAAGAGCAAGCATTGGAACTTCAGGTGAAGGAGGACGGGATCCAGAGTTTATGCGTGCGGTTGAGGTGATAATGGAATATGATAAAGCGTCGGCATCACTTTTACAAAGAAGGCTTTCGATTGGATATTCGCGAGCTGCCAGAATTTTGGATCAGCTTGAAGAAGCAGGGATAGTTGGAAGGGCTGAAGGAAGCAAGCCGCGGGATGTACTGGTAAAAGATCCGTCTCAAATTATGAGTGATCTTCAATCAGAGGAGACTTCTTAAATGGTAAAAGTCGGTGAAATACTTCGTGAGGAAAGGAAGAATCAAAATCTGACCCTTGATGAGGTAGCCAAAGCAACCAAAATCAAAGTGGATTTTCTCATGTCTATTGAAAAAGGGGAATATGATTTGCTTCCTTCCCCTGCCTATGCCAATGGATTTGTAAAAAATTACTCAAAATACTTGGGTCTTCCGGTTGAAAAAAACCTAGCGCTTCTGAGACGGGAATTTGATGTTCGGAAAAGCTATGAAGTTTTGCCCGAAGGACTTTCCGGCACAAAAAACGTTTCAGCTGTAAAATTTAGACTTGGAAGAAGCATACTTCTGGCACTTATTGCACTTCTTTTTGTGATCGGTTTTATTTCTTATCAGTATAGATCTGCGGTATTTAATCCGAATCTTGAAATTGAGAGCCCTAAGGAAGGACAAACAATAACTTCTCTTAATGTCACGGTTGAAGGACAGACCTCACCGGATGCAACGCTTCTTATAAATGATCAGGGAGTTGCGCTTTCAAAAGACGGAAGTTTTTCAAAAGAAATAACCGTTTTTCCAGGAAAGACAGTTATAACCGTAAGGTCTGAAAACAGATTCGGAAGAGTGACAGAGGTCACGCGTAAAATTTTTGTCAAACCTAACTATTGATCCCATATAAAACTTACCTTCTTCCGAGGTTTATGGGAAACCACGTGGGGTATCCCACTGTGGCATCCTCGCGTCGAAGGGGCGTTTATACGGGACTTCGTCGGAAGATACTATTCAGTATCTTCCTCCTTGACATGGGATTTTTCACGTTATAATTTATTAGTAATATGTCGGAAGCTGCTCAAATACTTTTATACATAATAATACTTGTTCTTACAATTCTTCTAATAGTTTTGGGTATTCAGGTATTTTTTATTCTTCGCGATATCAGAAAAACAGTTACAAAAACAAATAAAGTTCTGGACAATACCGAAGAAATTACAGATAGCATAAAAAGACCGCTTTCAAGCCTCTCAGCACTTATCATGGGACTTAAGGCAGGATCATCTCTTATGAAGATAATTAATAAAGGAGAAGAGAAGGACAAGGAGGATAAATAAATGGGAGGGGGCAGGTTCTCAGACGGATTTTTAGTCGGCGCAGTCTTCGGAGCAGCAGCATTTTTTCTTCTAGGAACAAAAAAAGGCAACAAAATTTTAAAAGTAATTTCTGAGGAAGGCGCAACGGAATTAAGCTCTCTTATAAATGAGTTTGAGAAAAGAAGTGCTGGCCTAGAGCCCGAGCCCAGTCAAACACCTCCCAAAAGTTCGGAAGAAAATCATGAGACACCAGGAAACCCCCCAGCAAACGGCGAAAAATCTTCAAAACCCCGACGATTTTTCAAAAAGTCAAAGTAGAAATAGATTTATTTATGTCTTAAAAATGTATAATTCAAGTGTAATATAATTTACATCCGAATCTGGACTTCCTTACCGTCTTTTAACTGAAAATAATAATACGTATTCTGTTCATTGGGCGAAATAAAATACGCTTTTTCAAATGCCCTAAGTGCACTTTCATTTTCTTTTAGAATTAAATTAGCAATTCCAAGAAGTCTCCATAAGTATTCTTCGTCTGGCCATTTTTTGAGCGCTTTGTTCTCCAGATACTGCTTGGCTTCTAATGCTTTCAAATCAAGTAAATAAACGCGAGAAATATCAGCATAAGGCTGGAGATAATTAGGATTTATCTCTATTGCTTTATTAAAATTATTAATTGCAGCATCATAATTTTTTGCATTAGCATAAGTTGCTCCAAGACTATGCCAAATTGTATATCCGGTCGGAATTAGCTGTGAGGCTCTTGTAAGATGGATTATTGCATCGCTATAATTTCCAGCTTCCATGAGCGCAATTCCATAATTTAATTCAAGGTCGCCGCTATTTTTTGATATTTTTATATCGTGATCTGTTAATGTTAATTGATCATGCCAATTAGCATTTCTAATGATTGTTCTAGTCGATAAGATTACGATAATAGCAATTCCTACTGAATATATTAAAATTTTATAATTTTCTTTTCTAACCTCAATTCCTTTTAATACCACACCTGTTAATCCTAAAAAACCTATTATTGTGAAATAAAACCAACGTTCAGCCACTGTCCAGTCAAGAGGAATAATTTGACTATGCAATCCAATCCCTGAAAGAATCCACAAACAGAATAAGAGATACAGCTTAAAATCTTTTGGCCTTATTTTGTAGATATATACGCCTATGGAAACCAATATAGATAAAGCTAGAAAACAAATAATAAGTGGAATATAAAAATTATTAAGCTCAATTGTTTTATTCCACCATAATTGGGAAACAGCAAGGTCTTTAGGGAATAAAAATGTTTTTATGTAAAAAAATATTACAGAAGGGACATTAATAAGTCGCTCTTCAAAAGAAGAAGCTACGGGACTATTGGGGACAACTACTAAAAACTTGTGTGTGGTGATAGACCCAAAGTTTAAATATCTCCATCCAAAATAAATAAGAGCCACAACCATGGATATTAGTAGTTGTTTAACAAAATATTTTCTTTGAAATAAAGATGTATAGACTGCCTGAATAAATATAAATAACAATGCTGTTTCTTTAGAAATAAGCGAAAAAAGTTGAAGAGTGGGAAGAATAATAAAAACCTTTTTATCGGTAAGACCACTTTTAATAAATAATAATCCCAGCAATCCAAAAAACATAAAATATGTTTCCTGAAGTTGTGAAGCATAAACGACAGACTCTACTACAATAGGATGAGTTAAAAAACTAAAGCTAAAAAAAGAGATAGGTTCTTCTTTTTAAATAGTGATTCGAATAGAGTAAAAACCATTACCGCGTTTAAAATATGTATCGATGCTTGGAAAAGGTGAAAGAAAAATGCTGGAAGCCCTAAATTGTGGAATAGACTAAAAGAAGTGAGCATTAATGGTCTATAATAGGGACCAATTTCATTGGAAAAAAAATAAAAAAGATTATTCCAACCAACAATATTTGGATTATTTACAATCTGAAATAAATCATCCAGAACAAAACCATTAAAGAAGCTATTGAAATAAACCAAATACCCGATTAATAAAATTGTTGTTATGTAATATTTGTTTACTCTTATAAAGTAGATTAAAGAGGCTTTCAACGACAGAAACATGTTTCTATTATATATAGAATTCCGAAAATATAAATGATTTTTGAGTAATCATCTGAATCTTCTGAGAAATCCCCAAAACCCCGCAGGTTTTTCAAAAAGTCAAAGTAGAAACATCATTGCCTCTTATTTTTTCTCGTGCTAATATTTAGAAATGCTTGATTTTCTCAAAGATTTATTCCTCCCTTTTACGAATACAAAGGCAATTGTATTTATAGTAATCATTGGTTTTATTGTCTACTTCAATGCGCTTTTTAATAGTTTTGTGTGGGATGATGTTTCAATTTTTCAAAATCCAGAATTGCTAAAAGGATTCAACTTAATAGAAATGTTTGGCAATAATCGTTTTAATGTGCTTTATTATAGACCACTATCAGCTGCATATTTTACCTTAATGTTCCAAACTTTTGAATCTAATTATTTTATATATCATCTATTTCAGATCGTTTTACATTTAGTTAACAGCGTTTTGGTATATTTACTTTTAAAAAAATTTTTCAAGAATCCTATTGCATTTTTTTCTTCTCTAATATTCCTAGTCCATCCGGTCAATGTAGAATCAGTTGCTTATATTAGCTCAACCAACGCCATACTTTCTGCATTTTTTGGACTATTTGCCTTATTACTTGTTGCAGAGAAAAGCATTTCAAATAAAAAGTATATTGTGATTGCATTTCTAATATTTTGTTCTTTGTTTTCAAAAGAAACTGGATTTATTTTTATTGCACTAATTTTTTCTTATGTAATATTATTTGAAAAGAGAAACATAACTTATTTAACGCTTGCCACGGTAATTCCAGCAGGTATGTACATATTTTTGAATTCAATGAGGGAGCCAATAAGGTATAGTACAACTTTTTTTATACCAATTCAGAATTTATCTTTGCCCGAGAGGTTAATTAATTTGCCTGCAATCATTATGTATTATATAAAGATTTTCGTTTTTCCGTTAAATATGTCAATTAACCAATTATGGGTAGTTAATAACATATCATTCAATAATTTTTTCCTATATATATTTGCTATTTTGATTATAGGAGGTTTTCTTATATGGCAGTTCTTACTGATACGAAAGCATGATAAATTATATTCGAAGATCTTTATTTTTTTTATTGCGTGGATAATTATTAGTATGATTCCATATTTACAAATCATACCTCTTCAGAACACTGTTGCAGATAGGTGGCTATATCTACCTGTTGTGGGATTTATAGGAGTCATTTCAGTAATAATACAGAATATTAAGGTGAGGAATAAAAACTTGATTTATATCGGAATTTTTATTTCATTTTTAATTTTGTTTTTGTTTTCAGTAAGGACAGTTTTTAGAAATGCTGATTGGGAAAATAGACTTACTTTATATAGTCATGATATTCAACATGAAGATAACTATCAAATTGAGGATATGTTGGGGCTTGCACTATACGAGGAAAAAGATTATGAGCAGGCAATTTATCATATAAAAAGATCCACACAAATGGATCCTAGACCTGCGTTGTCTTATTATCAATTGGGACTAATTTATGGTCAAATGCAAGATCTAAAAACAGCCGAAATGTATTTACAAAAGTCAATTAGCCAAGATCCCAATTTTGATTTACCATACTTTGCTCTTGCTGAGCTGACCTATAAATATAAAGGACCAAAAGAAGCATTGCCAATTATTAACTACCTTGTTAAAAAATTTCCCGACAATGAAACTTATTTACGATTTCAGTTACTGCTCGAACAAGAAATTGAAAAATAACAACAAAAAAAATATTTAGAAAAATAAAAATACCTTCCCACATGGAATGTGGGAATTCAAATTTCAAACGGTGAGAAATCCCCAAAACCCCGAAGATTCTTTAAGAAATCAAGATAGGTGACTGTTGACTATTAGTCGTTTTAATGCTAATATTCGCACCATGTCTGCAGAAATACCATTAAGTGTGACTTTTAGTGAGCTTCATGCTCTTAGGGCAGGAGTTGCATGGTTTGATCGAGATTTACAGCTGCGTTTGTATGATCGAATTTTAGACGAAGAGGGAAGATTGTCCAGCGACGAAGTTTATGAAGCGGTTGAGGATGTTATGAAATCATTCAGGAACGGGGTTAGTAATGTTAGAGGCTATAAAGAAGCAGCAGCTGAAGCATATTTAACTGAAGATCCAGGAGAACTTCGTATCTTTGATGAAAGAACAGGAGAGTGGTGGGATGTCCGCTATAATAGGTCAACAACCCGATTTTCTAATTCAACTGAACAAACTCATGATGAAAGTGTAAGCATTTTTGATAGCAGAGGAATAGGTTTTAGCGCAGACAGAACATGGTGGACTGGATCTGGTGATCATTTTAGGTATGCAAATATAGAATATACGTCTAATCCTAGAGTAGTACAAAAAGGGCAACTACCCGTTGGCTATCATTGGAACACTAGGTTTGCCCTGGATTCAGTGCAGCCATTTCTCTTAGAATTTCTCGCAAATAAGTAACCCCCCAATACTCTAAAGGCCGTAGGTGGCGATATTTTCTTCGTGTTCGGCAAGAGTCTCAGCATATCTGTTTGTTCCGCTCCGATCAGTAATGTAATATAAATAATCGGTTGTTGCTGGATTAACTGCTGCCTGAAGACTTGCAAGTCCCGGGTTTGAAATAGGTCCAGGAGGAAGTCCGGCAACGCGGTAAGTATTATACGGAGAATTTAAAAGTTTATCTTGATTGGTAAGTCCTTCTTTCCACCATCTTTTTTGGTTATCTTGATAACCCAAAACATATTGAAGAGTTGCGTCAATGTCAAGCTTCATACCTATTCCAAGTCTGTTATTTATAACGCTTGATACAATCGGCCGGTCCTGTTCGCGTCTTGCCTCTCGCTCAATTAAAGACGCGAGTATTACTATTTCAGAATCTGTTAGGTCCGTATTTGATTTATCAAGGGATGCAAATTTGTTGTCAAAATTATTTCTCATAATTGAAACAATTGTTTCAACATCTGAGTCTTTGGGAAAAAGATATGTGTCGGGGAATAGGTATCCTTCATTTTCATCAAGCGTTTCGTCCCAGCCCTCATCATAATTTGGCATTGTTTTTGAAAGAATATCTGCAATTTCAGCAGATCGCATACCTTCAGGAATAGTTATCCAAATATCCAAAGTTCCAAGAGTTAACTCATTCGCAATTTCTTCTGCTGTCATTGAGGGATTCAGCCTAAAACTTCCTGCTTGAATCTTGCTGTCCAGCCCGAGCTTTTTGGTAAGAAGAAAAAATGCAACCTGGTCGCGGATAAGCCCCGTGTCTTTTAGATTTTTTGCAATTGCGCGGACTCCCTGCCCCTGTTCAACTATGAAGATTTTAGGAGTGGTGTTGTTTTTATCAGCAGGAGAGGTTCCGTTTATCCACCATGCGGTTGTTATTGCTATAACTACAGCTAATATTATTAGCGTTATATAGACTCTTTTCATTTGAATTCAAATAAAGGAAAATTCGCAAGCGACTCTTTTCCTTCCCTCAGATTATACATTGAATCCGCATAAAAAGTACAGATTTTATCACCTTTCACAATTTCGTCCCCGATTTTTTTATGAAGATAAATCCCTGCTCCTTTGTGATCCGGCGCTCCTAAGATTTTGGTGACACTTGTGAGATTTGAAATAATGATGTTTATAATTTCGGTTTTTTTTGGAGACTTGTAAGTAAAGGTATATTTTCCCGGTTTAATTTTGTCGCTTGTTATAGCGGGATTTCCGCCTTGTGCTTTTATTATTTCCTTCATTTTGGATAGTGCCAATCCTTCATCAAGAATATTTTGCGCCCAGTTATAGCCGTTTTTATAGTTTTTTCTAATACTGTCCTGAAGAGTTTTAGGAGAGTCGGACAAACAGAGTTCAATAAGACTCCCTGCAAGATTAATTGAACGCGCTTCAAGATCCAGACTTCTTGTTTCCTGTCTTTCAAGAACTTTTAAAGCTTCAATTACCTCAAGCGCAGGCCCAATTCCGTTACCTGCCGGCTCATCCGTTTTATGAATTAAAACCTCAATTTTTATATTGAATCTTTCGGCAAGTTTTTCAAATTTCCGCTTAAGAACTTTGGCATCCGAGAGTCTGTGGACTTTTACATATTTTCCGTAGGGAAGATCAATTACAACATGAGTAGATCCAAAAGCAACCTTTTTTGCCATAATTGAAACTAAGATTTTATCGTAAGATTCAAACCTCAGAGATTCCTCAACTTTTATGATGATGTCATCGGCAGGAGCAATATTAAAACTTCCTCCCCAGACAATACATCCGTTTGTTTTTTTGACAACACTGTAGATTTTTCGCCTCGTCAGAGTAACGGGTGCTAAAATTTCCATATCATCCGCTGTTCCTCCGGGAGTAGTTATTGCGCGCGACGAACTTTTGGGAATTTTAAATCCGGCTGCAGCAACAATCGGAACGATAATAAGGCTTGTTCTTGTTCCGGGGACTCCTCCTATTGAGTGTTTATCGGCAACTATTCCTCTAAACTTTAGCTTCTCGCCTGTTTCAACCATTGCGCGTGTTAAATAGTAGATCTCGTCATCTGTAAAGCCAGTTGAAAAACCAGACGCGGCAAAATAAGTTATGAGAACATCACTCATTTTGTTTTTTGAGATCTCATCCATGATCGCAAAAATTTCTTTATAAGTGAGGTTTTTTCCGATGAGCTTTTTCCGAATTGCGTTAAGTGCTATTTCTTTTTCAGTCATTATCGTCTAATCTGCTCTATTGCCAGTTTAATGGTGTTTCTTATTGTGCTTAAGATAAAGTACAAAAAGGCGTTTATCCACCTATAAATAGTTGGCCAAATGTTATATAAAAATCTTTGAATACCCGATCGTTCCATATCAGTTTTTGTTTATCCCGTTAGATGTTAAGTTATCTAACGGGATCAATACGCGCTTTAAGTATAAGTCTTTTCCAGACAGTTCCGGGAGGCGTGCAGGTGATGAGGGTGAGGAAACTATCTGAGAAATTCTGGGCAAGAACAGATGTGTCCTCAGGCTCAACAACAGTTATTGATTCGATTTTATAACTGTGCTCAATATTTGCAACTTTAACAATTACTTTGTCTCCCACTTCAAGCTTGTATAAATTGGCAAAGATTGTTTTGTAGTTTTCAGGGTCATAAAGCTGAGGAAGCGTTGAGTGTCCAAAGATAACCGTATTGCCCGGATTCGGAGGCACAGAATCCGAATTATACTGGACTAGATGCTCTGACAAGTCCGTATCTTTGTTTGTAACTATCGCGTCGGTAATATTTAGTTTGGGAATAGAAAGAGTATAGGTGGTTTTAATTTCTCCGCCATTTTCGTCATAGGGGTACCAGTTGTATGCATCGGTAAAATCTTTAGTGATTGAACTCCCGGCAGCTGAGAGAAGATCTGCGACACTTAGGCCTGTAACGAGATCTGCCTGAGGGATCGGCGCTGAAATTTTTTGAGATGCAAATATTGGGGCAAAATAAATTTGCCAGGAGAAAAAAGGGAAAAATACGTATAAGAAGATAACTGCACCGGTAATTAAAATAATAATACTTAAAATCTTAGACAGTTTTTTACTACCTGCCTTTTTCTTATTGTAATAATAATTTTTAGCCATCTTGGTTAACAACGATCGTTATTTTCCCGTTTGATATAGGAAGTCTGTCAAAAATAAATGGAATGAAATCAAAGGTTGATTTGATATCAACATTTTCCGCATCCGGAAGTTTTAAAAGACGCGCCTGGGCATCTTTTTCGGATTTTCCCTTGATGTCATT
Organism: Candidatus Levybacteria bacterium RIFCSPLOWO2_01_FULL_39_10; assembly: GCA_001782515.1. Taxonomy (GTDB): domain Bacteria; phylum Patescibacteriota; class Microgenomatia; order Levybacterales; family UBA12049; genus 2-01-FULL-39-10-A. The sequence continues at coordinate 18,778 of MFOV01000003.1, read as the reverse complement.
AATAAGCTCTTTTTGATTAATTTTTGGAATAAGACCCGCTTTGACAGTCACTCTTCCTGTTGCATCTCCCCCTGATTTTTTAAGACTTGTTGCCGAAACCAAAAGATTATCGCTATTTACAGTCATATCATCTGACAACTGTTCTTTGAATTTTTCTGTCGCAAACTTTTTAATATCATCCTTTTTATATGATATTCCTTCAAACTTAACAGTTGCGGTTAGTGTCACCTCGTTTGCCTCATCTCCTTCATCCTTTGAATAACTCTCTTTTGAAAAAGTAACGGATATAAAATTTGGAAGAACTTGAGATCCTCCAACTGCTTTTTTAAGAATTTCGTCCCGTGCGCCCGGCTCAAGTTTTTTTATAAGTTTGGCCGAGAGCGTTTCTATATCTTCCTCGGACACCACTTTTAAGGTTTTTGATGTGCCGCCAGAGAACGGCTTGTCGTTTTTTG
>MFOV01000003.1:14388-18285 GCA_001782515.1 Candidatus Levybacteria bacterium RIFCSPLOWO2_01_FULL_39_10 | reverse complement strand
GCTTTACCCGGTTCTGTTCCCGAGAATATATCGCCTGATGCTGATGCAACAGTTACCGGCTTGTCGGTCAAAAAGACCAAGTCGCCAGATGAAAGCTCGGTTCCTGTCGGGATTGTTTTGCCCGTCGTGTCACTATTAAAAATAGTTACAGTTCCTTTTGCCTTTTCACCCGTTTCTTTCTCACCGGTTGTTGCGATTGACTCCTTACCGTCCTGACTCACCACAAGAAACTGGGCGTTTATAATATTATCCTCGGCACTTGTTTCATCACTTTCTGAAAAAGTAACATTCTCACTTATACTTTCCTGACGTGATCCAACATTGACAGTGACTGTTGCTTGACGAACAAAGAAATAAAAATATCCAAAAAGCAGAAGAAGTGCAACGGGCACTACAATTAGTGCAAATTTCCGCGGAGATTTTGCGCTTCCTGTAATCCTGCCCAGTTTTATTTTTGACAAACCGTTTCTTAGGGACACCATTAAAAGCGATGCTTTAACAGGAAGGTTCTTATTTGCTGTTTCTTCATACTTTACCTCCTCAGGTATTTCTTCAATCTCGTCTTCTTGGGTTGGTTTTTGAATATTTACCGGAGGAGTTATATTCTCATCAACTGCAGTTTGTTTTTTTTCTTTTTTCCCAACATCCTCGCCGGTAAAGCCAAATTCTGACACTGCTTCGGCCAAAGTTTTGTCTTCTTCATCAAGTGTTGCATCCGCATCAATTGTCAAAGCCACAGCCGTAGCTTTTGGACTGTGAACAAGGCCTGTATCAAACGCCTCAAGTCCCATTTGCTGCGCAGCGCCGGATAAAATCGCTCTTGCATCATAATTTGAGGGAAGAGTTGTGACTTGGGGCATATGCAGAAAATTTAAAGACTTATCCCATTTGTGGGAAATAAAATCCTGCTGCAAAGACTCATCAGCTCCGTCAAAAAGAATTATTCTTGAAGGCAGAGTTCCTTCGGTTCCCAGATGTTTTATAAGATTTTCAATAGTCTTGACAGGAGACACTCCAAGCGCCGCACTTTTTGCTTCAAGAATTTTTCCGGATTTAATAAGGTAAAGATTCACTCGCACTTTTGCGAATTCCGCAAGAAGAGCGGTTAAGGGAACTCCTTCTTCTTTGTGGAGGAGGTGAGAAATTGCCTCGGGAATTATAAGAAAGCCAATAGGTTTAAATCCCAGCTCATCTGAAACTTTTTTGAGTTTATCAAGAAACCGGGGCTGGATTTTTCCCTCAAACACCCATTCGGAGGGAAGTCCGAATATTGTTTTCTGGCTCTCCACTCCTTCGGGAAGGTTTTTCTCGGCGATTGAAACGCTTTTGTCTATTATATCCAGAAGCTCCTCGTCCGGTGTGTCATCAAGCGGAGTTTTGAAGTGTTCAATATGTTCTCCGACTACATTTACTTTTGTGCCAAGCTTATTAAATACAACAGCAGATGCTTTGTCCGATCTTAGAACTAAAGATAAAAAGTATTCCTGCGTATCTTTTTTCCCAAGTATGGGCAGGTTTGGTAATTTCATAAGATACTTATCCCACAACAGCATAGAGGCGTCTTAAGCCTCGTCCTAAATTCTCCTGTTTTATTATCTTAAAACTTTTTACCTCGCGCGTCCAGGCCACATGGGGTCCTCCGCAGAATTCTATTGAATATGCTTTATCCGGGTCTTCGCTCCCTATCATATAAATTTTTACCTCTCCCTCATATTTTTCATCAAAAAGACCGATTGCGCCGATTTTTTTAGCGTCGGGAGTTGACATAAACTTATAGAAAACAGGTAAATTTTCATCAATTTTTTTGTTTACCACTTCTTCCAACTGTTTGATCTGCCCGTCCGTCAGCTTATCATCCCAGTTAAAATCAAACCGCACCCGCTCCGCCGTTATGTTCGAACCCTTCTGGTGAACTTGACTGCCTAGCATATCGCGAATTGCCTTATGCAAAAGGTGAGTTGCCGTATGACCCTTTATTGTTTGTTCGGATTGATCCGCAAGTCCTCCTGCAAATTTTTTATCCGCTCCTTTTTTGGAAACTTCTTGATGCTGTTTGATTTTTTCTGCGAGTTCCTGCTCATTAAATTCATATCCAAGACTCCTAAGCTGAGTCGGACCCAGCCCAAATGAAGCAAGAGATTTGAAAGCAAGATCTGCTGAGATTTCAACCTTTCCGCGGATTTCACCACCTGTTTTTTTGCCTTCCCGTTCAAGTTCTTTTTCAATAAGTTTTTTTCCTCCCTCAACTGCCTTTTTATAATTTCCCTCCTCTTCAAGAATTGTGTTTTTAATACGCTCGAAGTTGCCGCTTATTTCAGGATCTGTCTTGGAGCATTCACTCGCAATCGTCTCAATAACAAGTGTCAGATCTTTTCCACCCAGAGCATTCCAGCTGTCAAGGGACCGTCTTAAGAGTCTTCTTAAAATATATCCCTGTTCTTTATTTGAGGGCGTGACACCCGAATTTGCAAGCATAACGCCTGCTCGCATGTGATCTGCAATTATTCTGAAATCTTTTTCAAATTCAGAGTACTTGATACCGATTGACTGCTCAATTACCGATATGATCGGCGAAAATATTGAACTTTCAAAAATATCCGATTTTCCTTCAACTGCGGCAAGAAGTCTTTCAAGTCCTCCGCCAAAATCAACATTTTTCTGGGGAAGCTGGGAAAATCCATCGTCAGTTTTCTGGTACTCTATAAAAACAGAGTTAGCAATCTCAAGAAATTTTCCGCACTCGCACTTTGTCGGATCATCACCATCGCATTTGTCCGAGTGATCTATGTCATCAAATTTAAAATAGACTTCTGTGTCAGGACCGCCCACTTCTCCTTTTGGCATATTGTCGGGAATACCGGATCTTGACCACCAGTTTTTTGTCACATCGCCTGCAAAAATCCTCTTTTCCGCTTGTCCTGAGTTTATTGAAGGATCTTTTGAAAGCACTTCCTTCCAGATTTCCTCAGACTCCTTGTCATACGGCACGTTGCCGTCTCCTGCAAAAACAGTTATGTAGAGCTTATCTTTGGGAAGTCTTAGCTCTCTTGTTAGAAATTCCCAGAGCCAGCCTATTTCTTCGCGTTTAAAATACCCGCCCGCCTCGCATTGCGAAGCATTGCGGGCAGGATCACCGAGGCTCCAGTTGCCGAGCATTCTGAAAAATGTTGTGTGGCGGTTATCTCCCACCTCGTCAATATCCTGGGAGCGGAAACAGTTCTGGACATTAACAAGCCTGCGTCCCTGGGGGTGAGGCTCTCCCAAAAGATATGGGATAAGAGGCTGCATGCCGGCAGATGTAAAAAGAGTTGTGGGATCATTTTCAGGAACAAGTGGGCTATTTGGTATCAGTTTATGCCCACGACGTTCAAAGAAATCTATGTACTTTAAGATTATCCCTTTTGCATTCATTTGATCTCTAAATTTTCATAACTCATAATTCATACTTCATAATTCATTTTTGTTTGCGCTGTCATGATAGTATTATATCAGCTTTTATTTGGTATAATACTTTTCCATGGAAAATAAACACATTGTAATTGGCGGGGCAATCATAATAGTAATTATTCTCATATTACTTTTGTTTCTCCCAAGAGACACGGGTCCAAAACTTGATGAAGAAACAATTCAGTTAAATCAAAATCAGCAAGCCCAAACCCCTGAATTGACACAGCTTCAGTACCAGGATGTAAAAGTAGGGACAGGATCTGCAGAAGTCGCTGCAGGCGACACGATTACAGTCCACTATGTAGGATCACTTCTTAACAATCAAGTGTTTGATTCTTCCCGTGAGAGAAATCAACCTTTTGAGGTGACTATCGGAGCAAGACAAGTTATTCCCGGATTTGAGCAGGGAGTATTGGGGATGAGGGAGGGAGGAGTGAGAATAATAAGAAT
>MFOV01000003.1:0-14355 GCA_001782515.1 Candidatus Levybacteria bacterium RIFCSPLOWO2_01_FULL_39_10 | reverse complement strand
AGGCGCAATCCCTCCCAACACATCGGTTCAGTTTGAAGTGGAAGTTCTTACAATTACAAAAGCGGATGAGGTGACCCCCTCCGTGCCAGCGGCCGAACCTGAAGAGGAAACTCCAACTCCCACCGAGTCGGAGACTCCTTAGGATCGGAGACCCACCGGGCCAGAGGCCCACTGAACCCTAATTCACTCCTGTTTTTAATTATTAATTGGTAGCTTGATATATTTTAATATTGAACAAACCATTTAGTGTTTATTGATTTTTACAATTTCGGTGTGTAATCTTGACTAAAGGCGAAATCTATATGCCCAGAAGCGCTTTTCGAATCTTCCTTGCTATTCTACTTTTTGGACTTTCCTTTTTATATTTTGCCGCTAACGCACATGCCGACACCACTCCTTACAGGAGCGCTGAGTTAGTCACTACCGATAATGTGTTTGGTTCAACAAATGTTAATTTTACAGATCTTGGAAACTGCTCGGAAACTGACGGCTTAAGTTGTAATAGATCTTTTGCGCGAGGTTATGGAAACCTTTATTTTAGGAATTTCGGAGATTTTGGAATACCGGATGGGTCAACAATCACCCATGTTAGGATTCGCGTAACCGGGAAAGCAGATGTGCCTGTTTTAGGTCTTGGCACAGCGGTATCAAGAATTGGACCACCCAATAACCTTTTTAAAGAAAGTTGTACATCTCCTGCAGATCGCTGGACAATGTATGCTTTGAATAGTTCAACAATTAAAGTCTATAACGCCACCACCCCTTTGACAAACGGCATACTATCAGCCTGTCTCTCATTTTCAAACGTCAAAACAGGTAATTTTATATTCAGAATACATTATTCAAAACCGAATCCCTGGTCTGCAAATATTGATAATTTTGAGGTGGCTTTTGATTATACTCCGCCTGAGGAACCTTCGCCAACTCCCACTCCCACACCCCCGCCTCCATTTCTGGATCTACCGTGGGACTATGAAGGAAAGAGCTTTGAGGAGGTAGTGTTTGATCCAAGATCTTGGTTTGATCACGAGTATCCCTTACAAAATGTTCCATGTTGTCAGAATAAAGTTTTAAATTATACAGGAGAATTAAAAGACGAGCCTTATAGATCACATAACGGCTACGATTATGGTTCACAAAACGGGGTTTTTCTTGGCACAGAAGTTCTCGCTGCGGCAGACGGCTGGGCAACATTTAAACCGGAAAGCCAAAGCGGAGGAGCGGGAAATGTCATTAAAATTGATCATGGTAACGATTACCAGACATGGTATGAACATTTATCTCCGCAGAGTTTGATTGTAGACTCAGTTGGCGAACAAGTATATGTGGAAAAAGGACAAAAAATTGGGGAGGTCGGTATGACCGGAAAGACCACCGGCCCACATATTCATTTTTCTGTTTTTAAAGACAGTAATAACAGCGATAGTTTTGACGACGATATTCCCTGGGGAGCAGTAGATCCTCTGGGCTGGGAAGGAAATTACGATGACCCTTGGACTCTTTTTGAGAGCAACGGCCGAAATGGTTCACAAAGCTACAACTTATTTATTGCGCGGGCTCCGAAAAAAGAAGAAGAAATTCCTACAGCAGGCGGATCCGTATCTTTGGGAGATATTTTGATAGATATATTTAGTAACACCTTTAATACAGAAGTAAAAATTATTGCAGATTACGGGCCTTTTGAATCAGCAGGATTGATAAAAAGCGTTATGCCCTCAATTTTTCTTGACGTGTTTGATAATATAGGACAAGAAGTCACGGAATTTCTTGAACCGGTTACAATTACTTATGATTACACAGACGCAGATTTATTAAATATTAATGAAGATTCGCTAAAGATTTACTGGTTTAATGAAGCAACAGGAGAATGGGAAGCCTTACCTAGTTTTATCGACTCTATAAATAAAACAGTATCATCACAAACCACACACTTTTCGCAGTTTGCGCTGATGGGAGAGATAAAAGATTTAATTCCGCCAACAACAGATGTAAATATCTTTGGAGAGAAAGGAGAAGACGATTGGTATCGGTCAGATATTAATATAGAGCTTAACAGAAATGACAATGACGGTGGCGTGGGCATGCAGTACACTCTTTACACGCTTGATGGAAGTAATTGGCAGGAATATACAGCTCCGATCTTATTTTACGACGTAGGCGAACATAGTGTGACTTACCAATCTTTTGATAAAGCTGAAAATACTGAAGAAAGAAAAAATATCACGTTTAACATCGATAAAACTCCTCCGATTATGACTTCAAATCTTTCAACTGATGGAAATCCTTATATTTCTGGAACATGGACAAATAAAAATGTTTTAGTGGATTTCCAATGCACAGATTCTCTTTCTGGCGTTTCTTGGGTTACAGATCCAATTCTTGTATCAACCGAGGGGAAAAATCAATCTGTTACCGGAGAATGCAGGGATAAGGCAGGTAATGTGTCAGCTATTACTGCGGATGGAATAAGTATAGACAGAACCCCTCCCCTTATATATATCTGGCCGGACCCCTCCATTCTCTGGCCACCAAACGGAAAACTGATTCCCGTGATAATTGAAGGGTTCATTGAGGAATCGAATTTATTGACTAAATCAATTCAAATAAAAGATGAATACGGCGAGGAAATGCCAACTGTTAGTGATTTTGGAGATATTATCTATCTTAATGCTCAAAGAAATGATTGGGATTTTGACGGGCGAGAGTATATAATAAGTATTGGGGTAGAGGATTTGGCAGGAAATAAATCAGAAGAGCAAACTAAAGTAGTTGTACCACATGATCAAGGTAAAAAATAAACACAGAAAAATATTTTTTTTAATAATTGCAATTCTAATTGCGTTTTCTGTAGTATTCTTTCTCAGTTTGCAACAAACAGGTACAGTTAAGTATATAAGTGAAGATTTAAAAATATCCTTTAACTATCCTAATAGGTGGTATGTGGATGAGAAAGATTATGATATTATTTTAGCTTCTTATCAAACAGAAATAGGAGATAATAGTAGACCAAATTCTGAACAAATAAAAATTTTCATCGACAAATTTAATATTGGTTGTCATCAAGATATAGAGAAAGATCTTATGGATCCCGCATGTGGAGAGGGAGGACCAGAAGTTCCACTTAATGAAATAGTCTCCAAAGAAACAGAAGATTTGCCTGGCGGGACATTCTACAAATATATTATTAAATCGCCCACAAGCGACGAAGAATTTACGTTTTACCTTTTAGAAAATGGCGATAGGATTTTGCAGATTTCCAAAGAGCCGGATCCATCAGCGTATGAAGAAGAGTTTGAAGAAATCATCAAATCAATCAGATTTTTATAATTAATCTGAATCCCTGACGAAACTAAATGCTTCCAGCATATTTTTATAGATATTATCATAGTTATTCTTATATTTTCCTTCCGAAACAATATACATAATTAAAACTTTGTCTTCGCGGTCTTCGTAAGGTAAAAATATATTTAAAGTCCTCCCATACTCTGGATTTAAGAACTGATACCCACTTATCCCGTTTGCCAATAATCTAGTTACCGGATAAGTTGAGTTACCCTGATTGTATTTACTTTTTTGATCCGCAAATTCCTTAAGATTAGTATCAGGATTTTTGTTTGCAGTGAATATAGTTATAAATAACCCATCGTGGAATTCCGTTCCCTCATTTTGCGTTGGTCCATAAATCCAAAAATCTACAGCATTTCCTATTGCATCTGGATCAATTACCCGCTCTTTTACCGGACTGGAAACAACTTTCATATCTGCAGGATAGGACATTTTCCAACCTGATTTTTTTTCGTAATAAACCTTCATCGGAATTTTCTCTACACTCATTGGCAGAAAGGTGTTAAATAATTGAGCCTTGTTAATTAAAAGAAGAGATAGGAATAATAAAGAGATAAGAATCAAAAGGATCTTTTTGCTGGCAATTAATTTATGTTTATTGTTTTTGGACATTAATTATATTGTAATACATTATTTGGATCAGATAGCGCAATCTTTCAAATACACCGGGGAGTAATCCATCAAGCGCTATGCGCTTATATGTGCTATAATAGAGCTGGATTTAAATAAACCCTCCTACCTCTTTTTTATTTAACTCTGGTTATTATGCCTAAAATTGGAAATTCAAAAACATACTCCGATTATCCTTGTGACAGATGCGGAAGCAAAAGGCGTGTTTCCAGAACCTGGACCGAGAAAATCTTAAATGATAACGGTTTTATGCTCCTTGAACACACTCAGACTATTTGCACCAACAAAGATTGTCAGGACAAATTTGAAAAAGTTTTGTCTGAGGAGACAGAAAAAAGAGAAAAGATTAGGCTTGAAAGAGCAAATAACGCACTCAGAAAAACCAACATCAAAATCTCCCCCTAGTTCAAATTTTAAAAACTAATACCAATTACTAATTGCTGACTCCGGTGATCCCGGTTTTATGTCTTGCCGAATCTTGCCAGATATTGCCGAATCTTGCCGAACAGACTTTATTTACCCTGTTAAATTTCTTCAGATTTATACAGGGCAACCCTCTATCTTCAATAATCTACTTTCTATCTTCTATATTCTACCGTCGAGTAGAATTAAGTCTTAATTCTTAAATCATCAATCATTAACCATTTGTTTTATTCTATAATAACTTCCTTTTGTTTCTCCTGTTTTTTCCACGAACCCTTTATCGGTAAGTTTTTTTAAGTCATATCTGAGTGTACGCTGCGGTACTTTTAAAAACCTTCTTTTTATCGTGTCAAAAGATACAATCTTGTGATCCTTAATAATATTTAAAATTTCTTCCTGTCGTGGAGGCAGAAATAAGGTCTCTTTTTTACCGGTCTCATCCTCAATAAGTTTTTTTATTTTCTCGATTTCAAATAAATATGCATTAAGCATAAAAACCAAATAATCATTAGTTTTTGTTAATCCCTGATCCAAATGAAAATAATATTCTACTTTATTTTCATCCAAGTACTCTTCATATGGAACTCCGAAATTAAAATTCCAGCCTTTTGCTTTTAATATCAGAGAAATCAGTAATCTTCCCACTCTTCCGTTCCCGTCTAAAAAGGGATGAATTTTTTCAAAAAGTAGGTGAGAGACAAAAGCTTTAATTAAGGGAAATTTTTCATTATCACTTTCGATATATGTTAATAATTCATCCAGTAATTTCGGAACTTCAAAAATTGAAGGAGGCATATATACCGCAACGCCTGCCTGATTGAAAATTGCGCTTTGTTCTTTCCTGAAAAATCCGGCCTCAGAATCTACGTTCTTTAAAATAATTTTGTGAATTTTTAAGAGTATATCTTTTGTAATCTTCTTTGTCTTTCTAGATTCAATAAATTTAGAGGCTTCAATAATGTTAAAGATCTCAATTTTATTTTCCCCCTTTGGTTTTTCAGATGATATGTCATCAAAATTTAGAGGGTTTCCTTCAATACGCGCTGAATAAAGAGAGCTTTTTAAAAGACTTACTCTTTGAATTCTATCTTTAATATTTCCGGGAATTTCTAAGGTCGAAAAATGTATTTTATGAGCTTCAATTTTTGTGATTATATCTATCATTTCCGGAGTAATTGTATAAGCGGGTGGTATTTTCATAAGAATATATTACCAAATGTTGCCGAATCTTGCCAGATATTGCCGAATCTTGCCGAATAGACTTTATTTACCCTGTTAAATTTCTTCAGATTTATACAGGGCAACCTTCTATCTTCAACAATCTACTTTCTATCTTCCATATTCTACCGTCAAAAAGAATTAACCCCTTCAACTTTACGAACTTTCTAACTTTTAACTAGTGTGCGATCCGCTCGGGGATTTATCCTGAGCGAAGCCGAACGGACTCGCGTCTCGGCCTCAAAAAAAATCCTTGAACTCCACCACCAGGCAGGATTGATTAATGAATGGGGTTAACTACCCCGTAAACTCCGGAGAAGTTAGATAAAGAAAAGTTCCATTTGGTACTCCAGTAAGATCTTGTAGATTTCCACCAGCTCCACTGGCATAAGCCATCAACATATAATACGTTACATCTTTTAGAAGCATAATATTTTCTTTATTTTCCTTATTTTCATTAATAGCTTTTTGCAGAACTGCCAAGACACTATAAACCACTTGTTGTTCAGTGACTGAGAGAGGAAAATGAGTATCTATTGTTCGGCTGCCGTTTTTCCAAGCAAAAAGTCTTCCGGAAAGAGTTGTTACCACGTTTGATTTAGGGAAATCAGAAAAATTAATAACATCATTAACTCCTACTGCCTCAAAGATGTTCAGGTTGTCGTAGCCTTTTTCTATTCCCTTTTGATTTATTATGTTAAACATTTCCAATAAAAATTGTGAGGCAAATTGAGAAGAGCCTTTAAAATTAAATACTACTTTTGCCCAGTAACAGGTAAAAAATCTTATGTATTCTAATTTTATCGGAGTAATTCTGGGGTTTATTTTGACAGATACAGTATCTTTATCGTCGAAATAAATTTCGTAAGATAGAACGTCAGTTCTTCCTGAAAGCGCACTAAAAAGTCCCATTGTGCGGCAGATTATACTCCCGGAAATTCGTAATGTAAAGTGTTTAGATTGACAGAATAGGAAAAACAATTAGAGGATTATTTTTTCTTATCCCGCCAAAGGAGAAATAAAATAAGAGTTGGGATTCCGAGTATGAAGAGTACTATAAATAGAATAAATGCCGGAAATCCTATTATGCATCCCAAGCTTTCGTCTGTACAGCCGTCTACGTTCTCTGCAAATAGAAACAGCCAAAATAAGAAAGAGGAAATGGTATAAATACTAAGTATAATTTTCTGTGTCTTATTCACGGATTGGTATTATACCAGAAAAATGCAAGCCTACCAAACCTCGCTTTCCAGCCTCAAAAAGAGTATAATTCCCATATGCAAGAAGAAGAGTTTGATCAAAAACTTAAAGAAATTGATAGCAAAATTAGCTATATGAAACAAGTTATAAATGGTAGAAATTACCCAATTCAAAACAAAAAGGCTGCAGGAAAAAGTCTATCTGAACTTGAAAAACAACGAGATAAATTATTATTTAGGTTGTGACTGACAAATAAATATAACTCGGCAATTTAATGATTACATGTATATGTAAAAGCTACTCTTCTAATTGAGGCGGATCAAAGAATGTATCGTTAGGATTATCAGGAATACATGGTGAGCCATCCACGCACTGCACAGGAATCTTCCATTCGACATGAGGAAAACAAGTACCATTTTTCATTACACTTAAATTTGCAGTTGCAACGTCAAAGCATACATGAATTATTTTTTCAGGAGTGAATCCTTTTTCTCCGATCAATACGACTCTTCTGGTTTTTGATGGACAATTTTTATGAATACTAAATCCATCATCAAATGCAAAAAGCGCTCCATTCCTATGTTCACATACAGTTGTGATTACTGGTAAATTAATCTGAGCGCTAATTGTTTTTGCGATGAATAAAGAGGACAAAATTATCAGAGTGAGAATTGTAAATTTAAATTTTCCAGTCATATTGCTCGCTGAACAAATTATATCAAGTTTAGAATATTTCAAATCAAAAAATCTATCTTTTTTGCTACAATCGTACTATAATCCCACAAATGAATAAGAATCTGAGTCGCAATAAAATTGCAGAATCCATCAAAAGACATAAGGGCGTGGGACACAGGGCTAGATTAAGAGAAAGATTTTTACAGGGCGGACTTGATGCATTTCTTGACTATGAAATTGTGGAGCTTCTCTTAACCCTTGGAACGCCATTCAGAGATTGTAAGGATATCGCAAAAGAAGCAACCAAAAAATTTGGAACCTTAAGAGAAGTATTGGATGCATCACCTGAGGATTTACAACAGGTTAAGGGTATTGGACCGAATAACATATTTGGTCTTAAATTATTCCAAGCAATATCAGAAAGATATTCAAGAGAACAAATTCCACAAAAAAAGTTACTTAATTCATCAGAAGCAGTAGCCAAATTTTTGCAAAAAAGTATTGGTCGAGAAAAAAGAGAACATTTTGTCATTTTATTTCTAGACTCAAGAAATAAATTAATAAATAAAAATGTTTCAATTGGTTCTATTAATTCAAGCATTGTTCATCCCAGAGAAGTGTTTAGAGAAGCAATAAAGGCATCAGCGGCCCAAATAATACTTGGTCATAATCATCCCTCAAACGATCCAGAACCATCACCAGAAGATGTAGGAATTACAAGGCGACTTGAAGATGCATCAAGAATATTTGGTATTGAAATTCTCGATCACATCATTGTTACAAAAAATAATTTTTCTAGTTTACGAGAGAAGGGTTTAATGATTTAACTATGTCCGATATTAAAAAACTGACTGATAGAATTAAAAAATTTCGTAACAAAAGGAATTGGAGACAATTTCATAATCCTAAAGATATATCGCTCTCTTTAGTTTTAGAAGCCACAGAAGTAATGGAACATTTTCAATGGCGAAATGATGTTGAAATTCGCAAACACATTAGAGAACATAAAGAAGAAATTGGCGAAGAATTAGCAGATGTTTTGTATTGGATATTATTAATGAGTAGCGATTTAAAGATAGATATTAAAAAAGCACTAGAAGGTAAAATGAAAAAAAATGAAAAAAAATACCCAATCTATAAAGCTAAGGGCAAGCATGAGAAATATGACAAACTTTAACTATGATTCTTTATGATGAGACAATAGAGAACTTTAATGAAGACGTAATGCTAAATCGCATTGCAGATCGCGCTGCTGATAAATATACTGCTTATTACAAAAGAAAACCAGGGGTATCGGAGTATAGATCATGGGCAAATTCATTAGCAATTTTAAATAATAGTTTTACCTATGCTGGTCTTAAGGACAATCATATAGTTGTTGAATATGAACTTCCATTTGCCTCGACCAGGATAGATGTATTGTTATTTGGATTTGATATTGAAGGAAATGAAAATGTTGTTATTTTAGAGTTAAAGCAGTGGTCGAATGATAGCATAAGAAAGTCAGACATAGAGGGTAATGTAAAAGTCAATTATCGAGGCTCATGGGCTGAAGTAGCTCATCCTGCCCTTCAAGTTCAGGGATATTATTTTGGTTTAAAAGATTTTATTAAAATTTTCGAAGACGAAAATGCCCCCAAATTGAGTGCGTCAATATATGCACATAATTATTCTAAGAAAAAAGATTCAGTTCTTAGATCATTAAAGTTTTCCGATTTAATAAATACATATCCAATTTTTTCAAAAGAAGAAGCGGTTGAATTAGGAAATTATCTAAAAGAACGTCTACAGAGCGGAAAAGGACAGATTGTTTACGAGCGTTTTGCCAGAAGTCCGATTGGGCCATCTAAAAAACTTCTTGACCACACTAATGAAATGATAAACCAGAGACAAATATTTAATTTAATAGACGATCAAATACCAGCTTATAATTTAATAATGCATAAAGCAAAAGATCTCTCAAAATTAAAAGAAAAGACTTTAATCATAGTTAAAGGGGGACCAGGAACAGGTAAATCTGTAATTGCTTTAGAAGTAATGGGAGAATTGTTACGGCAAGGTAAAAAAGTTGTTCATGCTACTGGTTCGTCAGCCTTTACAAATACTCTTAGAGGAATTGTTGGATCTAGAGCGAGAAACCTGTTCAAATTTTTTAATAGCTTTATTTCAGCAGAGGCAGATTCTTTTGATATCCTAATTTGCGATGAGGCTCATAGAATTAGAGAGACAAGTATAAGTAGATATACTCCCCGAGAGCTGAGAACGAATTTACCCCAAATCGATGAACTGCTAAGGCTTGCCAAGCTTAACATTTTTTTTATCGACGAGAATCAAATTGTAAGACCCAGTGAGATTGGAAGTGTCTCTTTAATTAAAGATGCTGCAAAGCGTTTTGGATTAGAGGATAAAAATATCTTTGGGTTTGACTTGAAAACACAATTCAGGTGTTCTGGCTCCGATGCCTATTTGCAGTGGTTAGATAAAGTTCTTGAAATTAGAGAATCGGCTATTGCGGAATATGATCCAAAGATGCAATTTCGAATTTTTAACTCTCCACAGGAGATGATGGAAGAAATCCGAGCCAGAAATAAAGAAAAAGAAAATTCAGCAAGAATTGTAGCAGGGTTTTGTTGGCCATGGAGTAATCCAAATCCTGATGGGACTCTAGTAAAAGATGTTGTAATAGGTGATTTTGCTATGCCATGGGAAAAGAAAGATGAATTTTGGAAATGGGCGACTGATCTAGAGGGCATGGAACAGGTTGGAACTGTTTATACAGCTCAAGGGTTTGAGTTTGACTATATAGGGGTAATATTTAGCAACGACCTTGTTTATAGAAAATCAGAAGGGGGATGGATTAGTATTCCTAATAATTCGTACGATTCGATGGTTAAAAGAAACAACAGTGAGTTAACAAGACATTTAAAACATGTGTATAGAGTTTTAATGTCCAGAGCTCATTTAGGAGTTTATGTTCATTTTATGGATAAAGAGACTGAGGATTACTTTAGAGAAAATTTAGAAATTGATGAAAATTAGAGATGACATTTTAAGTTACCGGGAAATGTGTGACACTGAAAATGTCCAAACTCTTCAGAGAGGAATGAATTTTCACCTCAATAATTCTTATTCAGTTATTTTAATGTCTCAAAGATCGAATGCTCCGTACAGCGATAGAGTTCATGAAGATGGAATTACAATAGAATATGAAGGCCACGATGTTATTAAAAAAGCCTACAATCATAATCCAAAATATGAAGATCAACCCGACTTACTTTCTTCAGGAAAATTGACTCAAAACGGACTGTTTATAAAAGCAGTTGAAAAATACAAAAAGGAAGGTAAGAATCCGGAAATTGTAAAAGTTTATGAGAAAATCCTTCCAGGAGTCTGGTCTTTGAAAGGTTTCTTCGAGCTTATAGATTATAAAGTTGTATTTGATAATGGAAGAAATGTTTTTAGATTTATTCTTCGCTTATCTAAGAGTCAAAAATATGAAAGGTCTCTAACAAAAGAAGAGATTTTACATACAAGATTGATCCCAACAGAAGTGAAAAAAGAAGTTTGGAAAAGAGATAACGGAAAATGTGTTCTTTGTTCTGAGAAAAGAAATCTACACTTTGATCATGATCTTCCTTTTTCAAAAGGTGGAACAAGTCTATCAGTAAAGAATGTAAGACTTCTTTGCATTAAACATAATCTAGAAAAATCAGCCAAAATACAATAGCCTCGATTGCTTTATTTTAGCCTCGAGAGTATAATTAGCCTCAATAATCTCTACGGCCTCACGCCGGAAGAAATAGCAGTTGTGGAGGATGAAAAATGAAAACTAGTATTTTACTTGTCAATTTTAGAGAAAAAGAACAGGAAACGGTTGCAAAAATGGGTATTGATGTTGACTTAGGTTATATAAGTGACGCTTTTTCCACCATCGCTAAAGATGGCTCAAGTAATCAAGGAGCCTCCTTTTATTCACCGCTTGCCATTTACGAATATAAAATAATTTTTGTTAAGTTAACAAAAACTCCACCGCTTAAGGATAAGTTTGAGGATAAAGCAAAAATAATTAGCGAAAAACAGATAATTAATTTTTTACAATACTGGCATAAAAATAGAGGTATTTTAATTGTTTTAGCTGAGGACTGTAGTTTTAGCACTCTCAGCATGCTGGGCATACCACACGCAAAACTTACTGATTCTAGTGGTAATGATAAAACAGTAAATTTCGCTTTAGAGGCAGAAGAAAGACCTTTGAGAATGGTACTCGAAGACTTAGAGCCTCTTATTAAGATTCCTCCCTCAAAATATATAGAGATAGAGCAATATGAGTCCAAAAGTAGTCAGAAAAATTGGACTATTTTTCCAGTTTATGTTAACAGAAATGATGAAGAAGTCGGCATTTATTTTAATTGGGGTTATAGTTTTTCAAACGAAGATAGGCCGGCCTTTTTAGTATTACCTGCTTATAAAGATTACCTTAGAGTTATTGTAAAACTACTGAAAGCACTCGCAAAAATCTATCCTGAGTTTATTCCAGAAATCACAGATATTGATTGGTCGACAGATAATAAGTATTATCCCAAAGAAGTCTCAAATATTGATCAAAAGATAAACGATCTTGTCAATGAGACGAAAAAAAAGATCGCAACTTTCCAGGAGAGAAAGGTCAAAGCTAAAGAAAAATATGCCTACCTTCATGACCTGCTAACTGAATCAGGGGATAAATTAAAGGAATCAGTAATCATAACGTTAACCAATATTTTTCAGCTGGAGGTTGAAGATATGGATAGAACGAGGAAAAGTGACCTTAGGGAGGACTTGCTTATTAAATATAAAAATTTAATTATATTAGCCGAGGTTAAGGGTACTCGTAATTCTTACCCATCAATTACTTATGTAATACAAGTTTTTAAACATTTACTTTTAAAAAACAAGATTAATTATCCAGATGTCATTGGAGGACTTATTGTAAATTATGATTTAATACGTAATCCAGCGGATAGATCAAAAGCCTATACTAAACCAGAAGAAAATGAACAACTCACAGACATAATTTTTGTAGATACCCGTGTATTATTTGATCTAGCCTTAGCAGTATTAGATCACGAAATGTCACCAATAAAAGCAAAGGAAATTTTACTTCAAAAAGGAAGAGTTAATTTCAGTCTTAATCAGTATATCAAAGAAATTAGTAACAAAAATGAAAACTAATTGGCCGGTGAAAAAATTAGGAGAAGTATGACTTACTCAACCATATTTATTATTTCGGGTTTGGGAGTTAATACTATTGCTTCATTAATAATGCTGTATCCTTATTTAAATATAAATCGATATGTTGATGATGATCTAATACTCAAAATGAATATGAAAACCGGTAAATATTATCAGAAGAAACATCTTAAAAATAGAAGATTAGGTATAGCTGGATTTAGTTTATTTGCATTAGGGTTTGTTTTCCAAATTCTTGGAATTCTTCTTCAAATATGAAAAATAATTTCAAAATACTTCCAATTCAGCGTCTTTGATAAACTTGTGTCTAAGATGTATAATGGTGGGCAATAATCATAAATATGAATAAAATTTTTACTTTATTTTATATACTCGTATTTTTTATCATTGCATCAGTATATTTAATTAAGCCAAGTTATGCAGCTAATTATTACATTACTTCGTGGACAAGTGATTTGACAAACACCACATATTATTCTGGTGATGCAAGTGGGACTTCATGGTATAGTCCCCTTACAAATACAAGTTATTATAATTTTGATGATGGTAAAAGCGGTTCAATCTGGCATAGCGATTTAACGGATACTTCTTATTACTCCGGTGATATTTCAGGTACATCTTGGAATAGTTCACTCACTAATACAACTTATTATAATTTTGATGATGGTTTATCATTTACGGAATGGTATAGCCCCTTAACAAATACAAGTTACTTTAGTGGTGATATTTCAGGTACATCTTGGAGGAGCGGACTCACAAATACTAGCTACTACAATATTAATGATTATGATAATGGTTTAGGCAATTACGGCTCTAATTATTCTAATCTTTATGATTACGATTACGGGATTAATACTTATGATTATTACAATTATGACCCTTATGGATCTTCTTACAACAACTACGATTATGATTCATCATATGATTATAGCTCTGGTCTTTATGATTCTTTAAATGATAGTTATGACCCTTACGATTATAGTAATAGTGGTAGTGGCTATAGTTCAACTTATGACTACAATGATTACAATCCTTATGACTATAATTATGGCAGTGGATATGACTCGACTTACGATAATGGCGGATATGGTAGTAGCTATGATTATGGTTCAAGTTTGTATAATTATGACTACGGAAACAGTTATGATTATTTCGGATACTAATTATGAATAAGATTGCAAAAGCCTTCATGGCCTTAACTGTATTGATCTTTCTCGCGTTTATTTCATTTATGATGTTTCTTAACTATGTTCAAAAAGAAGAAGAGCTTCAAGTCGAAAGGGATATGTTAAAAGTTCAGGATGAAGCACATGTTGATAATCTTTTTACTGTATATCAAAACAATATTTCTACATGTAGTAGACAAGCTAGAGAGGCAGAAAGAGACGAAGCTTTTATAAAAGAGAATTGTATTAAACCAGTTAATGAATCAATAATTGGCCAGTGGCTGCAAGAAAGAGGATACGGTTCATTACTAGAAACAGCAGAATAAATTATATTATAAAATCGCCTATTTTAAACTCCTGATTTGACTTCTTAGCCGCAGAATTGCTTTATTCTGGCCCCTTTTTTTAATTCTGCTTCTGGGCCTCGCTTCGGCTTACTCAGTGCAAGCGCTCCGCCCGTCCTATTCTA
>MFOV01000002.1:36964-46797 GCA_001782515.1 Candidatus Levybacteria bacterium RIFCSPLOWO2_01_FULL_39_10 | reverse complement strand
GACAAGCACGAAAGGAGCAGCATGCTCACTTATGAGGCAACTCCGGGTCAGGACATAGGAGTCGTCGTTAGGCGGGCGGTTCAGATTGCCACCCATATTGGTGAGGCTATCAACCTGACCTTCGAAGGCATCCAGATCCCTGTCAAACCCAACGACTCGGTAGCTTCGGTCAAAACCGCTTACCGCTACGCAGAGAGTGCGAGCAGGAAAGCAACAGGCATTGAGATTTTCATCAAGCTGCCGCCTGGTGAATATCTTGAGCTGGATGATCCGGATATCGACGTGATCGTTGACAGACTTTCGTCAAGGCTTGATGCCGAAGCGATACGAGACCGCGTAACAAACGATCCAATTCAGCGGGCAGACGGAGCCTGGGGGTTTCGAATAGGAGCGACAACAGGGGAGCTCGCAACCGCGGTTGAGATTCTTCAAGACCGGATGGGTTTTGAGATCGTCGACTACAACGTGGTTTCATAGGAGAAGCAATCGCAAATCACTTAGGCCCAAACTCCAAACCGAGTATGGAGAAACGCCGTGTATAACGCAATGTGTGTCAAAGGTCACACTCTCATCGCGCTTGAGAACAGCGAAGTAGAGAAACAGTGCCGTCTCCGCGAAGCAGGAGTCATCGATTGTGTTGAAGCAGTCGATCCCAAGGACTGTCCGTCATGTCAGCGCGAGTCCATATACTCATTGGATCCCGAGGTGATGGTTGCCCAAGACGACTAGGTCTCCTTAAGGAATCAACTCTTTAGCTCTTGAAAGGAGCAGAAGATGCGCTTGATTTGGAAGCGCTGGATTGTGCTGAGCTCAATTTGGCTCATTTTTGGAGGGCTATGGATTCTTCAGGGGGAGGCCTGGTCCAAACAAGGAAACGCTACAATGGCGACGATTTCGACAACTGTCGGAATCTCTTGTGGCATCATATCCGTAGGTGTTCTTCTGGTTGGCCTTTATCTCAGGCGATGGAACTAGGCTACAAACAGTGACTAGTAGGCGAGAGTTCTCGACTACTGTGGGTGAGAAGCCACAACGCCATCAAGGCGCACAGCTCACGAAAGGAGCAGCATGTACTACAGAGGTACTTGGGTGCAGAAGTCTGCACGGATCATGGCTGTTGTAGCCTTGGCCTACGCCATCCTCATCCTCGTCGGTTCATGCAGAACTGGCTATGAACTGAGTAGGGACGTCGAGGCGGTGGCTCACAGAGCTCAAGTCGCGGCTGATGCCGATGACATGCTTGTTTATATGGTGGATCTCAAGTCCAACATGGAGCGGCATGGCATCACTCAGGGCTACTCGGTGCCCATCTTCCAGACCCCTGCGAACGATCTCTCACTTCTCTACGAGTCCGTCAATCGGATCATCGAGAGACTTGAACAGATCAAGGATCTCCCGAAGTCCGAGACCGCCTACCAGGTGGGCTTGGACGATCTGCGAGGTACGATCAGGGAACTGGAACCACCATCCTTCGGCCTCGTCATCACCCAATTCTGGGTAGTGTGGCTGATTGGTATCCTGCTGTGGGCCTGGCCAATAATCTACTTCTTCAGGTACGTTCTCTTTGACTTCTAACCTGAAGAAGTTCAAATAGTCGGACTTCACACCCGACACGCCTAGCGTCAATCCAAGACACGCGCTTACAGCGCACCAGCTCGAAAGGAGCAGAAGATGTATTTCAAGGGAACACCAAAAGAGGTGGTGAGACAGCTCGAAGAATGGGCTTTCAACCACCGCCGGGTCCAGAAGGTTTCCGTGGAGGTGACCATCCTGGAGCAGGAGATTCCTCCTGATTCTTGGAAATCGACCCTAACCCTAAATCCCATCTCCGATAAGGATAAGGAGAAGGAGATGAAGTATCTTCCAAAGTCAAAGGAATCTTGCATATGGTGCAGGGACGGTATCGACTCCCACGGTGAGTCCTGTGTCCACTGTGGTGGAACAGGCTGGGAGGCCCTAAGCACCGCATCAGAACCAAACGATTAGTCAGGGTTCATTCGAACACTGACTGCGGGTGAGAAGCCACAACGCCATCAAGGCGCACAGCTCTTGAAAGGAGCAGAAGATGCTTACTTTGATTCTGATGGTCGTTATTCCCTGGATCGTCTTCTACTTGCTCTACCGAGTGTGGGCAAGATGGCGCACCAGGGAGCCGCAAGAGAGAGAAGAAGTTGGCTGCTTTGCTGTAATAACCGTCTTCTTGTGGCTGATTGCGGGAGTTGTAATCGGGTATATATTGGCCAGCGATTCGCTGCCAAAATACCTGTCGCTTGCTAAGCCACCGGCTCATGACGTCAGGACTTCGCTTGTTGCCCTTAGGCAAAGGAGTGATCTTGACGGATCGTTCTTCCTGGGTTCAGGGAGGATCGGCACCAACCATTACTACAGCTATTGGTACGTGGACGGTCCCGGTTTCAGGCATGGACTGCTAAGAGACGGGCCAAATGTGCTAGTTGTTGAGGATGTCGCTCCTGAGAGTGCATATCTTCAGCAAAACGTGATTCCCGCCAGCTGTGTTCCGGACGGTTATGAGCTTTGGGTGCTCTGCGGAGAGCCTAGGCTCACCGACGAATACGAGTTTCACATCCCGCCGGGCAGCCTGCTTCAAGAGTTCGAACTCCAGTAGGAGACCTAAGTCGCCGACTAGTCAGGGTGCTTGGATCGGAGAAATCCGAACAGAGGTTTTAGCCCTCACTAAGCACCCAATTCGGAGGATGAGGAAGATGGAATTCCTAGTCGGAATCGTAGTCGGACTTTTCATCGGTGTCCTGAGCGGATTTATCGCAGGAATGCGGGTGAGGCGTATTGACCTCGAGGAGTGCGAGGAAAGATACAGCCGACTCATCGAGTCGCGTGACAGGGCAGAGAGAGCTCTTCAGGCGATAAGAACGCAGGTTCCTGAACAGACAGGCTTCAGAGAAGAGGACTTTGATCCGGAAGCCTATGTGCTTCCAGACCAAACGCCGTCTCAGCCCTATCTTCACTGATGACACAACTGAATAACAAGTTCCCACGTCGCCGAAAGGCTATTAGGGACAAGTCGTCCTACGCCCAAAAGGGCCTCGGATCGACAACGTGCGAAAAGCACATGGTACCCGAAAGGGTAAAGGAGGAAGACTTGGAAGTCTTTGTTGATGTTTGGACGCTTGCGTTCAAACCCCGACGGGATTTTCTCGTTTACTCTACCATGTGCTTTTTTGCTGGCAAAAACTTGATATTTACTATTTAATATTTAATATATCTTTTGCCACGGTGCTCCTCAATCTTTTTGACAATTTAAACCGCATTTATCTGCTATAATCATCTTATAAATTTTTCCGCCGACGCATAAAATGCTTTGGTGGACAAGCAATTCCCAATGAAATCCAAAAATCCAAATATAAAATTTAACTATTTAGAGTTGCAAAATAAATGGAATAAATTTTGGCAGGCACAAAAAATTTATCACCCGGATTTAGATTCTGCTAAAAACCCTTTTTATAATCTGATGATGTTTCCATACCCTTCGGCTGAAGGACTCCATGTAGGAAATATGTATGCTTTCACAGGATCAGATGTTTTTGGCCGCTTTATGAGGATGAAAGGCAAAGACGTATTTGAGCCGATCGGGCTTGACGGATTCGGAATTCATTCTGAAAACTATGCTTTGAAAATTGGCGCGCATCCTGCAAAACAGGCTGAAATATCTGAAAAAAGATTTTACGAACAGCTTCACATGATCGGAAATGCCTACGACTTCGAAAGAACTGTCGAAACTTACAAACCCGATTATTATAAGTGGACCCAGTGGTTGTTTATTCGGCTTTTTAAAGCAGGGTTGGCAGAGAAAAAGAAAGCTGAGGTCAATTGGTGCCCGAGCTGCAAAACAACACTAGCGGACGAGCAAGTCATAAACAAGTTAAAAGTGAAAAGTGAAAAGTTAAAAGTTGAAGCATCCCCGGAGGTCCGGCTTGGCGGGGAGAGGGGGGGAGTTTGTGAGAGATGTGAAACACCTGTTGAGAAAAAAGAGCTTGAGCAGTGGTTTTTTAGAATTACGATTTACGCGGATAGGTTGCTGAAAGGATTATCGCGGATTGACTGGAGTGAAAAAGTTGTTCTTGCACAGAAAAACTGGATAGGACGATCCGAGGGAGCACGAATTCGGTTCTCAGTTCTCGGTTCTCAGTTATCGGCTAACAGTCAATCGGCGAGTCTGTTAACCGGTCAACAGAAAACTGACAAACTAAATACTGAAAACAGACAACAGAAAACAGATAACTGGAGTATTGAGGTCTTTACAACAAGGCCTGATACATTGTTCGGTGCAACATTTATGGTTTTGTCACTAAAGCACGGGATCGTCGCTTCGCTCCTAAGTTCAAAGTTCAAAGTTCAAAGTTCAAAGTTGGAAGAAGTTCGAGAATATGTAGAAAAATCAAAGAAAAAAACAGGCCTGGGCCTTGATGCTCCTGATAAAGCAAAGGAGGGAGTTTTTTCGGGTTTGTATGCCATAAACCCTGCAACAAATGAGAATATTCCTGTTTGGATTTCAGATTATGTTCTGATGGAATACGGGACCGGTGCAATCATGGCTGTTCCCGGACATGACAGGCGAGATTTTGAATTTGCAAAAAAATACGAACTTCCGATTAAATATGTGCTCGAAAAACCTAAATCAGCAGATGATAAAATTGAGTGCTGGGATTCGCAAGGCAAAATCATAGACTCAGGCGATTGGACGGGGTGGGATAGTGAGAAGGATTTTCACAAAATACTCAACTTCCTTGAGGAGAAAAAAATAGGAAAAAGGGAACTTCGTTATCATCTTCGAGACTGGCTGATCTCCCGCCAGCGGTATTGGGGAGCTCCGATTCCCATCATTTACTGTTGTAACTGCTGGGAATCGAAATTAAAAATTAAAAATGAAAAATTAAAAATTGAATATGGAAAAGATTATATTAAGATCGATGGGAAAGAACACGCAATAGTTCCTGTACCTGAGAAGGATTTGCCAGTTGTGCTTCCATTCGTTGAAAATTTTAAACCACTCGGCACAGGTGTTGCTCCGCTTGCACAGGATGAAGAGTTTGTTAATACAAAATGCCCAAACTGCGATAGCCCTGCAAAGCGCGAAACCGATGTCTGTGACACCTTTCTGGACTCAAGCTGGTACTTTCTAAGATATCTTGCCACGGATAGTGACAAAGTTCCTTTCCCTTCAAAATCTTGGGAAAATCCGAAATCCGAAATCCGAAATCCGAAACAAATCTTTCGAGCTTCGAGCTTCGAGCTTCGAGCTTCCGCCAAAAGGGCGGTGTGGTTGCCGGTTGACATGTACATAGGAGGGGCAGAGCATTCTGTTCTCCATCTTTTATATGCTCGGTTTATAACTAAAGCTTTGTTTGACCTTAATTATTTAGATTTTGATGAACCTTTCACAAAATTCCGTGCTCACGGACTTCTTATAAAAGACAGTGCAAAAATGAGCAAGAGCAGAGGAAACATAGTAAATCCTGATGAATATATCGCAAGCTTTGGAGCCGATGCACTGCGATGCTATTTGATGTTTTTAGGACCATATGAGCAGGGCGGGGATTTTAGAGACTCGGGAATTGAAGGCATGGAGAGATTTCTCAAAAGAGTTAAAAGACTGGTTGAGAGTCAGTCAAACAATGTGGCTGAGCAAAGTTCGATTGAAGTTAAAAAAGCAGTTGACAAAGCTGTAAAAGGAGTGGGAGAGGATATAGAAAGCTTAAGATACAATACGGCAATTGCCAAGATTATGACACTTACAAATGTTTTGTATGAAAGCCGCGGAAAGATTTCAAAGGACTCCTTGAAAACTTATATTTTACTTCTTGCGCCTTTTGCGCCGTTTATGACAGAAGAATTGTGGGAAAGGCTTCGCCTTTCAAAGATTGACACAGATAAATCTGCGGATATCCACGGATCTAAAAATTCGCGTAAATCTTTTGCATGGAGCGTCCATGCACAGCCGTGGCCCAAATACGATGAGGAAAATATTACCGAGGAGATTGTAACAATTGCAGTTCAGGTAAACGGAAAACTAAGATCAGTATTAAGTATTAAGTATCAAGTATCAAGTAGGGAAGAAGTAGAATCTCTTGCGAGAGAAGATGAGAGAGTCAAAAAGTATCTGGAAGGGAAAGAGATTAAAAAAGTAATTTTTGTTCCGAGAAAAATAATAAACTTTGTAGTTAACAACGACTAACTGCTAACATCTAACAACTAACGGAAGTTAGTTAGAAGTCAGTAGTTAGAAGTTTGTAATTGTTTTATAACCATGGATCAGGAAAAACTTATTTCTTTTTCAAAAGGAAATATCCTGGCACTTATTATTGCAGGAATAGGTATAGTGCTCGTTTTCCTTGGCCTCATTCAGATTTTTCAAAATTCCAGCAAAAACTCAGGTTTAGTATTTGAAGAGGACAAAGAAGAAACCTCCTCAGAGATAGTGGTTGATATTCAGGGAGCTGTTATTAAACCTGGTGTGTACACACTAAAATCTAACTCCAGAATGGTTGACGTTCTTTCCAAGGCTGGAGGACTTTCAGAGGATGCTGACAGAGACTGGGTTGAAAAGAATCTTAATCTTGCAAAAAAAGCGCAGGACGGCGTAAAAATTTACATACCAAGAGTGGGGGAGGAAATATTGTCTAATAGTTCTGGTTCGAGCGTATCTGAATCTGGCTCGGGTGGTCCGGTAATCAATATAAATCTTGCGTCCAAATCTGAGCTTGAAACACTCTCAGGCGTTGGTCCTGTTACAGCTGAAAAGATAATAAACGGCCGGCCTTACGGAGATACAGGTGAGCTTCTTTCAAAAAAAATTGTGGGAGTTTCGGTTTTTGAGAAAATAAAGGATTATATAGCTGCCAATTAATGATCCCGTTAGAGACAAATTTCTTATGTTTATTTAGATCAAACGAAAAAAAAACTAACACAAATGAAATTTATTATACAATTTGTTTACGAAAACGCTTCAAGCAAAGCTGTGAGCGTTTTCTGTCTCTAACGGGATGAGCCCAAAAACCATTATTTTACTTCTTCTTATTCTCTCATTCATACTTTTTCTTCGAGTCATAATCCACATTCAAAATATTACCCCTGTCACACCCGGCACACATATTACATTTGAAGGAAAAATTGTGTCCCAGCCCAAGATTGGAATAACAGGACAGCGAGCAAGCATGATTCTTCCCAATGCCCAACGAATAAGCATACTTTTTTCAAATAGAGACCAGCTTTTATACGGAGATCAGGTTATGGTCTCAGGAATTGTTGATTATTTCGACCCGCCAGGGGCGAGACAGGGGCAGAAAAGAGATATGGCAGCTTATATGAATCAACCTGAGTATAAAATTGTCAAAAAAGCCCGAAGTAATTTAATTTTTAGGCTCCGTGAAAACCTTGTTTATTTTTTTAATTCATCACTTGATCCCTCATCCGCATCACTTATGCTTGGTATCACATTTGGTATAAAACAGGAAATGCCAGAAGAGTTTTACCTAAATCTTCAGAAAACAGGACTTATGCATGTAGTTGCGGCATCAGGCATGAATATAACAATGCTTGGAGGGTTTTTAATAGCCTTTTTTTCGTTAATCTTAAGAAGACAAACAGCATTAATATTAAGTATTATTGGGATACTTTTTTATACAGTTCTTGCCGGCTTTGAAGCTTCAATTGTTCGGGCTGCAGTGATGGGCATAATCGCGTTCTCTGCAGGCATCTTAGGCAGACAATCTATTGCATTTTTAAGTCTTTTTTTTGCAGGATTTGTAATGCTTATGGTTCACCCTTCGCTTATTTTTGACATTGGATTTCAGCTTTCGTTTATGGCTACAGCAGGACTTATTTTTATAAGGCCGATATTTTACCTTTCTTCAAAACTCAAACACATTATCAAAAGATCAGTTGTTGGAGAAGATCTGACGACCACTCTTGCAGCCCAAATTGCAACTCTTCCAATTCTTCTTATCAATTTTGGAAACTATTCATTTTGGTCAGTGCCAATTAATGCTATTGTTCTCTGGTCAGTACCAATTCTTATGGTGATAGGCGGCATTTCAGCTATTATTGGACTTCTTTTTGAAAATGCAGGAAGGCTAGCTCTTTATACCTCGCTTCCGTTTCTTCTATATTTTGAAGGGATTGTTAATTTCATGGGCGATAGAATAACTCCGATTATTTTTAAATTTTTCCCGACAGTTCTTGTTACAGGCTATTATTTGATACTGATAGGTTTTGTTTTGTTTAAAAAAAGAAGGTGAAAAGAAACGCTTTTATATTTTTCATAGCACTTGTGTTTTTGTTCGGCTATACGGTAGTTCAGATAAGCCAGTATAGCAGTGATAAATTAACTATTGTTTTTTGTGACGTGGGGCAGGGAGATGCAATATTTATCAGAACTCCTGCAAAAACAGATATACTTATTGACGGCGGACCGGACAAAAGCGTGCTTGACTGCTTATCTCACAACATGCCTTTCTGGGATAAAACTATAGACCTTATTGTTTTAACTCATCCGCACGCAGATCATATGACAGGGCTTGTAAGTGTTATAGAAAGATATAAAGTATTGTCTTTCTATGATTCAAATGAAAGACCCAATGATGAGATTTACGCTCTTTTAATGCAGAAATTAGCAGACAAAAATCTGAGTGCCAGAAAATTAGCAAGAGGTAATAATTTTAAAGATTCGTCCGGCATGAGGTTTAGAATATTCTGGCCGAGGCTAAAAAGTTCAGATGAAGTTAAACAAAATATATCAAATAATGACTTAAATAGCTTAAGTTCTGTGGGAATTTTGAAGTTCGGAAATTTTTCTGTACTTTTTACAGGTGATGCCGAGTCAGAAATCCTCAAAAACTTTGCAGCCGAAATAGGGGATGTAAATATTTTAAAAGTTCCTCATCAGGGGTCAAGCGGAGCATTAACTGATGAGATTTTGGAAATTATAAAACCGGAGTTGGCAGTCATCCTCGTCGGGGAAAACAACAGATACGGTCATCCATCACGCGACACAGTTGAGCTTTTGAAAAAACACAAAGTCAAAGTTTTGAGAACAGACATTGACGGAGAAATAAAAGTTGCAAGTAATGGAAAAACTTACTGGACTTACTAATTTACAGGTCTTGAGGAACTGGTAACCTGCTGAATTGACGCATCATCTGCCTGACTATTTATAGGAAGCGTGAATGTGACAATTGTTCCTTTTCCTTCAGTTGAGTTTACCGAAATGTGCCCTCCGTGTGCCTCAATTATCCCCTTTGTTATATAAAGGCCTAGACCGCTACTTGCCTTTTGAGTTTCCGCACTTACTTCTTTTTGAACCTGGCTGAATTTTGTAAACAAAAGGCCCTGCTTCTGTCTGGGGATTCCTACACCATTATCACTAACACTTATAACCACGTTTCCCGAACCCGTTGCATTGTAATTATCATCAGTATCTGCCGTAATTTTTACAATTCCGAAGTCATTTGTATATTTGAGGCTGTTTGAGAGTAAATTGTTTACAGCCTCAACTATCCTGTTATTGTCAAAGTAGAAAAACGGCAGATCATTCCCAATCTCAGCAGTGAGTGTTATTCTTTTTCTTTTTGCTTCAGGTAAAAAAAGATCAACTCCTTCTTTTACCACCTTTGCAATATCGCCCTGCGTCTTATTTAATATTAATTTTCCCTCTTCGAGCCGTCCTGCATCAAGAAAATATGAAATCTGCGTCAAAAGCTTTTCTGACTGAGTGTGGATGATTTCTAAAATCTTTTTCTTCTCATCATCCGAAATTCCTCCTGCAATTAGAAGTGATGCCGAATTTTTAATCGCCGCAA
>MFOV01000002.1:34154-36956 GCA_001782515.1 Candidatus Levybacteria bacterium RIFCSPLOWO2_01_FULL_39_10 | reverse complement strand
CGAAGCTCATGAATAATTACGTGGGCAAAATCTTCCTTCATCTTTTCAAGCGATTTTTCAGTTGATATGTCCTGAAGAAGAATTGACGCTCCAAGCGAGTAAAGCCCTTCTTTTGTTGCAAAGTGGGTCATATTCCTATCGCCGATTGAGGCGATAAATACCTGAAAAGTCCTGTCTCCAAGTTGCACTTCGTGAAGAGTGGTGGTTCGGTTGTAATTTATTGCGTCTTTTACTTTTTCCGCAAGATTGAGATTTCTGGGAAAAGGGGAGGCAATATCATAAAAGTTGGGATTCTCCCGTGTTAGCCCCAAAAATGATCTTGCGGCAGTATTAACTATCCAGGGATTAAGCTTATTATCAACAACAATAAGTCCGTCTGAGAGGCTTGAAATAACACTAATCAGTTTTAGTTCTTCATGGTGGGATAGTCTCGGAAACAGTTTTTTTCCCTGAGGTAGAACTTGTCCACCTCTTTTTCTATTAAGAACAAAATAAAAAAATATCGCGATTGAAAAAATTAATGCGGCTGTAAGAAGAAGGATAGGCACAAACATACCTTAATATTTAAAATGGTTGTTCTGATCCTGCCTGAGATTGCGCAATGCGCACAATGTCTCTTATTTTTGTATCAAGCTCATCAGGCTCTATCTGGTATTTTAAAATATAATCGGTTGCCCCTGAATTAATTGCTTTTTGCACCAGCTCGGTCTGCCCAAAGTTTGAGAGCATAGCAACAGGTATGCTTTTGGTGGCATCATCCTGTTTAAGAGTTGTTAAGACCTCATTACCCTGAATATCGGGAAGAACCTGGTCCAAAAGTATCATGTCAGGTTTTTCTGTTTTTGCTTTTTCAATTCCTGATTTTCCGTCCGGAGCAGTCACTATGTCATATCCGTGTTTTTTAAGCGCGGTTGAAAAAAGAGTTAAGACTGCTTGATCATCATCAATCATCAGTATTTTCATATCTAAATATAAATTAGCACTAGAGATCTCAAAAAGCAAGAGCTAAATAAGAATATGGTATTGACCTATAGTTCATTGACGAATTGCTTTATTGATGTTATTATTCCTGTTGGAATTTAATTAAATCGAGGCAATAAATAATGCGCCCGTCTGCAACACTTTGCGTAGCAATTCGGGCAGGCCTGAAGTTTGATTAAACACAAATCTTTGCGGAGCATTGCTTTTGGAAATTCCAAAAAGACTCGCTTCGCTCGCACTTTGACAGAATTGTCCCGCACATATATGATCAGTGACTGCTGACAAGGCACATTGGCTTGTTCAGGTAGAACTGAATGACCAAAACGCTGAAAAATACGCGGGACTGCGGAAAAAAGGAGGAAGATATGTAAGAGACGTTTATCTCCCGTGGCATCACAAGTCAGAGAGGGAAAGCCGTGTTTCCGTTTCCGGGACAAGAGACCAAGCGTCCACTACTTCTGGCACGAAGGAACGCACATGGTAGAGATATCCTGAGGACAATCAGGAGGTTCTCCGGAATCGAACTCGACTGTGAGGAAGTCGATAACGATCTGTGCGGTATCATTCTGAAAAACGGATGGACGTTCCAGTCCAATGGAAACGTCACAGTCGTCTATGATGATATGGATCGGGAAATGATCCTGAGCTTCGAGGCGACCCCAGACAGGGGGCCATACTCGGTTATCGTCAATCACGAGAGCTGATGCATTCACCAAGAAAGGGAGAAGCCTATGGTTATTTAGCCCGCAGTGGTGGAAGAACGGGGGAGACATGACGTGTTTTTTCGAAGTATCGCATCCGCGATGAAGCCAGGAAGATCTCTAGTCGCTAGCACGCAGATCCGAAGGGGGAAAATTCGTTGAGCTCGAATAGTCGAATCAGAAGAGCGATTGCTCGAGGCCCGCTCGGAGCACTGTTTCAGGACTCACGAGGAAAATTTCGGATCCAATGGGATCCATGGCGCCGTCAAGAGGTGAGAATTGACGTTGGCCCTCAGTCCTGCGATGCGATTCCCAAAGAAGTGCTTGCCATGTTTGTAGGCCAAGAGATTCAGGAGCCGTGGAAGCTCGATCAGTGGCGTGAACATTACCACTCTTGTCCTGACTGCAGACACAGGTCGATTTCTCCTGAAGTCATGAAGCTGGCAAAAGAGCGCTCAGCAAGGAGAGCTTCGAGCGCCCAACCTGGGACGCCGTGAACTAGATCACAGATCCGAAAAAGCTGGACTTAACATCCGGCTTTTCCAGCTCACCTCGAAAGGCGGTGATATAAGTGGAGAAAATCGTGCACTCCATGCTCAAGCTAGGAGTCGTCCTAACTGTGGGAGCTGTGCTGGCTTTTCTAGCCTCGGTAAAGTGGTTTAAGAATCCACGTGGCCGAGTTGACAGCCTCATCAACCACGCATACCTTGCATCGGGCATCATTGGTGTCCCAATGCTCGTAGTCTGCTTCGTGCAGGTTGTCATTCGAGCTCAACTGAAAAGGAGGTAGTCAGTGAAGCACCTAAGTACGGCCCAGATAAAGAGCTTGTTAACTGGATCGGTGAGAGACCTCGGCTCAAGACAGGATGACTTAAATCACCTGACTTCGTGCGCCCTATGTAAACGCAATAAGAGCGCCATGGAGAAAAAAGAGCAGTCCAACGACTACTCACGCTTGAGCACGGATCCACCGGAAGGAAGTCCCGGATAGAGGAGGATCGAATGAACATCCTCAAGAGCTATCTTTTAGCCTTTTGTAGTATAAGCATTGTCTCTATCATTGCCTATGGCAATAAATAGAGATCCAACCACTAGGGCTGTCAATCTTCTTTTTTATGAC
>MFOV01000002.1:30583-34133 GCA_001782515.1 Candidatus Levybacteria bacterium RIFCSPLOWO2_01_FULL_39_10 | reverse complement strand
GAAAAAGAAGAAAAAATTTCCGCAGCAGAAAGGAGTAATTCCTATGTGCAGAGTGCGAAAAACGCTATGGTTCCCCTGAGGGGAGAGAGGAGGCGTGTGAGTCTTTAGCTTAAGTTCGGACGATTGAGTCTGAACCCCGGCGAGACTTTCTCGTTTTTCTTTTTTACCATAGCGTTTTTTCATGGTTTAATATGCTACAATTTGGGTATGGAATTAGGACAGCAATTAGCCATTAGCCTTCAGCAATTAGTTAAGGAACTAACTGGATACGAAATCGAGCCTCGAGTTGAGATACCCGGAGATCTGTCAAAAGGAGACCTTACCACAAATGTCGCAATGACGACATTTGTTAAAGTTAAAAGTCCAATGGAATTGGCTGAGGAAATAAAAAAGAAACTTCTGGAAGACAAGGAACTTAGTTCGAAGTTTGAAAAAATTGAAGTTATTCCGCCTGGGTTTATTAATTTCTTCCTCAAAGAAGAAATAATTGATTCATTAATTAATAGTTTGATACAAAATTTAAGCTCGAAACCGAAAAAAACTAGTAAGCCCACCTTCGCTAAAGCTTCGGCGGGCAAGCAAATTATATTTGAGTTTGGTGATCCCAATCCTTTTAAAGAACCGCACATAGGCCACCTTCGTAATCTAGTTTTAGGGGAGAGTATATCAAGACTTCTGGAAGATCAAGGGAATGAGGTAATTCGGGCAAACTATCAGGGAGACGTTGGGCTGCATGTTGCAAAAGCCATATATGGGCTTTTGCAAATTTCCAATTTCTCCTTCGACCCCGAGCTCAGGACCGAGGGGCAATTTCCAATTTCCAATTTGGAAAAAGGATCTTTGGAAAACAAAGCAAAGTTTTTGGGAGAGGCATATGCACTGGGTGCTGAGAAGTTTGAATCAGACGAAAACGCAAAACAAGAAATAATATCAATAAATAACAAAATATATTCCGCCTTCGCCAAGGCTTCGGCGGACAAGTCGGCTGACAAGCAAAATGATACAGAAATTTATAGTTTGTGGCAGAAAGGTAGGAGTATAAGTCTTGATCATTTCGAGGAGCTTTACAAAGTTTTGGGAATTAAATATAAGAACTATTATTTTGAGAGTGAGACAGCGCCAATTGGCTTGGAAATTGTAGAAAATAACCCGGAAGTTTTTGAGAAACATGAAGGAGCTTATATTTTCCGGGGAGAAAATGAAGGACTTCATACAAGAGTTTTTGTAACAAAAGCGGGTTTCGCAACATATGAAGGAAAAGATCTGGCACTGGCACATCTCAAAGAAAAAGATTATCCCGATTTTGATAAATCGATAATTATGACAGCCAATGAACAAATAGATTACTTCAAAGTTTTACTTGCAGCACTTGAAAAGGTCAACAAAAAAATTGCCGAGAAAACTTCCCACTTATCGTTCGGTTTTGTAAATTTAAAAGAGGAGAAGATGTCGTCCCGACTAGGTAACATTGTATCTTCCTTTTGGCTTTTGGAAGAAACAGAAAAAAGACTGAAAGAGGGTCATAAAGACGTTAAAAACGAAGTATTAGATGACATAACAGTAGGTGCTGTGAAATGGTCTATGCTTAAATTTTCACGGGATTCGGATATTTCATTCTCAATCGACGAAAGCATTGATTTAGAAGGTAATTCGGGACCATATATACAGTATTCTTACGCCAGAATAAATAGTATTTTGACGAAAAAAAACAAAAAAGATTTCAAAGCCACACCCTTAAAAAACCTTGAGGCCGAAGATATAGCACTTGCAAGACTTATCTGCCAATATGAATTTTTCAAAAATAAAGCAGCCGGAAACCTTTCTCCAAATATTTTGTGTAACTATCTGTTCCAACTCTCCCAACAATTTAACAAGTTTTATGAAAAAGAAAAAGTCTTAGGGAGCATGAAAGAGGAGGAGAGATTAAGACTCGTAATTGCAACAGGGCTAGTCATAAAACACGGACTTTATCTTTTGGGAATTGAAGCACTGGATAGGATTTGACGGTAGATCATAGAAGATTGATAATGGAAATTTGAAGATGGAAAATAGAAATTGGAAATCTATTTTCAATTATCTATCATCAAAAAACTATTTTCTATTCTCTACATTCTATCGTCCTAATATGATAAAATACTTCAATGAAATTTAAGAAAAAAGTTCTTCCAAACGGTCTTACAATTTTAACAGTTCCAACACCTTCTTTTGAGTCAGCAACAGCAATGGTGATGGTAGGAGCAGGGAGCAGGTTTGAAACGCGCAAAAACAACGGGATTTCCCATTTTCTGGAACATATGGCATTTAAGGGAACAAAGTCCCGCCCTACTTTTATGGAAATTGCAGGACTTATTGATGGAATTGGCGGAGAGTTTAACGCTTTTACCAGCAAAGAATACACAGGCTACTATATCAAAGCAGGCAAAAACAACATCGAAATATGTCTTAATCTATTATCGGATATGCTTAAAAATTCACTTCTGGATGAGAAAGAAATTGAAAAAGAAAAGGGAGTAATAATTGAGGAGATCAACCTTTATGAGGACACTCCTATGAGAAACATCGGGGATATTTTTGAAAGGCTTTTGTACGGAGACACTCCAATGGGCTGGGATACAGCAGGAGAAAAAGATGTCATAAGGAGCCTCAAGCGGGCAGACTTTGTAAATTATATGGACAACCTCTACAGCCCCTCAAATATGACTGTTGTTTTTGCAGGCGGAATTGACGAGGATTCTTCAGTCAGCCTTGCAGACAAGTATTTCTCGGATATGAAGAAATATAAGGTTATAACGGCAAAGCCTGTCAAAGAGGACCAGAAAAAACCTGAAGTGAGACTAAAAACCAAAAAAACCGAGCAGACGCATATTGCTTTAGGCGTCAGAACAGTTCCGATTGGCCATAAAGATAAGTATACTTTGTCAGTTCTAGCATCAATACTTGGGGGAGGCATGAGCTCGCGACTTTTTTCAGAAGTTAGGGAGAAGCGGGGCCTAGCCTATTATGTCAGAGCATCATCAGATCAATATACAGACGCAGGCTCACTCGTCGTCACAGCTGGTATTGATCCCAAAAGAATTGAGGAAGCCATAACAGTTATTGTTTCTGAGCTTTCGGATCTTCGGGACGGAAGAAAAAAAATCTCAAAAACCGAGCTTAAAAAAGCAAAGGAATATCTTAAAGGACACCTTGTTTTGGAACTTGAAGACTCGCGCTCTGTTGCAATTTACTATGCAACCCAGCTAATACTTGAGAAAGAAATCAAAAATCCTGATGAAGTTTTAAAAGAAGTGGATAAGGTTTCAGAAGTTGAGATTATGACAGCTGCCAAAAAATATCTTGTTGGCGTAGGACTTAATCTTGCGCTAATTGGTGATTTTAAGGATAAAGGGAAATTTGAAAGACATTTAAAACTTTAGACGGTAGAAAATTGAAGATAGAATATAGAACTTCGAAGGTAGAAGCTAGAAGATCGATCCATACTCAATCCTCTATTTTCAAAAATCTACCTTCAACCATCTATTATCTATCGTCAAGGTTTAGCTATTTACAA
>MFOV01000002.1:5893-30549 GCA_001782515.1 Candidatus Levybacteria bacterium RIFCSPLOWO2_01_FULL_39_10 | reverse complement strand
TTAAACATTATAAATCAGACGAGGACGCGACTCTTAAACGCTGGGGAGAAAAAACTTTGGCAACTTATACTAAATACGGCAAAGACGCAAAGAAGGATTTTGGTACGGCGGATCCTATGGAACTTGGAAAACTAGTCAACAAGTGGTTGTTTGATTACGTCAAGTCAGGACCTGTTATAGCCATGATTTTGGAGGGAAGGCACGCGGTTGAGAATGTCATTACAATTTCAGGCCCCACAATGCCTGTTGCAGCGCCGGCTGGAACCATAAGGGGGGATTTTTCAACTGACTCTGCAGCTTATGCAAATGAGGAAAAGAGGGGAGTAACAAATCTTATTCATGTTTCAGCCTCAGTCGAAGAAGCAAATTACGAGAAAATGTTATGGTTTGAGCCTTCCGAAATCCATTCCTACAAAACCGCTGAGGAACAGTATAAGTAAAGCTAAAAGCGAAAATCTAAAAGCTAAAAACTAATTAATTTTTTCTATCTCTGCATTGATTAGGATTCTGAAGTCGTCAATGTTACGCGGGAATATTTGTTTTTTGCCCAGGAAAAATGACGGAGTAGCATTGAGTCCAAGGTTAACTGCTTCGGCTTTGTCTTCTGACACAAAGTTTTTTGCTTCTTTCGATTTCATTACTTTTTCAAAATCCGAAGAATTAAGTCCTATGTCTTTGGCGTACTCAATAAAAATAGTTGTGGGATCGTTTTCTCCGGACCAATCGCCTTGATTATCATACAAAAGATCTTTCATATCAACAAAGTTTCCCATTTTCCATGCTGCGTATGCTGCATATGCTGAAGACTCGGCGTTTTTATGTGTATTCAGAGGAAAAATTCTATAAACTATTTTAAGGTTATCCGGGTATTCGCCTTCGAGCGTTTTAAGCATTGGATTATATGTTGCACAAGCGGGACACTGAAAATCAGCATATTCAATAAGAACTACGTTTCCTTCCGCCTTTCCTGATGTAATATCTGCCTCAGTAACCGGGGGAAGATTAGCTTTTTCAATAGGAGTCTGAGGGGTTCCTCCGCGCTGAGCAAGAATAATAAGAAGTGCAAGACCTGCAACAGATGCAAGAATCAACCCCCCCCAGATTGTGGCTTTTTTAAACAAATCTTTTCTGTCTTCTGAGAGTTTGGGAGTGAGCTTGGAAGTGCTATCCTGAGACGCGCTATAATCTTTTTTCTGCATTTTACTATTTTTAAATAAACTCACAAAAATTGCAAGAGGAAATTTGGTCGGGGTGCTGGGAATTGTCAATGATCCCGCTTCGCGGGAAACCCGCCGAGTAATTTTGTCGGGGACCGCGGAATTGGACCGCGTGCCTCTCGGTCCCGAACCGAGCGTTCTACCGATGAACTAGTCCCCGTCTAGAGACATTATAAATCTCAAGATGTTAAAATAAAAGTAAGTAACTTAGGAAACTTAAGTTACTTAGACTATGTTACCCAAACATAAATATCTTTTAACCTACAGGTATACTGAAATAATTCATGACCTAACTGTTCAATTTTGCGAAAAATTTATGCCTGGATTCGATCAGAGAAGAAATAGAGAGCAAATGATTCAAGCCGGGCGTTCAGGAAAACAGAATATTGTTGAAGGAGTTGGTCAGTCAAAAACATCTAAAAAGGGTGAAATAAAGCTTTTAGGAGTAGCAAATGCCTCTTTGGAAGAGCTTATCTCAGATTATGAAGATTTCTTAAGACAGCGTGGTCTTAAAATTTGGCCAAAAACAGACAAAAGAATCTCGGAATTTAGAAAAATAGGATTTCGCTTAAGTTCCCTAAGTAACTTAAGTAGCTTAGGTGAATTTATTGAAAAGCCAAAGTTGCCGCTAGATCCTGAAAAAGCAGCTAATTTTCTTTTAACACTTTGTCATCAGGCAACTTTTCTTTTGTCAAGACAAATCAAAAGAGCCGAAACAGATTTTATAAATGAGGGCGGATACACAGAGAAGTTGTTTAAAAAAAGATTAAGTAGTAGAATTAAGTAGCTTTTGCTGGCGTAGCTCAACGGATAGAGCAATCCCGTCCTAAGGGATAGGTTGAAGGTTCGATTCCTTTCGCCGGCGCAAACATTTAGTATTAAACCTCTAAAATCTGCTACTATATTTTTATGGGTAAAAAGGATGCAGTAAAATTTGTAATTCTTCGGACTTTGGGAAACTTTCTTCTTATCTTTGCAATATTCGGGGTATTTGCAACATTCGGGCCTGCGCTTTATTACGAGGCAAGGTTTAGGATAATTGAGGCTAGAGGCATCAATTTTGAAGTTGCGGATGAGCCAACAGGACTTGGTGATCTTGCTGACCAGCAGGCTGAAAACAATACAACGTCCCAGAATCAAGGCGGAGGAGCATCTTTTGCAGATCTTCTGACAGGCTCAACAAATCAGGTACTTACACCTCCTGATACTCAGTTTAGCATCGTAATTCCAAAAATCGGCGCAGTTTCCAAAATTACTCCAAATGTTGATCCGAGTGATAAAGACAAATTTTTGCCAGTGCTTCGGGAAAGTGTTGCTCACGCTCAAGGGTCTGTTTTTCCGGGACTTGTCGGAAATATATATCTTTTTGCTCACTCTGCTGACAGTTTTTGGAATGCAGGCCGTTACAATGCAATCTTTTACCTCATAAAAGACCTTGAAGCAGGGGATGAGATTATTATTTTCTTTGAGAAAGAGCGCTACACCTATATTGTAACTGAATCAAAAATAGTTGAGCCTGACGACGTATCATTTATAACAAGGGCAACTCAAGGCGGAGAACAGCTGATTCTTCAGACTTGCTGGCCTCCTGGCACTACTTGGGATCGTTTGCTCGTGTTTGCAAGACCCCGAAAAACAGATACACCGTTTAGATAACACTTTTGATTTTGTAAACCTTAGGTGTCCAGCTAACACAAACCTGGTATAGGTAAAGTTTGACAGGGAGAATTATTTAGTTTAGTCTTTAAATATATGCCTGAAAATTTACTTTCTGATAAAAACTTAAAACCTTTGAATACTTATGATCATTCTGTTTCCGAGGGGTCAGTCCCGCCACTTACCAAAGATCAAATTGATAGGCTTGGCTATTTTAAAGCAGAAGACAATTCAGTTCCTGAAGGACCAAATCCTGCAAAACCGCTGATACCCAAAATCACTCCAAGAAGTGATGTTTCGTCAATGGACATAAATCAGAGAACTGCGCCCGGCGGGGACATAAATAAACTTTTAAACTGGATTTTAGATAAAACCGGAAGATCGGATCAGATTACTCCTCAGAGAGAAGATCCGGATAAGACTACCTAAGAATTATTGTATAGAGGTTGGGAAGAGTGTTGGTGTTTCCAAGATTTGTTAGAATCACAATTCTTGTTGAATCCGGCCACGGGAAAATAAACTCGTGCTCAAAAGGTCCGGCATAAACAACCGTGTCATTAAGACCGTCAAAATCCATAAAATGAAGCGCATTGTCCCTAACAAACATTATATGCCTTGAGGTATTCAGCCAGCTCACTGTCTCTTCAAAATTTTCCTCCTCCATTTCGTAATTTCTGTCTTCGGCCACGTCATATATGTAAATTTCTCCCTCAACAATATCTCGCGTTTCCGCAGTTGAGTTGACCCCTATTAGTTTTGGTTCAATAGCTGGCGGCAGAGTTGCAGAACGTGAGGCCGTATATAAAATTTTTTCCTGATTAGGGGAAATTGAAAGTATGTTAAAATTACCATCAGCTAAATCACGCACTTTTCTAGGCAAAGAGTTTCTGATTGACCTCTCTCTTGCATCTGCAATTTCCTGCCATGATTCATCAATTTCCGCAAGACTGTCCGACACATTATTAGGAGGCTGATTTGATCTGTCTGTATCCAAAAGATAGGTGGTATCAGAAAAAGTTCCCGAGATTGTTGCAATTATATCTTTTCCGTCAGGAGACCAGGATATATCAGCTTTTGAAAACTCATCAAATGAATCATCAATTATTTGAGTTGATGAGCCCTGGAGCGCTAAGATCCTGTTTGACCCCATGTCAAAAACATATATTCCGTTTCGCTCAGCTGACCCCGAACTTACAGTAAAGGCAATCTTGGTAAGCGTGGGGTCAATTGTGGGGTTTTGGGCTCCTAAATCAGTGATACTTTCAAGCTTTGGAGCAATGGGAATCAAGAGGGCGTCAACGAGAGTGACAATTTCCGCGTGTATTACAACTTTCTTTTCCCAAGGGAAATAGCCCTCTTTTACTATTTTTAAGTCATATTCACCAGGAGGCATGTTAATTGTTGTGTCAGTTGCGGTTTTTAGTTTTCCGTCCACAAATACCTGGGCTCCTTCAGGAACACTCTTGGCAACAAGAAGACCGGTTCCTTTGAGCTCAATTCCTGACTCCTGAAACCCGAATCTGTAGCCCTTGCCGTAGAGAATTACAAAAATTGTTGCCACAACCAAGCCTGTGAAGATAGCAATTGAGAGAATAAGCTGTTTATTATGCCTTGAGAACAACTTTTTTTTGGTCATAATTGAAATTATACGATTTAGTTAGTATATCTTGCAAGATACCCGTAGAATGTTATAATGGATTTTGGATCGCGAAGTCAAAAGATATAGAAAGTATATATTGTGATACAGTTATTAAATTTTCAATTTCTAATTTTCAATTTTCATTGAATTATTTAATGATACATTGATTCATTGAAAATTTATTGTAAATTGTAAATTGAGAATTAAAAATTCTACCATGTTTTCAAAACGAATAGCTATCGATCTTGGTATCCCGCACAAAACTTACTTGCTCTCGAGGTTTACATCCTCGCACCCG
Source organism: Candidatus Levybacteria bacterium RIFCSPLOWO2_01_FULL_39_10 (assembly GCA_001782515.1). Classification (GTDB taxonomy): domain Bacteria; phylum Patescibacteriota; class Microgenomatia; order Levybacterales; family UBA12049; genus 2-01-FULL-39-10-A. The sequence goes on along the minus strand of MFOV01000002.1, from coordinate 25,739 downwards.
CCTGCCGAAGCCTGGCACTGGCGGGCAGGTCGCAAGAGCGTTTATGCGGGACAGGCCGCAAATAAATTAAGGAGGTTGAAATGTTTTCTAAGCGCATAGCAATAGACCTGGGTACCGCTAACACTTTAGTATACCTGGGCGGTGAGGGAATTATTATAAATGAACCCACTGTTGTTGCCGTAACCGCTGAGGAAAATAAGGTAGTTGCTGTTGGAAAAGAGGCTAAACAGATGATGGGAAGAACTCCGGGAAATATAGTTGCAATGAGGCCTCTTCGAGACGGAGTGATCGCAGATTACACAATAACTGAGGCAATGCTTACATATTTTATTAATAAAGCCTGTGGATCCTCAAGAATTTTTAAGCCTGAGGTAATGGTTTGTATCCCCTCGGGCGTTACACAGGTTGAGCGGCGCGCTGTACTTGATGCCACAATGTCAGCAGGCGCAAAGGTAGCATACCTCATTGAAGAGCCTTTGGCTGCTGCAATAGGTGCAAGAGTGCCCATTGCTCAGCCAGCAGGACATATGGTTGTTGATATGGGAGGAGGTTCCACCGAATGTGCTGTAATTTCCCTCGGCGGAGTGGTTGAGCATAACAGCGTAAGAGTAGGAGGAAATAAAATTGATGAAGCAATTGCAAACTACACAAAAAAGAAATTCAATCTTTTGATCGGTGAGAGAACAGCAGAGGAAGTAAAAATAGAGATTGGCAATGCATATCTTGAGAAAGACGGTGGGACAGGGGAAGGAAAAAAAGACCTTGATAAAACAATCAAAATTAGGGGCAGAGATAGCGTTACTGGGCTTCCCAGAACAATTGAGCTGACAACACAGCAAGTAAATGAGGCAATAACACCCGTGCTTATTGAAATCGTCCAAGGAGTTAAAGGAGTTTTGGAAAAAACACCGCCTGAGCTTGCTTCAGACATAATAGACAAAGGAATAATGATGACAGGAGGCACAGCACTTCTTAATAATTTAGATAAATTTTTAACAAAACAGACTGGAGTTCCATGCCATGTTGCAGAAGACGCACTACTTTGTGTGGTCAGAGGAACAGGGGTTGCTCTTGAAAACATAGAACTCTATAAAAGAAGCATCTCAAAGAAATAAGACCCACTGAATACATGAAAATAAAAGATTTAATTTTTAAGATTGGAAACATCTCATTCGAGGAAACCCTAGAATATATTATTAAAAATGCTCTAAAAAAAGACAGCAAAAAATTTATTATTACCATAAACACAGAAATTGTGATGCAGGCAAAAAACGATCCTAAGTTTCAGGAAGTGATAAATTCAGCTGACCTTTTGGTAAATGACAGTATTGGAGTTAAATGGGCGAGGGGTTTGTTTGGCGTCTCATCAAAAAAAAGAGTCCATGGGTCTGATTTGGTTGAAGCGGTTGCAAAAGAAACATCAGGAAAATCTATAACAATAGGGCTTCTCGGAGCAGGGGAAGGAATTGCAAAAAAAACAGCAGAGGTTTTGAAAGAAAGATACCCGGGACTTAAAGTTTCATTTGCAGTTTCCGAATGGCCAAGAAAACTAGACGATGGAAAATTGAAGATAGAAAGTGGAACTTTGAAAATGGAAGATAGAAGATCGATCCATTCTCAATCATCTACCCTCAAAAATCCATCCTCAATCATCTACCCTCAATCGTCAAAGTATATGTCCACAGACATTTTATTTATTGCATTCGGGTCTCCAAAACAGGAGAAATGGATTTATGAAAATCTTCCCAAGATTCACGTAAAAGTGGCAATAGGAGTTGGAGGAGCATTTGATTATATATCAGGACGCGTTAGGCGTGCACCTGTCTGGGTTCAAAATCTAGGACTTGAGTGGTTATTCAGACTTATAGTCCAGCCCTGGAGAATTAAAAGACAAGTAAAACTTTTAGAATTTGTATTTTTGGTTATTAAAGAAAAGATAGATGAATTGATATAAATTTCGTTACAGGGATTTTGAATTTATTTAGGATTTAGATATTAGTAATTAGAAATTGTGAGCCTTTGGCTCACTCTTCTTTTGCCTGGATTCCCAGAAGATAGAGGATTGCTTCTTTTCTATATCTTCTGTCTCCTCGGGAGTTGATTCTAATTGCGGGCAATTTTCCTCTTTTGCCCCACCTTTTTAAAGTTAAAGGCGATACCCTAAGAACTTCAGCAGCTTCCCTTACTGTAAGTAGATCGGGTAGGTTACTGATTGATATCCTTTGTTCAGCCATAAGCTCGAGAGTATATTTATTAATGTCAATCTCTAATTAATTAAGATTATATACTATCTAACTAATTACAAAATAACAAACTGGAACACAAGTTGTCAAGTGGGAATTTCATAGAAATTCCCACCGCTGAACACTGCAGAACCTTACGCGGTTATTTTAGTTCGACCGTAGCACCAGCAGCGGTTAGCTTTTCCTTTGCTTCCTCTGCTGCTTTTTTGTTTACTTGGGTAAGAGCTTCTTTCGGAGCAGCGTCAACCAGGTCTTTTGCTTCCTTGAGTCCAAGAGTCGGAACGAGCTCCCTAAGCGCTTTTATAACAGCAATCTTGTTAGCGCCCGCATTTGCAATCACAACGTTAAAAACTGTCTGCTCCTCTGCTTCCTCCTCGCCATTACCCATTACCGGTGCTGCTTGAGCGGGTGCAGGAGCTGCCATAGCTTGCGCACTAACGTTGAATTTTTCTTCAAGCGCTTTAACCAGCTCTGATAAATCTAGAACTGACATCTCCTCAACTGCTTTCAAAATATCATTTTTTGTTAATTTTGCCATCTTTAATCACCTCCGATTTGACGATGGATGATAGATAGTAGATGGTAGATTTTTGAGGATAGAAGATTGAGTATAGATCTAGCTTCCATCTTCCATTTTCAAATTACTACTTTCTACGTTCCATCTTCTACCGTCAAATTAGACTTTGTTTTTTCTACCGCTTTTAATATCATTACAAACTTCTGAATATTGGCATTAAGTCCTGTTATAAATCCCTGGATGGGAAAGTTTAAGGTTCCCACCAATTGTGCAAGTAATACTTCGCGTGTCGGAAGATCGGCAATTCTTAAAACTCCTTCCTCATCTGTTAGATTTCCTTCAAGTATTCCAAATTTAATCTTAGGAAGTCCGAAATTTTTTATTGCTTTCTGAATTACCTTAAGAGGCATAACCATGTTACCCTTGATAAAAAATATAGCTGTAGGAAAGTTTAACCCTTGATTATCTTTTAAATCAGCATAATTTTTAGATCTTTCAAGAGCAAACTTAAGAAGTGTATTTTTAGCAATCGAAACTTCTGAATCCAGTTTTTTTAGTTCTTTCTTAAGACCTTCAAGCTGAGGGTGGGTCAAGCCCTGATAGTCGGCAAAAACAAGAGCATTGGACTTATCAAGCTTATCCGTAAGCTCCGCAACAATTTGTTCTTTCCTCGCTCTTCCTGATTTTTTGGTTGGTTGTTTGATTTTCGGCATAAAAAAACTCCCCTAAGGAGAGTTTAGCGTCTAGGGGGTAGGCGGTAGGGTTTAGTTTCTATTCCCTATGCGCTACGCGCTATTCGCTAGATTTGTCTCGGCAGGACTTAAGTTCCAACCTCCAACAACTAACTACTAACAGCTAATTGCTAAAGGCTAAAAGTGCCCGCTGTCTTAGGTAAGAAACATAATACCAAACGACCGTAAATTAGTCAATAGAGACCCGTAGCACGAAGCTTTTTCGGGAATTAATCTGACTTATAGTAAAAAATTAAGCACCAATGAGTTTTGAAAATTATCAATAAATCTATTTATTTATGCGTGAATATGCGAGTATATGTCTTTATTTCTAGTTATCTGAAGAATTGATGCTAGTTAGTTTTGTTGTTATTCCAGACATTTGTGTTATACCAAGAGCTTGGAGCGCCTTTTAGGCCGACAAATTTTGTAAACGCACCAATCCAGTTTCCATAATTATCATGTATCCAGATATTTCCACCGGGTGTTGGATCAAACCATCCTGTAAATAGGTTTACTTCATAAGGTGAGGCAACTTGATACTCGTTATAACCTAATTCGAAGTTTGTGATAGTATTTTCACCCGGAACATTTTCCGCATTTGGCTCAGCATCAAAAGGGTTAACATAATAGCTTGAGTGGATAATCTTATTATTGAATATTGCCCAATTATCCGAAGTGCGCGTCACTGCTATGGCACAGCGCATAGAATTCTTCAAAGTATTATTGTCAATCAGAACATTTCTGGCTGGATACGTTTTGGAAGAACCACCATCATTTACCGGATCACCCCATGCGTTTTCCAATAAATTTCCTTTTATTGTGAGTCCATTCACCCCTCCAACCCTAATGAGGACAGCACCTTCACCGCCAGGCCATACCGGATCTGGGTATAAAGGGGGATTAGATCTGTAATTAAAGTATTGGCCTGCATAATCACCGACCATGTGCAGATTATAAATCCAGCCCGTCGTATTATTGGCTACAGCAAAAGTTGCACCATTCCAGCTATGATCTCCGCTTGTTTGTTTTATGGTAGGCATGCCATTTATACCAATCACAGAACTTTTAATAGTAATCGTGCCTGCGACTTTATAATATGCACTTGTTTTGGGTATCAGCAGCGGTTTCCCGGCTGATGCAGCCGCATTTGCAGCAGCTTGGATTTCAGCCGTGTCATCATTTGATCCATCCCCCTTGGCTCCGTAATTCTGAACATTTATGCCACCAGTAGTACTAGGCATTGAGCCGCCACCCGTGACATTTACGTATGTCGGTTTATAGGTTCCACCGGTTCCGGTACCTGTAGAAGGCGGATTTGTAGGTGTGGGTCCACCTGTTTGAATATTAAATAAAACATAACTTCCGCCACTTGCCCCAGAATCACTCTGCTTGCTAACTCCTGAGGAGGATAAAACTCCTCCTTCTGTCTCAAGTTTATCTGGAGCTACAGCTCTTCCTCTTAGATTCTGAGTTTGCCTGACAAGAAATACTGTAAGAGAGATTATTACAATAATTAAAATTAAGCCTAGAAAGGGGATTTTCTTATTCCAAAAACGACTTAATTTATTTCTCACAGTTATTTTAAGCAATAAGATTTTATTGTATAGCTTAATTATTTAATCCCCAGGCGCAACAGATAGCTCTCGCCGATATCGATTTAGTCTCCAAATACGACTGACATTTCTCTTAAGAATAAATTATAGTCAAGATGATTTACGCTTCCGTCGTCATTAAGATCAGAATTAAATTTCCTTGTTGAGTCACAATCGGCGGCTGGAAGAAGATCGGAATAGCATCCTATTAATATATTATAGTCTGAAATACTTAATACTCCGTCAGAATTTATATCACCGGCAACAAGTGACGCACTCGGCATATTATTTGTGGTATATGAAATATTTATAATGCCGGGAAGCATTTCTTTTAAGTATTTATGAGTTTTAACTTTTACAACATAACTTCCAGCCTGCAATCCAGCAGCTGGGAAATTGCCTGTGAAATAGCCAGGACCCTGAGAATAGTTAACGTTTCCGTTTACCGATTTAACCAAAGCACCGCTTGTGTCATAAAATTCAATAGCAAGAGTTCTTGTAGTGGTGAGTGGACTTGTGTTTCCTGCGCCAGAAGGATTAGCATTGTCTCCTCCAGTGCCAATTCCATGAAGCTTCAATTGAGCGAAATTAAGCAAAACCTGAGGCACAGATGTTGGTGTCGGAGTTTTGGTGGGCGTGGGTGTGTTTGTTGGCGTTAGGGTGGGCGTTGGTGTTTTTGTTGGTGTTGGGGTAACAGTGCCAGTTACCGTGACGATCTGACTTGTTGCCAAAACATTAAATGTGTCATCCTCAAAATAACGAAATTCATATTGACCGGGGGTAGTTGGCATGACAAAAGTAAGATCTGCATTTCTAAGAGGCTGAGGTGGAGGGACGTCCAGTCCTCCAAGATACTGATATTCTTCCCAATCAAATCCCGTATTTCCCACTTTGTAAAGTCCAACCCAGTCTTCTAAAAATCCAGGGCCATTTCTTACGCTTACATTAACTGTTCCGCCTCCCTGGATCGTGGTGGGGGACGCAGTGATTGTCGGATCTACCAAAGGAGTAGGCGTTGGGGTGAATGTTGGAAGTGGCGTAGGAGTAGGGGTATTGGTTGGTCTGGGTGTTGGCGTTGGCGTAGGAGTAGGCGTTGGTGTAGGAGCACAGACAAAACAAGCTTTGACAACACCCACTAAAGGATCTCCGAAAGTCGCATTTGAACAAGAAACAGAATTTGTAAATGTTTTGTAAACATAGGTACCATTCTGACCATAAGCGATATTTCTGGTTCCCGGGATTGAACAAGTTTGATTTTCCCATGCACAAAAAGTGCAACCGCCTGGTGGTACTGGAACAGGACTTGGTACTGGTGTTGGCGAGGGTTCTTTTACACCGTATACCCTTAAACTATTTAAATAAGTACCGTCTCCATCATAGAGAATAAAAGTATTGTCTGTAATCCAGGTAATGCCGACTGACCCATCTGCATCAGCATAGGTCACGCCTTGACCGTCCGAAAGTTTAATTATTGCGCCGCTTGTATCGTTTGTTACCCAAGATAGCGTAACAGTACAAGTACTCCCATTCCAGGGAATTGTGCATGGGTTTGGACTTGCTGACATATAGCCATTGGGCACTATTGTGGCGCGAGGATCTTCATTTGGTCCAAATGCGGAATGATTTGGATTTGGAATCCATGAAGGATTTTGAACAAGCCGAATTCTGTCTATTTTAGTTCCATCTTCTCTCATCAGTATACTTAATCTATGAACACCCGCAGACCAGACGCCAATTGGAATTGGCGCTTCTGGTGTAACACCGCTCCAACTCCAATCCGAGGAGTATCCATGCTTTCCTATAAAATATGTATTCACAGCATCTATATATTGACCGTCAAACTTTATATGAACAGAGTTTGAAGTATCGTTTGGACCGGATGACCTAAGATATAAATAGTAAGTACCTAGATTAGTAAAATAAATATTATAAATCAGCTCCGGAGACCAACCCTCACCAGCATAATATGTAACGCCATTATCGGGGAGCGCTTGCATAAAAACAATTGGCCATCCTGAGCTTGGATATGTTCCTTCTGAAATCCCTTGCCACCTGTGTGGACTGCCGTTATCGGCATAACCTTGAGCACCTTCTGTTTCTATGGTCACAGTGCCACCCGATTCTAAAAATACATTTATTGCTGCAGCTTTGATTCTTGTGTCCTGGTTTTGTTTTACTAAAATTAGCGTAAGTGGCAGTACCAAAAGGATTATTATTAGCCCTATTTTTGATAGCAGACTTCTTTTATTACTTATATTCCACTTTCTCATGGATATTATTGATATTATATTTATAGTATCAGGTTAAATACGTATTTGTAAAATATATTATTGATTGTTTTGTATAGTTACATTTGTACAACTGTTACACTGAACAGTCATGCCTGGTATTACATTTCCCGAGATTACACCACCGCTAACATTGTTAAGCCGTATTGCCCAGCCAGAGCGTTGATCGGAAGGCAAATTGAACGTATTATTTCTTATTATGACATTTGTTTTTGGTACAGACCCCCAAAATGAAATTAAACCGATATCGTTTCCGAAGTATTGAGAAAGCATACCTAGATCACCACCGGTAAATAGATTATTTTCTATTGTTATATCATGAATCGTCTCCATGCTAGTTGAGTCATAATCAGCTACGACAACATGTGGAGTATAATTATCATATTGCTCCCATCCATCAAACCAATTATTGGATATTACAACCGGGCCAAGATTTTTATTACCGCCATTTGAAGGATAACTGGAATGTTGATCTTCAGCATCTATGTTATACATTCCCGGCCCTCTTATGATGTTGTATTCAATTCTACCGCTACCTTCATTTGGCGTAATTCCTTGTCTGCCTATATTTTCTATCAAATTATGATGGAAATTCCAATTGTCACAAGCTGGTTTTTCAAAAACGAACACAAATATACCATCCCCAAAAACATCGCTAATGTAATTATCTGCTACCTCTACATTATCAGAATCATCATACATTGCAACACCCATAGCAAATTCTCCATCTGAAAGAGTACTCATATCCGTATGATTTCCGCGGATCCTAAATCCGAGGATTTTAATATTATCGGATCTATAAAGTAAAAATGCCGAGGAATTCACAGTATTTCCAGGCCCGGTAGTCCTAAGAGTTGCACCATAACCCCAGAATGTAAGATTATTCCTGTCACTAAGGGTAATTGCAGGATTCAACTGATAATTTTTACCTGCAGGAAAAACAATAATTGATGGCGTACTTGAGGTTCCGTTTGGTATTGAATTTACAAAGTTTTGAAGAGCTGTAGATACATCAGATGAGCCAGTGCCATCGATATTTGAAGGAATTGTATATACATTTGTTCCGGTTGGAGTTGGTGGGGCAGAGCGTGGACCGTAACCGCCTTGTGATGATGGTGTGGGTGTAGGTGTTGAGGTTTGACTTGCAAATAATACATATTGTCCTCCTGAGGCAAGTGAATCAGATAGTTTAGATACAGCACCGGACAGGACTCCTCCCTCAAGCTCTAATTTATCGGCTGGGGCTGCAATCCCTCTAAAGTTTTGTGTTTGTCTGACTAGAAAAACTGTTAGAGAAATGATTATTAAAATCAAGAAAAATGCAAACCATGTGAGTTTTTTATTGCCAAATTGACTAAGTTTTTCTTTCACTATATTTATGGTAGCAAATCAATGTTTAAGTATAAACTACAAAGGTGCAGAATTAATTGTTATTTGTTTCAGTGACACTTGTGACATTGTTGAATGTCCGAGACATAGGTGCCCATGTGTTGCCGGTGATGGTAAGACCATCTACGTTTGTAAAGTCACCCCAGCGTCCCGTCACACCATCAACATTGGGATCCATCTGGTTCTTAGTGATGGTCACTAGATTGTCTTTGATAACCACATTCTTTTTCGGAAGAGACCAGCCCATCCCGATCATGTGGTTTCGGCGGTCGTTATTTGATTTGCGTCCGTCTGAGTAACATGCGGTGACAGCACCGCCGCTTGTACACATACATGCAACATCACTACCGTAACCTCGGAATCCACCATCAAACCAGTTACGTGCGATTTCGTAGCCATCTGCAGTATTCATCTGCCCGGAATTGAATGACTGCGTGATAGCGTTGCCGAAATAGAATCCTCCAGCAACGCATCCCCGCCAATGCCAATTGAATCTGCGGAATACGTTGTCAGTCACATGGACATTGTTAAGCCAGCGGCGTGGGTCTTCGCCGTCCTCGGCATCTATAACACCCAGAGCCACGTCCTCGACGAGGTTGTGATGAATTTGAAATCCATACTTGGTTTGGTTGTTGGTGATGCCCTGTCTGCCTGTTTTTTGAATCTTATTGTATTTAAATTCAAAAGGACCTGGTGATTCCCAGACAGAACCATCAATTTTATTTGTAGGTGCATTTCCCCAGTAGTTGAAATATTCACCGGTTACATAGATACCATCGCCTGAAACATGGTGGATCCAATTATCCACAACATTAACTCTCCCTGCCTGCCATATAGCAACTCCGTGTCCATATTCACCTGGAAAACCCATGCTTGAGTTTCGTACATTTGTTGTAGCGGCAATAGATTTAGGCAAAAGCCCTTCAAGCTCAAACCCTAATATATCGATATTCTCACTAAAAAATTCTACCTCGAAAAGGGTGCCGTAGCTACTAGCTCCTTCTGCACGAACTCTTGTTCCATCATTTCTGATCTTTGCATTATAACCCCAGAAAATCAGATTATATCTGTATTGGAGTTGAAGCTTTTCAGGTATAACATATTCTTGTACCGGACCAGTGCCTTTTGAGGGATCAAAAACAATATAGTTTGGTTGATTTGATGAAGCACCATTTGGGACGTTATTTATGAAAGTATAAAAAGTCGTCCAATCGGTCTTTGCAGAAGAGGGCATATAATAAACTCGAGATGAAGGAAGACTGCTTATTACTGACCAGTTAGCAGGACGAGGGCCTACATCAGCATCTGTTGCAGCGCCGACATTGTTTGATGGTGGGGTTGGCGTTGAAGTTTGACTAGTTCCAAACAAAACATATTGTCCGCCTGAGGCTTGGGAGTCCTGTTTTACTTCAACGCTGCCGGCAAGCACACCCTTTTCAATTTCCAATTTATCAGGAGCTTCGGCTCTTCCCCTTGGGTCCTGGGACTGTTTAATGAGTAAAAGAGTAAGAGGAAGCACAATTACCAGTATTAGTATTGCGGCAATTATTAGAGTGCTTCTTTGAACATTGTAAGAATAGTCATCCAACTTTTAATCTCCTTGAGCAACAGATAATTCTCTTAAAAACAAATTATAATCATCCTGATTTACATTCCCATCATCAGAGAGATCTGAATTGAATTTGCGAGTTGGATCACAGTCTTTTGCAGGAAGAAGACCCGAATAACATCCAATCAAAATATTATAATCAAGAATACTAATTACGCTATCCGAATTAACATCACCGGCTACAAGCAACGTATTTGCTATAGGAAGACTGGAGCCCGAGATATTATATATTCCTGAAACCTGCTTTCTTAAATATTTGTGTGATCTTACTTTAATAATATAATTGCCGGTAGCAACGCCGCTTACTGGTATATTTCCAGAGAAATAACCAGTTGATGCAGAATAATTTATATTTCCATTTACAGATTTAACAAGAGCACCGTTTTGGTCATACACCTCGACTGTTAGCGATCTTGTAGTTGTTAAAGGGTTATTATTTCCAAGACTATTTGGATTTACATTGTCCCCTCCTGTTCCAATTCCATGAAATTTAACCTGACCAAATATAAGACTTGTTTGGGAAGGAGAAGACGTAGGAGTTGGTGTGCTTGTTGACTGCGGGGTTGGGGTGGGTGTTTTAGTAGGAGTTGGCGTTGAGGTTTTTGTTGGGGTTGGGGTGGATGAAACACTGCTTGTTGTGAATGTAAAATCACCAGAGACTGATTGATTTCCTGCCTGGTCTGTAGATTTGACTCTATAGTGATAAGTAGTGCCGGGAGAAAGCCCAGAAAGATTTTGTATATGATAACTGTATTGGCAGCATGTTTGAAATGTTGAAGTTTGTCCGTAAGAGGTTGTTGTTCCATATTCTACTTGTCCTGAAGCAGGCTCGTTAAGATTCCAATTGATTGTTGTACCAGTAGATGTAACATTAGTTGCTGTGATATTGCTTATAACAGGGGGAGTGGTGTCACCAGCAGAAGTTATCGGAGTTGGCGTTGAGGTTGCTGCAGTTGCTGTGCAGTTGTCTCCAAAGCCAGTTGGCACACAGCTAAACTGTTTGGTCATAAGGACTTTATCAACTGCTACATTTGTTTCATTTCCAATGAGAATCACCGTGTGGTTACCAGATGTTAGATTAACATCAATCTTATTTGATGAGGAACCGTTTTGATAATCCACCCACGTCCATGTAGAGGTTGAGATTGATGTTGAGTCACCGACAAGGACAGGACACTGACTGTCAACCTGAAGATAAAATGAATTGGCAGTGCTTGATCCTGCCTTCATTCTGCTCCATACTCTATAGACTCCTGCCTCACTTACCGATGCTGACATAGTTACACGTCCCGTATTTGTCGGAGCCTGAACGCAGGGACCCGAGAGAGTTGTAAACGTAAAATCCCCGGAAACTGCTCTATTTCCTGCCTGATCTTCAGATATTACGCGGTAGTGATAAGTTGTTCCGGGATTAAGTCCTGTGATTGACTGTATATGATAATTATAGTTAAAGCTCGTTTCCTTATTTGTAAAACTACCATACGAAGTTGTAGTTCCATATTCAACTTGTCCTGTTGCGTATTCACTAAGGTTCCACTTGATTGTTGCGCCAGTTGATGTAATATTGGTCGCTGTGACAGTACTTATAACAGGAGGGGTGGTGTCTGACTGTGCATGTGCATAGTGATTATTTCCAACAACAAGAGCAACAGACAAAAGAATTATTGGTAAGAAAATTAATAAGAAGAGTATCCATTTTTTCATATCAACTTCCGTTTTGAACCGAGATTTCTCTCATGAAGAGATTGTAGTCATCATGGTTGACTTTACCGTCATCTGAGAGATCAGCCGCAGCTTTTCGGGTAGCGTCGCAATTTTTTGCAGGCTGAAGATCTGAGTAGCAGCCCATAATTATATCGTAATCTGCATTTGTCAGTTGATTGTCATTGTTTACATCACCTGAAACAAGTGCCACTTGGGCAGCAGAATGGGATTGGCCCGATGTTATATCAACAAAGCCTGGTATTTGTTTCTTTAGATATTGAGGACTTTTAACCTTAACTATATATGTTCCACTAGAAAATGCAGAGGGTAATTCAACACTTCCTGAGAAATCACCTGTGGTAGCGCCGTTATAATTTATGCTTGATGGAAGGGAAACAATAAGTGTGCCTGATGTATTATAAATTTCAACAGTCAAGGCCCTTGTCGGGTGAAGAGGGTTAAGATTTCCAAGGCTACTCGGATTTGGATTGTCTCCGCCTGAGCCTATGCCGTGAAGCTTAAGTCCATCAAAATTAATTACTGTTTTAGGTACAGGAGTTGCTGTTGGTGTAAGAGTTGGAGTTGCAGGTGCTGTGACTGTTACAACCTGACTTGTTGCCAGAACATTAAATGTATCATTTTCAAAGAGTCGGAACTCATACTGACCCGCAGTTTGGGGCATGGTGAATACCAAATCCGCATTTCTTAAAGCCTGAGGTGGTGGAACATCCGATCCTCCCAGATACTGATATTCGATCCAGTCAAAACCAGCATCTCCGACTCTATATAATCCAACCCAGTCTTCGAGATTTCCAGGGCCATTTCTAACGCTTACGTTAACTGTTCCACCTCCCGCAACTGTTGTGGGAGAAGCAGAAATTTTCGGATCTACGATCGGAGTTGGAGTAGGAGTACTTGTTGGAATTGGCGTTGGTGTTGGTGTCGGGGTGTTTGTCGGCGTAGGTGTCACGGTTGGCGTTGGAGTAGGCGTATTTGTTGGAGCTGCATTTATTTTTACATATGCTTGCATTGTTGTTGAGAGAACATTTTCAGTACTGGAATCTTGAGGTGCAATTGAATAAATTGCATTATTTGTACCAAATCCAATTTGTGTTTGACTAGCTGATGTACCCCTGAATTTAATAGTTAATACTTTTGTGGTGGTTTGAATAACCTTTGTTTGATCGGAGCCCACAGATACAACTATCTGAACTCTACCATTGGTATAGATGGGCCCCTCAACAATTACAGGAAAGGCAGTTGAGTTTACAACGACTGGTGTTGATGATGAAAGTGCGATGACAGTTGGATCATAAGTTATATCAAGTTTTGCCAAAGAGACTAAATTTGTTCCTGGATTTAGCATCAAATCCACCGTAAACTCCTGATTTATATTTGCGTTAATTGGGGATGTTGCTCCGGAATTTGGCAGGAATGAAAGGGTGGTTGCTGCAACAGCACCAGTTCTGGTTTCCTGCTGCTGTCGTACCAGAAGTAAAAGTAAAGGGAGCACTATCAGTTGAACTGCGATAATTCCAAATATAAGCTTATGTTTTTTAATAAGCTCCATACTTATACAATAAAGTAATTATTTAGTGATTGTCAACTGAGGATTTTACTAGACAGCTAGCCTTATTCCGGGGGACATAGTTGAGGACAAAGTGATTTTTTTAATTCTTTCCCTGTTAACTGCTGAGATAACTGCAGTTATGTTTTCTGATAGTTTTTTATCATCAAATGAGGTTTTGCCAACGCTTAAGTGAATTACAGGAATATTATTTTCAGTCCTAAATCTAATTTGTCCAGATTGGAATTTTCTGACTGTTTCCTCCGGTTCGTCCGATACTGTACCGTTTTTAGGATTAGGCATAAGGCCGCGAGGACCAAGAATTCTTGCAACTTTTCCAAGAAAGGGCATCATCGAGGGCTCGGCAATTAGTACATCAAAATCAATTTTACCTTTTTCAATCTCTGAAATTAGTCGCTTATCTGCAATAGCGACTTTTATTTCTTTCCCAGTTCCGTGGGGGAACATAACTATTCCGGAAACTCCGAGATCTGTGGTATTTATGTGCAGTTCAACCGTCTCATCAAATTTTGAGTATTTTATTTTTTTAAGAAGTTCAATTGCCTCAGGAAGCGAGTATTTTTTGTTTTTATCAATCTGGGAGATAGATGCTTGGTATTTAGATGATCTTATTCTCGCTTTTTTATATGATTTTGTTTTTTTAGGTGTTTCTAACCCCTTGTTTTCTTGAGGAATGGGAACATTTGCAAGCTCTTCCTCGGTTGGGCCCACAGCTTTTACTCTTTCTCCGCCTTTCATGCCGGGAACTTTAGTAAGCTTTTTTGCCTGCCTCGACTCGGCAAGGCGGGCCTCTTTTTTTACTTTGGCTTTTTTCTTTTCAGCTTCTTCTGCTTCTTCAATGCCGATAGTTTTAACTCTGACTTTTCCCATACTTCGTATAATGATTCACGCGGATTTTAATAAACAGATGTTCGCGGATCCGCGTTTATCCGCTAGCAATCTGTGAGAATCTTTGGTGGAATTTATTCCACCTTTACTCCCATTGAACGAGCAGTACCTTCCACAATTTTAACGGCCTCATTTACATCATCCGTATTTAAATCATCCATTTTGTCTTTTGCAATCTGCAAAGCGTTGCTTTTTGAAAGAGTACCAGCCGGTTCTTTGCCCGGTTTTTGTGATCCGCCCCTTCCGAGAGTCTTTTTTATCATTTCAGCAACCGGTGGTTTCTTTGTAATAAATGAGAAAGTTCTGTCTTCATAAATAGTAATTACGGCTGGTATTATAGTACCTTTCTGATCCGCAGTTTTTTCATTAAAAGCCTGAACGAATTCCATGATGGGTAATCCGTGTGGACCAAGAGCTGTTCCCACAGGAGGCGCAGGAGTAGCGGAGCCTCCCGGAATATTTATCTTAATAATTGTTTTTACCTTCTTTGGCATACTTTATATAATGATTCACGCGGATTTTAAAACTGATTTTCGCGGATCCGCGTTTATCCGCTATTAATCTGTGAGAATCGATATTATAATTTATTGACCTGTAAAAAGTCTAACTCAACTGGTGTTTCACGTCCGAATATTGAAACAAGCACTTTAAGTTTTCCGCGTGCTTCATCAATTGAGTCAATTGTGCCCAAAAAATCCGCAAACGGACCATCAACTATCTTTACTGCCTCGCCAATTGAAAAAGTGGCTTTATAAAGCGGTTCCTCCTCTTCCATAAACCTCATAATTGCCTCAACCTCTTTTGATGAGATTGGAATCGGTTTGTTTCCGGAGCCTATGAATGATGTGACGCCCTGTGTGGTTCTTACAAGAAGCCATGCCTCATTATCCAAAATCATCTTAATAAGAACGTATCCTGGAAATATTTTCTCTTTTACATTATCTTTTTTGCCCTGAGTGACTTTAATTGTGTTTCTTGTGGGAACAATTATGTCAAAAATTCTGTCTTCAAAGCCTAATGACTGAACTCTTTGATTTATGGATTTTGCCACTTTATTCTCGTGTCCTGAGTAAGTATGAACTATGTACCAGCGGGCAGGATCATTGGCGTCTTGTTCGGCTAAAAGTTTTTTTGCTCTTTTAATATCTTCACTAACGCTTGGATCTTCTTCTTCGGTTTTTCCCTCTTCTGATTCCGAACCTTCCTCGCCTTGCAAGGTCTCACCTTTTGAGGCTAACTCCTCTTTCTGTTCCTCCGTGGACTTTTCAGCCTCAGCCGCGTTTGATGCGGGGTCCTCTGTTGCTGCAGGTTTCTGATCTTTTTCCTCAATTTGTGTTTCTTCCTGTTTTGGAGCTTCAGCTTGAGCACTTGATGACTCCTCAGTAGTTTCTTCCTGAGGCATATCTTTCTCTTCTTTTTCTTCTTGTATGTTTTTATTTACGCCGTCCATAATTATCTATTAAGTAAAAAGTCGGTAAGTTTCGTAAGAAACAAATCAATGCTTCCCAAGAGCACTCCCACCAATAAACTTATTGCGACCACAGCAATAGTAAGTCTTATAATATCATCCCGTGTCGGCCACTTGACCTTTTTAAGTTCATCATAGGATTCACGGACAAATGTTAATGGAGAGGTAGTCATAACTATTTTAAATCCGCCATCTCGTTGGCGGATTGCACACACTATTCTAGCAAATTTATATTGACATGTAAAGAAAGATTTGACTACAATTAAGTTTGTCCATGGCAAAAAAAATCAGAAAAGCAGTTATACCCTCGGCCGGTTTTGGAACAAGATTTTTGCCCCAAACAAAAGCAATGCCCAAGGAGATGCTTCCTTTGGTTGATAAGCCTGTTATTCAGTTTGTTGTTGAGGAATTGGTTGATGCAGGAATTACAGATATTATTATTGTTACGGGCTACCACAAAAGGACAATTGAGGATCATTTTGATGCTGCAAGCAAAGACTTGGTTGAAAATTTGAAACAGGGAGGAGAGAAGAAAAAACCGCTTTTGGATCAGGTTGAAAATATTTCACGTCTTGCAAATTTTATTTATGTGAGACAAAAAGGTCCATATGGGAATGGAACCCCTCTTTTAAATGTAAGGCACCTTATTGGTAATGAGCCTTTTATTTACACTTGGAGCGATGATTTTATTTTAGCTTCACCCTCACGATTTAAACAGATGATTGAAGTTTATGAAAAATATGAGGCACCAATTCTTGCTGTCGTTCGCGCAGTAAAAGATGAAGATTATGACAGATATGGTTTTGCAGGAGGGGAAGTTTTAGAAGACGGAGTAATTGAGGTAAAAACTCTTATTGAAAAACCTGGAAAAGAGGCTGCACCCTCAGATTTGGCAACAGTCTCGGGTTTTATCCTCACTCCAAACGTTTTTGATTATCTTGATCAAGTTTTGGACAATCTAGAAGAAGGGAAAGAGTTTTATTATAATGATGCCTTAAAGCTTATGCTTGAGGATCAGAAAAGAATTGTTGCAGCAGAAATTAAAGGCGGGAAATTTTACGACACGGGAAACAAGATGGAATATTTGAAAACAGTTGTTGAATTTGCGCTTGAGCACCCTGACATAAAAGATGATTTTAAGAAATTCCTCAAAGAACTGAATCTTGATTAATCTGTTATAATCATCCCCAAAATGCAAGAGAGACAACAGCCAGAGTTTGGATTTGTAAATAAAGATATCCACGAAGAAGTGACAGGAGAAATTCCACCAGAGGGAATGGCAGCATACAGGGAAGTACCGTTTCCCTTAAAAGAAGGAGATCCAACTGAAATATTAACAAATCCAGAAGAACTTGAAAAACATGAACGTTTGATAAAGATTGTCGAGACTTTAAGGGAAGGCGGAAAGGAAGTTTGGGGTTCTTGGTCGGCTCGCAAGGGATTTGTTTTTACGGGAATAGTAGCCGCTGCTGCAGCAGCGGGAGCAGTGGGAATTGGAATCTACATCAAAAGAAAAAAAGATAAATGAGTTGCCAGAAAGTTTCAACAATGCAAAAATAATAGAAGTGGGTAAAAATTTTCTAAACATATCTGTCTTAACCCTTTTCTTATTTATTGTTTTTACAATTTTTGTTAGCGCTGGTGTATTTAGAGAGTTTGATATTGCTTTGACTGCAAATCTCCAAAATATTATTCCGAGAGTCTTTGACACACCTTTTTCAGTTTTCAGCATTTTGGGAAGCTTTGAGATTACATTTATAGCTTTTTTTATCTTGGTTTTATTTTTGTTCAGAGGCAGAGAAGTGGTAGTTTTTGCAGTGTTTTTTGTTTTGCTTGGGGTGACAGAGCTTTTTTTAAAATCTCAAATTCCACAAATAGCACCTCCCATAGAGCTTCTTAGAACAAATATTCATCTGGGATTCCCAAGCGGCGCGCTTTCGGGAGAGCATTTTGCATACCCGTCAGGACACTTGGCAAGAACTGTTTTTATTTCAGCAGTTCTTATTTTTGCCATATTCAAAAGTTCGCTAGTGCTTAGTTTAAAACAAATGTTATACACAGGAATTTTCTTGTTCATAGCCATAATGTTTGTTTCAAGAATTTATCTTGCTGAACACTGGGCAACCGATGTTATCGGCGGAACACTTCTGGGGTTGTTAATTGCAATAGTTGGTGTTTATATTCTTTCTAAGCGTAATTACAAAAAGTTAAAAACTTAAACCGTTGCGGGTGAAGCATTAAGTGGCGGAATATTTTCCCGCACTTCTTCATTTGAGAGAGCATATAAATCATCTAAGTCTATAGCGTAGTAAAGCCCTTCCAGCTTGTAATCTTTCGGGTTATCTGTCAGCTGACTTCCAATAATTTTGAAAATTTCTTCAAGATTGGACCGTGAGTAAAGTCGATATAATCTTTGTGATGATACACCCGCGTCTTGTGTTATATCGATAAGATTATCAACACCAATAAATTGATGCCCTTGAAGCAGCCTGGAGTTTGGTATACCCATTTTCTCTTCTACCAGTCTTGCGTTGATTGCGCGATTTAAAAGCAGATGAAAACCATCTAAGATAGGAATTGGCTCTTCAAGATATATTTGACCGCCAAAATAGCTTTTTATTTCCTGAACTTTGGTATTGCCCTCTTCATCCAAAATTACCTCAACCCCAAAAAACGGATTATTTATAAATTCTCCTTTTGTTTCATTTGGAATTGCATCTGTTACACCCCACATATTCCACAAAAGATCCATCATAAAATAGCCCGGATGATCAACCTCTCTGTTTAGGCGGTTTCCTATAGAACTAGCATTTAAAAGATGAAAAAAACCTCTATCCGAAACATTGTCTAAAAGTGTTGCTGAAAACTGATCCTCTATAACTACATTTAACCCCCCAAGCTCTTCTGCTTTTTTATTAAAGCCCACAAAATCTCTATAAATAACTGTTTGTGATTTTATGTTTTCAAGGTTTGGGTTTTGACTTCCTGTGAGAACAATATAGCCGTCAGCGAGTTGTTCTATAAATGTTTCAAGTCTCTTATTATTATCAAAATCATCCCAAGTAAAATTTTCAACCACCTCTTTCATTTGCTCCAAGCTTTGAACTTCAGTCTCAGATTCTATGGTTTCAAAAATTAATGTTGGAGTAGGCCCCTTCGTAGAAAGGTTTTCTTGCGTGGGAACAGTTGCTTGTTCTTGGGTACAGCCAGAAGCAGCAATTGCAAATGAGAAAACTATCGGGCTAAGCTTTTCCTTCATAAAGCTCGAAAATGTTACCAGAGATAAAGGCAAGAATCAAGAAGAATTAACTTACACAAAATATTATTTTGTGATATTCTAAGAATGTGATATGTTTAGGAAATATAGCAGGGGATTTACGCTGGTTGAGCTTTTAGTAATAATTGGTCTTGTTGGTGTAATTTTTGCAGGAACTATTACATTAATTAATCCTGCCCATCAACTTCAAAAAGGCCGCGACGCCCAAAGAAAAGGAGACCTTAAAACAATTCAGCAGGCTGCAGAGCTGTTTCGCGCTGATAACAGCAGATATCCTATGTTTGGAAGCGAAGCAAGTCCAGTGGGTGGTTGGGCTCCTGCGAGCTCAATGGTTTTAAATATTGGCGGAGTGACTTATCTTAGAACAATACCAACAGGCCCCTCAGGGAATTCCTGCGATTATGTATATATGGTTCCCGGGAGTGGAAATGTATATTCACTTTACACCAATCTTGAAAACACGCAGGATCGTGATGCAACTGCGGTAAAGCCTGCTCCCGCTGTCTGCTCAGGCTGTAGTAACAACGGAAATGTCACAATTACAATTAA
>MFOV01000002.1:5530-5882 GCA_001782515.1 Candidatus Levybacteria bacterium RIFCSPLOWO2_01_FULL_39_10 | reverse complement strand
GGGAAGAACATATAATTACTGGGCCAACAGCCCGTAATTTTTTAAACTTTAGAAAAGAATTCGAGGACAAAAATTTCACCCTTGTAGGGAAGGGGAACCATAGTAACCTCAGCTTTAAATTTGCCTCCGTTTTGTTTCCTCATTGTGCCAGTTGCAGCTGTTGTTTCAAGTTTTTCTGAAACTCTCATAAAGGCTTTAATAGCTTTATCCTGATCTTTAGGGTCTATGTCATCTACCGGATATTCATTTTTCTCCCATTCTTTCACATTTTTATATCCCAGCATTTTTGCATATTTCTCATTGCAGGTTTTATGCTCATCATCAAGGTAGAGAACTATTCCCTGGGAAGATT
>MFOV01000002.1:0-5482 GCA_001782515.1 Candidatus Levybacteria bacterium RIFCSPLOWO2_01_FULL_39_10 | reverse complement strand
GATGGTGTTTGTGTTGATCTGCCTGTGCCATATAATAATTGCAAAGTACCACTTTTAATTTTATTTTGCAATAGGAAAATTATTTGTAGGGCAGCACCTGAGTAACTATGTTAGGAGTTATTATTATCAGTTATAAAATTTTAGACTGGCTCGCCTTCGTTTATAACAGAAAGATAATGATCTGCAAGACTTTCTGATCCGCGGTGCAATACCAAAACACGATTTCTATGGGTTCTGTCCCATTGTCTTCTAACCAGACCATATTCAATAGGAGTATATGTTGCAGGAACCCAAACTACATCAGGTCCAAGACCATATTCTGAAATCGGCAAAACCAATGCTGTTTCTCGTGCAGGTCCATGATGTTGAGCATATGATCCCGCTGTTTCAAGGTCATGAAATGCTGCATCGGCGACTTGTGTACCAGTTGCAACGGCATATCTCTCGCTTACATTCGGGTCTGTTGTCCTTTGTCCCAGCCACTCAGCTAATGCCTCAAGCTGGTCACCAAAACCAAGTGCACTGTGTTGTCTCCAAAAACTTGCCGATCTTCGAAGAGAAATAACTGGATCCTCCTTTTGGATTATTCGCAACTCAGGTCTTTGCTCTGATGAAATCATTGGGAAGTATTATAGGGTCAAATCTGAAAAAAATCAAGCCACAATAAAAGGGAAGAGTAGATCAAACTATATCAGCAGACTGAGTATTTTAAGCTTAATTCCCTAAATTTATCTCTTGACACAAGTGTATACAGAGTATATACTAGATTAAGTATGAATACTGCAATAATAAACATAAAAACAGAAATCTCCACTAAAAAACAGGCACAACAGGTTGCTTCAAAATTAGGCCTCAGCCTTTCTGCACTTATCAACGCCTATCTTAAAGAGGTTATAAAAACGAAAAGAGTTGAGTTTAGCTTAGATGAGACTCCGAGTCCATACCTTATAAAGGTTTTAAGACAAGCTAGAAAAAATAGAAAAGCAGGAAAAGGTTCGCCAATATTTAACACAGGTGAAGAAGCTGTTAAGTGGCTCGAAGAGCAAGGTATATGAGGGTAGAATACGACCCTGATTTTCTTAAGCAGCTAAAGAAGTTAGATGTAAGAATTCGTAACCGCTTCAAAAAAGTAATTATTATCTTTTCAAAAGACCCTAATAATTCAGTATTAAACAATCATAAATTAAAAGATGAGTGGGTTGGATACAGAAGTATAGACGTAACGAATGACTATCGTGCAATCTATGAGGAAGTAAAAGTTGGGAACGAAACATTTGCCTATTTTTCTGCATTTGGTACTCATGAAGAACTATATTCATCTATAAATTGAGCTGAAGCCAGGCGCAGACTTGTACCTGGCAGCACCTGAGTAACTATGTTAGGAGCTACTATTTTGGTTGTCATCTGGATATAAATAACCTAGCAACTTCTTAATTACCCCATCCATGCTCGCTTTTATTTCTTCAGGTGTAGGCGTAGGTGGCATATTCTCATATTGCTCTGGTGTCATATAAACAAAAGGTAGATTATCCGGTTCAGAAAAAGCTGCACGAAGCACAGAGAATCTGTTATGTTGCTCAAGTAAGCTTGCATATACTCTTCTCGCATCATCGATAGTCTTGGCCACTACAAAAAGAGTGGGACCTCTTCTAGTGTAAAATCCGCTACTACCTACGGCTACTATCTTTGATGAATCAGAATTTTCCGCTTTCTCATGATCTACCCCAATTCCATCACTTGCCGGTAGTTCAGTAATGGGATCTAGCCCAGATAGAACATCTCTTATATTTCTATGGCCAAAGTAGTAATCCATATAGACACTAGGAAGCTCCATAAATTCTTCGCTGATTATTGTTACTCCCATATCTCCACCTATCACATCCAGTGTCTCATCAATACCCAAAATATCGCGTCTTTCGTAAACAACCCTGTATTTATTGCCCCCGTATGCTCCAATAACGGTTGAAATTTCTAGGTTTCCACAGTTACTTACCCTTCCTTGTCTTGCTATTTTAGAGCCTAATTGTATGATCTCTTTGGGATTTTCCAGCCCGGGAATTACTAAGCTTTCACGATCTCGTTCTGATGACATTTGGAGATTATATCAGGAAAGGGGAGGATATACCAAACCATATCAGCCAAGCATCACGCGGTACATGGCATAGCAAAGTGTAGGATTGTACCTTGCAGGGGTAGAGGGAGTCGAACCCCCAGTCGCGGTTTTGGAGACCGCTGGTTTACCGTTAACCGATACCCCTTCGTTCCCCAATTATACTTCAAACTAAGCCTAAGCATCAACCTTCCTTTTGATCGTCAGTTTTGGTAAAATTAACCTGCGCCGCCTTAGCTCAGTGGTAGAGCAACACTTTTGTAAAGTGAAGGTCCTCGGTTCAAATCCGAGAGGCGGCTCACAAATAATTGCGCGGATCAGGCGTAAATGACGATCACTCGCCCCGCGCGCTTCCTTAAAGGGAAAATCGTTGGGAAAAAACCGCGAGGTTTTGTCCCACCAGCCCGCTGGGTTGGCGGAGTAGTCAATCGCACCAGACTGTAGATCTGGCGCCCGGAAGGGCTACGGGAGTGCGAATCTCTCACCCAGCACTGCGCCGACATGGCTCAGTGGCAGAGCGAGTCATTGGTAATGACTAGGTCGCGGGTTCGATTCCCGCTGTCGGCTCTCGTCAAAACAAGACTTACCGCTTTCATCCTTGTTTTTCAACAAGGATTTCAGCCTCTAAGTCTGTTTCTCCTCTTCAAAAACGCCATGCGTTTTTGAGAATAGGAAAATCACAAATCTTTTGTTATAATTGTTATCTTAAACTCAATCTCGCCAAAGGCGGATTGAAGAGGAAAGGCCAGCCGAAAAGCCGAAGTCCGAATTAAATCGAGGACAAAGGCACAAGGCTGTGACTTGACGATATGGCTAAAGGTGAACACAGAATTACAATAGGATTAAAATGCAGCGTTTGTAAGCGTGTTAATTACGTTACTGAGCGAAATAAACTCAATACTGAAAACAAACTATTACTTTTAAAATACTGTAAACATTGCAGGAAGAAGACCGAACACAAAGAGGTAGAAAAACTGAAATAATTTCTGCCTTTGATACCGAATAGAATTGTTTTTTCCCCTTGATAGCAAATAGGAAAGCTGTTTTAAAAACCACAGTTTCTAAAAACTTCGCTTCGTTTCCGCCTAATCTAGGCGAGATACCTCAAGGTTACTGAACCTGTGGAGGAAAAATAGTAATTCCTTCTAATATCAAAGAGCAGAATCATTCTATACCTGAGAAATGAGCTTGTCAACTTGATAGTTCGACCCAACTCACTATCAAGCCTGAGCTTGTCGAATGGCTTGACAAGAGGTGGTAAAATCCCGACCAATTATTGTCGCGCACTTTGCGCAGAATTGGCACCTGGTAGTCCACTTTGCAATAACCATACAAAGTACGTACCGGTTTGATTAAAATTTATTTTATATTGAGTTTCAGGGCTGGTTGAAACATATCCCGTATCAATATTTGCGTCATTATTAGGTTTTGCTTCCAAGTAAATTCCATCCGATGATCCAGGAATTGTATTCTCAAGCGACCATGAATATCCCCCTCTTGAAATGTTTTGGTTATAATTTTCAGCCTCAAATGTCACTTGACCACTTGATTCTTGGTAGGTTTGTTCTGTTGAGTATAATTACCACGAGACCTTTGCAACAGCATGAATAAATTGTTCCCAATACTCGACCCTAATTCTATGTGTTCCCGCCGAAAGACTAACATCTTTTGTATATGTTGTTGGTGGTTGGGGACCCCAGCTTTCAAATTGCAATACATCATCAATATACATCCTAATTCCGTCATCGACAGTAAATGTAAAACGATAAATGCCTGTAGTGTTAAAATTAAAATTCCCGGTCCAGCGTACTGAAAACTCCTCCGGGCCTACTGCTGGATGGGGTGCGCTCTCGCCCCAGTCGAAATTGATAGCAGGATCAATTCTTGACCCTTTGTAATTTGTAAAGTCCCTATTATCATAGTAGCAGCCTGTAAATGCATTGTTTGATGCTGGCGGGCAAACTGTGGGATTTGGTGTTATTGTTGGTGCGGGAGTCGGCGAAACATACACAAGACCGGGTGGTTCAACTTCTTTTATTGTAATATTTGCAGCCCGAAAGACCTCCGGCGCATTAAGAATAAAATCAGGTCTATATAAAAACGTTACAACAGGCGTTGTTGCGTTTGGACGCCCAAGGTCTCTTCGGATTATAAACGAGCCATTACTAAGAGCTGCATTTGTAATTATATTTCCCTGAACCTGCAAAACCGCGTCAGGATTTCCCAAAGTATTTGTTTCAAGTATGAAATCATCATCTGATGAGTAAATTCCGTCAAGCCGTGTGACAGCGGGATCAACTGTAATATCTCCTTGAACAATAAACATAACAGTTGAGGATGTAGGAATTACAAGGTTTCTTCCTATTCTTACGTCGCCTTGGATTAGGAAGATATAGTCGCTCCCTGCAGGAAAAGTGTAAGTTGGCCCTGCTGAAATGGTAAGATCTCCAGTACCTTGATATACCCCGCTTGCAGGAGCCGGGGTTAGTACGCAATTGGTAAGAGGATTGGTTCCGCACGGAGCGGCGGCTGAACCGCTCATGGGATTTTTAACAGTCCCTGATTTTGTAACGTTTATGTCTACGAAATTATATGATGTTCTAATAGTATTAGGTCTGAAAGGCGAGAACCTCACACCTGTTATAAGCCATTGATTTACATTTGCTTTTGACGCTTGTGAGCCTCCGCCTCCAAGATCGATTGGTCCGCCTGCAATCACAACGCCCGGAGAAAGATTTCCCGCGGCCTCCGAGAAGTAGTTGCCTGCAGGAATCACATTCACGATCGCCTGATCGGATCTTATATCTCCGCCGATTCCTTTATACCAAGGGTCAGGCGGATTGGCAATAATTCCAAAATCAACCAGAGACATATTGCCCGCTCCGTCACATATTCCAACATTTGATGCAGCGTCAAAATTAGAACACAGCGGTCTTCCAGCCAGCCCGTCTCCAATTGTCAATGTCATGGAAGGCGTTACAACCCCAACATTCGGATAGCTTATGAGATAGTCGGGCCTCAGATTATTAAGAGTGATTGTATAGACTCCTGCAAGAAGATTTGTAAACGCGAATCCGGATCCAGCAGAGGAAAAAGCTGACGTGTTTATTCCCGGCCCTACAAACTGAAAACTCTCGGTAAGGGATGTGGTATACCCCTCGCCGTTTCTTATATTGTCACTCGGTTCCTCTTCCTCATAAAGCCCGCCAGAGATAGTAAAAGTGGGAACAGGCGGGGAACACGTAAACCAATGCGGCGTGCTGTTTAATGGTACATCCAGACCTTGGCCTATATTTACAGCATAAGTATATATTTGGCGCGTATTGCCGTCTTTAAAACTATCTGGATAGGGTATTGAGAACCCGTGGAACG
>MFOV01000001.1:57401-60639 GCA_001782515.1 Candidatus Levybacteria bacterium RIFCSPLOWO2_01_FULL_39_10 | reverse complement strand
TTCTAAGCCAACCTCCTGGTTGTCTATGAATTGTGACTTCGTTCAAAACTTAGCTTTTATTTAGAGACCTTAGACGAAAGTCTGGGCTGTTTCCCTTTAGACATATCAGCTTAGCCCGACATGTCTGACTAGCTAGGTAAAGTGTTACTAGCATTCGGAGTTTGATTGAAACCGACATCTTGCGACGCCGGATTTCATTCAGTGCTCTACCTCTAGACACCACCTAACCGCTATACCTAAATATATTTCGGGGAGAACCAGCTATCTCTGAGTTCGTTTGGCATATTGCCCCTAACCTCAGGTCGTCCCAACCTATTGCTACAGATACGGGTACGGGCCTCCTGTCAGACTTCTCTGACATTCACCCTGCCCAAGGTTAGCTCACTCAGTTTCGGGTCTATACGAGACTTACTTAAATCGCTCAATTAGAGCACGCTTTCACTTTGCCTTCGAAACGTAAATTTCTTAGACGATAAGCCTCGAATAACTCACCGGTTCATTCTTCAATAGGCACGATATTACTCGCGCACAGCGCGAGAATTACCAATTTCCAATTTACAATTTTCAATCAAATCCAAATGTTCAAAATTTAAAATTGAAACATTGAAAATTCAATGAAAATTGAGAATTGTTACTTGAAAATTCTTGTGCTATGCACAAGCTCTATCTGCTTGTTAGCTGACAATTTCAGTTCTATTTCATTCCCCTCCCGGGGTGCTTTTCACCTTTCCCTCGCGGTACTAGTTCACTATCGGTAGATTTTGGTATTTAGTCTTGGAGCGTGGACGCCCCAGATTCCCACAGGGTTTCACCGTACCCCATGGTACTTAGGAACAGACTATCGGAGAGATTAATTTTGCGTACTGGGCTTTCACCGTCTATGGCGTGGCAATTCCAGCCACTTCTGCTATCAATCTCTTCATCGAATATCGTCTGCCCTGCAACCCGCTCGCGCACAGCGCGAGAACAACTAACTTATGACTTCTAACTTCTAACGATTTTTAGTTGTCAGTAGTTAGCTGTTAGTAGTTCTTGTGCCATGCACAAGCGTTTAGACTTTTCCCTTTTCGCTCGCCGCTACTAAGGGAATCTCCATCCCGTTAGAACTCTGGCCATAAATTCAGAAGCTATTTCAAGTCCGATGACTTAATTTAACTCGCATAAACTTACGAACAAAGTTCTAACGGGAGCTTTGATTTATTTTCCTGGCGTTAATTAGATGTTTCAGTTCACGCCGTTCCCCGCCAAATCACTATTAAAATGATAAATCATCTTTGTTTATGAAAGGCTCCCCGCCAAAGGCGGGGGGATTGCTCCATTCGGAAACCGCTGGATCAGAGGTTTATGACACCTACCCAACGAGTATCGCCGTCATATGCGTCCTTCCTCGGCCAAAATCTCCAAGGCATTCATTATCAGCATTATGAGTAGTTTTTCTTTACAACCCACCATAGATCGCTCCGTGAGCCGCGCTACGAATAGTAGGTAAGGCGAACGGTAAGATCAGGCGGGCTTTCTTTCTTCTTGCGAAGAAGTAAAGACGCTTTGTCGTATTGACCAGCTAAAAACTAAAAGCTAATTGCTAATAGTCAGTGGCTAAT
Organism: Candidatus Levybacteria bacterium RIFCSPLOWO2_01_FULL_39_10; assembly: GCA_001782515.1. Classification (GTDB taxonomy): domain Bacteria; phylum Patescibacteriota; class Microgenomatia; order Levybacterales; family UBA12049; genus 2-01-FULL-39-10-A. Next base: position 59,038 of record MFOV01000001.1, on the reverse strand, counting down.
CTACACGACGATTCTCTTCACTTGTTAAAGAGCAATCCGTCGCTCCTTTAGGAGCTATGGATTGCGATGCAATCCCGTATACTCGCCCCTCACGAGCGCGAGGCTGTAAGCCTCCGGCGCGAGGTAAGAGTTGTGCGGGAAAAGAGCCTCGCACAAAGTGCGAGACCGCACCGCCAAATCATTTATTATCTGGAATAAGCTCCCCCTTACTGGGAAGCTTGTTTCAAACAATAAACGTTCTTTTGTCCTCTCAAATTTCAAAGAAATTTGAAAAAGTAAAATCCGATTCCAAAGCCGAAATCCGGAGCGGAGCCCGGATGAAGGCCCAAAATCGTGATTTTACGTGGACCTGAGGAGACTCGAACTCCCTACCTCCTCGTTGCAAACGAGGCGTTCAACCAGCTAAACTTCAGGCCCGCGCCTCCGATAGAGTTATCAGATCAAATAATTTGTCAAACAAGTTTGGAAACCAAAAAACGAAAGAGGGATTTAGAAGTTGTTCACCAATGTAAAGAACCCGTTGTCGGGATCATTTATCTTTTTGTGAATAATTCAACATAAATAAATTTCAGTCTTTCGCTTGAGGCCTGCCCGCAACGCCTTCGCAAGCTCGGCTTGCATGGCGGGCGGGGCTTTCCCCAAACTTGTACAAATGATCTTACCACAAGGCTAATATAAGTGTCAAGTAAAATTAATAGACTGAATTATATTCAGATATTATCTCTTTCTGACTTGGGTGCGGGATGCTCGAGCAGTGCCTCGGCTTACTTTTTTATCAATGTCTGTAACTTGCTGTCTTCTCAGTATTCTTGAAAAATCTCCAGGAGGTGCTCCTTGAATACTGATTTCTGGATATCCCATTACATTTTTGGGTCCGTCAAGTTGAACTGGTGTAAATTCGGGATGACTCATAATCCAACTAGGATTTTAAAATCATTAATCACAAAAGTCAACGTAGTGGGATTATTCCTCAGGGGTTTGTGGATATCGGTTTTCGGAAGCTGAACTATACCCCCTAAGTTCTTTAAGGCGTGGCCTTGCAAAATCGGGCGGGATTATTCCCCACTAAATTTTCTCTAAATCCATTTACCGAATTTTACACATCCAAGATATGAAAGATAGCCGGCCACAACTAAGCCGAATAAGCTTGCCCAAACGGGAATATTATAAGGTCCGATAACAACAGTCCATCCCAAAACCAAACGAAGAAGATGGAAAAAAGCAACTAGTCCAAATATTACTCCTGTTAGCCTGTAATAGGTCATCGAAGACATTCTCATCACCTCCCCTGACTTTAGATTTGCATTTCCTATTAACTTTGTCAACGAGGAATTCAGTGCGAGATTATTCCCCAAGGCTTTCTGCTTTTCTAAAGCTTTCAGTAAACCAAATATCTTTTATTCTACCCAAATCTGGAATTTTTCGAATTTCCCTTTGATTTGCTAAGACACGAATGTCACCAATTGTTCTAACAACTCCATTCCTCCATTTTTTAAGATAGGTAAAAGCTTTTGCTATCTCCTCTTTCTGTTTTGGATTTAGATCGATTACATCCCAAAGCTGGGTTAATTCAACAAAACGAGCATCGTCCCCTAAAGGAAAAGTAACCAGTACTTCTATAGGAGCCTCATCAGGCA
>MFOV01000001.1:57050-57387 GCA_001782515.1 Candidatus Levybacteria bacterium RIFCSPLOWO2_01_FULL_39_10 | reverse complement strand
TCTTAGGACAATTCTTGCTTTCCATTCCTCATCGCTAAGTCCTGGATTTGGCATATATCTCTGGGTTTCAACCATAGTTAAAGCTAATTACCATAAAAAGGGACATGTTGTCAAACGGGCCGGGATTATTCCCATCTACTCTTGTGATATAATTGATTCATGAAATCTCAAGAACTCAACTATACTGTTATATTTCAAAAAGAACCTGAAGGGGGATATACTGCGCTTGTTCCCGCACTTCCCGGCTGTGTTACTTATGGGAAAAACTTAAAAGAAGCTAAAAAAATGGCTAAAGAGGCAATCGAGCTTTATCTAGAGAGTTTAAGGGAACATAATG
>MFOV01000001.1:39793-57043 GCA_001782515.1 Candidatus Levybacteria bacterium RIFCSPLOWO2_01_FULL_39_10 | reverse complement strand
TCCTACCCAAAAAGAGTTTGTGTATGAAAAAATAAGAGTGTCCCCAGAAAATTATGCCTAAGCTCCCAAGCTTCAAACCTAGGCAGCTAATTAAAAAGATTGAAAAAGCCGGATATGTAATCGATAGACAGCGTGGAAGTCATGTAATTTTATACCATCCTAAAGAAAGAAAACGGTTAACTATTCCCATGCACGTAAAAGACCTGCCAAAAGGAACTTTGAATTCTATTATTAAACAATCAGGATTAACGCGAGAAGAATTTTTAAAATTATAATGGTAAACAAAATTCTGAGGCTGGAGGGGGTTTTTATTTTCCTTCAGGATTTAAAAGCATTCACCTTTGAAGAATTGGAAAATAGATTATTCGTGGCTTCTCTCTAACCAGCGCTCAGCTTCAAGTGCGGCGGCTGAGCCAAAACCGGCGGCGGTCACTGCCTGCTTGTATTCCGAATCATGAACGTCTCCTGCAACAAAAACGCCCTCTATATTTATTTTATAGTGATCGTGGACTTTTATAAATCCGCGCTCGTCTTGCTCCACTCCCTGAAACATTTTTGTATTTGGGATATGCCCTATGGCTACAAAAACTCCATCAATCGGCATATCCTTGATCTCATTAGTTTTATTATTAAACAGACGTACTCCTGTTACTTTTTCTTTCCCTAAAATCTCTTTGACTTCTGTATTTAAAATCATCTTAATTTTAGGATTATTTTTAACTCTATCAAGCATTATTTCACTTGCTCTAAAATTCTCGCTTCGATGAATAAGTGTTACGCTCTCGGCAAACTTGGTAAGAACAAGTGCCTCCTCCATGGCAGAATCACCTCCGCCTACAACTATTACATTTTTTCCTTTAAAAAAGAACGCATCACAAGGCGCGCACGACGAAACACCCCGCCCAATTTTTTCTTTTTCTCCCGGCACTCCAAGCCATTTGGTTTCTGCGCCTGTTGCGATAATTACTGCTTTTCCCTCATATTCCTGTTCTGAAGTGCGAACTTTAAACAAACGAGCCTGCCCCTCGGAGCCTTGGCGAAGTGGGGAAAAATCTCCGCTGGTAAAATCGCGGTCAATTATTTCTGCACCAAACTTTTCAGCCTGTTTTCTCATATTCTGCATAAGCTCAGGTCCCTGAATGCCCTCGGGAAAACCAGGATAGTTCTCAACCAGAGTTGTAAGCATAAGCTGCCCTCCCCACGTTGATCCTGCAATAACCAAGGTCTTAAGATTTGCGCGGGTGGTATAAAGCGCGGCAGTAAGCCCAGCGGGGCCGGAACCAATTATAATGACATCATAAATTTTGTCCATAAATAAAAGACGATAGATAATAGAGGGTTGAAAATAGATTTTTGAAGATAGACGTTAGAAGATTGATCTACCTTCTATTTTCCATCCTCAAATTTCCATCATCCACTTTCTATTCTCTACCGTCAATTCTCTCGCGTCAAGACGCGAGCACCTCATCAATTGCTTTTTTGAAATTTTCCTTAGCTTGTGCGCCTACAACGCTTTTCATAGGCTTTCCTCCCTTAAAAAGCATTATTGTTGGAATACTCATTACGCTGTAGTTTCCGGCAGACGCCGGATTTTCATCAACATTTAATTTCCCAACTTTAAGTTTTGTGCCGTATTCTCCCGCGAGTTCCTCAACAATAGGATCAACTATTTTGCAAGGCGCGCACCACGCTGCCCAAAAATCAACAAGAACTGGACTTTCGGATTTAAGAACTTCTGCATCAAAATTCTGATCTGTTAAGGTGATATCTGCCATGAAGTCTTACAAGAATAACAAAAAAAATTAGTTTATGTCAATAAATCAATATTGACTTTTGTGAGTCTTACTCTTTAAAATGGACTGATGCCTGTCAAAAAAACTGAAAGTAAACCTGTTAAGAAAATTCCGAACTTAACAGCCTCCAAACTTTATAAATTACTCTCAAAAATTAATGTTGTTTGGATACTGGTTATTCTTCTTATTATCGCTTCTTTTCTAATTGGCGTATTATTTACAAAAGTGCAATATTTGGAAAAGGGAATGAGCGTTTCTACAATCGACAATCAATCATCTGGAGACCAGCTTGGTCCTACCCAGCCAACAGGCCCAGTTGATGTTGCTGTTGGCCATCTCCCTCCTCTTGGAGATGAAAATGCGCCTGTTACAATTGTAGAATTCTCAGATTTCCAGTGTCCATTCTGCAAATCCTTATTTGATGAAACACTCCCTCAGATTAAAAAAGAATTCATTGACACTGGCAAGGTAAAGTTTTATTACAGACACTATCCTCTAACTTCCATTCATCCAAATGCGCAAAAAGCAGCAGAGGCATCGGAATGTGCGAATGACCAGGGCAAATTCTGGGATTACCACGATGAGTTGTTTAACAATCAGGCTGATTGGGAATCACTCTCAGCAGATGAAGCGAGTGCTAAATTTGAAGAATATGCGGGAAGCGTTGGATTATCGGCAAATGAATTTTCTGATTGTCTATCCTCCGGAAAATTTGCTGACGCAGTAAATGAAGATTTAAATGACGGAACTGCAGCTGGAGTTGACGGAACCCCCGGAACATTTATCAACGGTTATTTAACTGTAGGCGCAGTCCCATACGAACAATTCAAAGCAGAAATAGAAGCAAGACTTGAGGAATAATTAATGTCCGCCAAAGCCCTCAAGAAGAGTTATAAATATCCAAACAGTAACAACTCCTAAAAACAAAAGAGCAGTTTCAGTGAATGCAAATCCTTTCCTGTTTTCATGGTGAATTTCAGGAATAAGATCTGATGCCGCAATATAAATAAAGAACCCGGATGTAATTGCAAGAAGAACAGGAATTGCAGGCTCTATCCTCTCCCCAATCCAGAATGTAATTAGTGCTCCTGTAACTGCAGTTAGTGCACTTATTATATTGACAAATAGTACTTTTTTTGGCTTCAAACCTTTATGAAGAAGTATTCCAAAATCTCCTATTTCCTGAGGAATCTCATGTGCTGCAACTGCCAAAGTTGTAACAATTCCAAGCGGAATATTTACCAAAAAAGTTGCAGCAATCACAACTCCATCTATAAAGTTATGAACGCTATCTCCCAAAATTATCAAAGGAATTGTAGGCTTAACAGGTTCGTCTTTGTAATCATGTTGATGGTGATGAAACCAATGTACAAGACGCTCTATCAGGAAAAATCCCAAAATTCCAATCAAGGCATAAAAAAATACATTAACCTCGCCTGCTTGCCCTGAGCTTGTCGAACGGGCCTCTTCAATTGCTTCGGGAAGAAGATCAAAAAAAACAGTTCCAAGTAAAGTTCCTGCAGCAAATGCAGCCAGAAAATGGGAATATTTTAGAGTTTGCTTCTCCTTGATTAGAAGGAAAACTCCACCAATAAGAGAAAATACACTCCCAATAAGTGTAAAAAATAATATGTAAATTATGATTGGCAATTCACTCATTTGATTATTTCAAAATCCATTGTATCAACTCTTTCTTTACTATTCCAATCTAATTTTATATCTTTAACAACTGAGAGAAATGGGCCCTTTTTTAAATATTCAATCATTTTTTCAAGATTTTTTTCCTCTCCGACAAAAACTGCCTCAACTCTTGTATCAGGTAAGTTTTTTACCCAACCTTTTAGGTTTAGCTCGAGAGCTTTATTCTTTACAAACTGCCTATATCCTATTCCCTGTACGAATCCTGAGATATATACATGCAACATTCTTCAATTTTAAATTTTTAATTTTAAATTTTCAATGAATGATTCAATTATAAATTTTCAAATAAATGCGCGGGGAGCCGGTGAATTTTCGTGGATCGCATTTTGAGCTTAAAGAAGAAGGGTCATTATTAAAAATAATTTCTTAAACAAGAATTGAGTTCTACCTTTCAAACCAAATCGCAAACTGCGGATCAAGAAAATTTACTGGCGACCTCAGCGCATTTACTAAAAAGCAGCTCCCAAATATGCGAGTGCGAGGTTCCTAAGAAACCTTCCTATCAGGACGTAGACAAAAAATCTAACTGGATTATAAGAAAAAAGCCCAGCAACTATTCCTATAGCATCAAAAAACGGATTGGGTATAAATGAAAAAAGAACTATAAACAAAAATCCGTATTTATGGAATATTTCTCTAAAAATTGTGTACCAGAATGAATCTTTTTTAAGAAATACTTCTTTTCCCGACCGTCCAAGTATGTATCCAACCATATCCCCTATCGCAGAACCCAGTGCTGCAACTACTGCAACAATAAAGGGTGAAAAAACAATTCCTCCTGCAATTACCGATGCAATACCCGGAGCCGGCAGAAAGAGGGTTGCAGAGCCAATTACATTTATTATAAAGATGCCCAAGATTCCCAGAGATCCAAGACGCAGGAACTCATCTCTAAAATAAAAAGATAAAAATATTATTGCAATTGAAGTTAAAAGTAGAAATATATGCTTAGTTCTTGTGTTAATGCCATTTTTATTATTCTTTTTTGCCATTAACCTAAGTTTACAATTTCCCCTACCTGCCGGCAAGGAAGGAATTTTTAATTCTCAAACTTTTGAATTTTGAGTTGTGGTTTTAAGTTCTTTTAGCTTCCACATAAAAAGCGCTCCTTTATTTTTTGCAGTTGAATCAACGGTGAATGAAAGCGCTTTTTCAAGAATTGAGCGGTTGTGGGTTTTTGCAAGCTTTATATAAAGTCCCCTATGTTTATAATCATCCAATTCTTCTGCGAGATGAATCCCATAACTTTGAAATTCACGGGATACATATTTATCTTTTACAGGATCAAATTTCTTAAGTATTGTCGCAATCTTTTTCATCCCGTTAGATATATTATCATCCCAAGTCTTAGTAAAACAAACCCGTTTAATCTTTAACGGGATTCATTTAGTATTGAATTGGTTCATAGCAGAGTTGATATCTTTTTCCAAAGCAGTTTGGACTGCTTTTGCTCCTTTTTTTACCATCTGCTTAAGCTTTCCTTTATCAGACCTTCCAAACCCTCCTAAAACAAACCCTTCGGTGTTTTTGATTTTTAATTTTTTGACTTGCCTGCCGGCAGGTAAGTTTTTAATTTTTAATTTTTGTTCCCCTATTCCCAATCTAAACCTCCAGAATTTATCAGTTGAGAGACTTTTAATTATTGAATCAATTCCATGATGTCCCGCTGATGAACCGCCCAGTTTAATCTTGATAAACCCCAAGGGTAAATCAAGCTCATCGTGAATTATCCAAATATCCTGTGGCTTTATTTTGTAGTAATTTGAAAGTAGCGAAACTGCTAAACCTGAGTTATTTATGTATGTCAAAGGCTTTGCCAAAATTATTTTATTTATCTCCCCTTTTTTGGGTTTGTAGTCAAAAATATAAATTTCACTTTTTAATTTTTCTTCTCTTCGGAAATTAGATTTTGAAACAGGCTCAACATCTTTTAAAAAATGATCAATTACCAAAAATCCCAGGTTGTGGCGAGTTGACTCATATCTTTCTCCAGGATTACCGAGCCCCACAATAAGTTTCATAGTAAATTTAAAATAGTAAATTGAAGATATACATTTAAAATTTCAAATAGTTCGTTTTCCTTTAATTGTCAAAATGCTTGAAGCGAAAATCTTTGAATATTCGTCAAGTTCTTTAAGAAACCAGTCTGCTCTCTCTTTTTTTGCTCTTTTTGAATCTCTCAAAACAGCAATCCAAACCTTACTTTCATTAGTTGATTTTAAACAATACTGCATAAATACCAAGAATTCTTTTTTTGAACTGGCAGATTGGCCTTCAATATAATTTCCAAGGATGCTTGTGCCGCTTCTTAGTAATTGGTCTCCGATTATAAAACAAACTCTATCTTTGGGCAAGTTATCAATGAATTCTATTAGTTTGAGGATGAAATTATAAAGTCTTTTCTTAAATACCTCTCTGTCGAACTTTTGTGCCTGTCCCACTTTTTACATTTTACTATGTATTTTTACAATTTACTATTTGCTATTTACTGTAATAAGATTTTACTTGATAGAGTGGATATAAAATTACAATTCCTAAAAGAAATGAGGGAGAAAGTATAAGAAGAGTTGATGTTATCCACAAAATCTGACTCCAGAAGAAAAGTCTCCAACCGGAAAAAGCCCTGTGTCTCAGACCTTGAAAAGCAAAAATCATAAGAAGTCCCTGAACAAGTCCCACAACGCTTCGCAAAAACAGCTGCTGAATTATCTGCGGGCCGTTTCCAGAAAGAGTAAATGATGTTATAAAAAAAGTTCCCAAAAGATCGGCAATTGATGCAATTGTTATGAGAATTCCAAACAAAAGTGAAAGGATAGGAAGTATTCTTACAATTGTTTCTTTTATTTCAATGCTTAAATCCGGCAGATGTGAATAGGCTCTTTCAATATAGCTGGCTCTTCGGATATTCATATGATATAGGTTTAATTTTATAAAATAGGAAGCTTAATTTCAATCAAAAACCTAAACTTGCTTGTTCGGATTTTTTTGATTCCTTGTCCTCCAAAGCGTTCGCGTCGGAGGAAATTTTTACAATTCCGTACTCTCCGTCGTAGCCTGGAGAAATATAAATTGATCCGTTTCTTACTTTTAAAATTCCGTTTGAGAGCTCAACGCCTCCGGTTTTTTGAATTTCATCAATCGGAGTTTTAAGAAGAATCTCTGCTTCTGATCCGATTTTCTGAGTTAACTGATCATAAAGCGTTTTTACTTTTCCTGCTCCAGACCCAACATTTAAGGTTTCTGCAATAATTTCTGAAAGTGGAACCAGTTTTGCAAATGGAGGATGGTTTTTTGTGGGATCAGTAATCCATGCAATCCCTCTTTTGCCGTTTTGTTTACTTATTTCTTCAGGCGAACTAGCCAAGGCTTCGACCCGCTCCATAACTCCCACAGTTAAACCGCGGCCACAGACCGGACAAGTCGTCCCCTTCTTTTTGGTATCTTCCGGAGAATAAACAACCTTGCAGTTTCTATGACCTGTGTAATGATATTTGCCTTCCTCAGGATAAAATTCGATTGTATATCCAATCTTAAACTTCGCCTTTGGATCTTGCATAATCGCTAATCTAATATCGTCGTAACTAAATTTCGAATTTCGAATTTCGAATTTCGAATTTCCGTTTTTGGGCACAAAAACGGTACTTTCCCTTCCCATCTTCATGGGGCTATGTGAATCTGAGAAAGATACAATTGAGCGGTTGTGAAGCTCCTCAATTCTCCAATTCATAGCAGGGTCAGATGAAAGACCGGTTTCTACTGCAAAAATATATTTTGCGAAGTCACCAAAACACTCATCAATTGAATCAAATCCTGACATTGAGCCGTACAGTGAAAACCAAGGAGTCCAGACATGACAAGGTATAAGAAATGAGGATTTATCTATTCCCATTATTATTTCTAGAAGATTTACAGGCATAAGTCCTACAATTGGGCGCCCGTCAGATGACAAGTTTGCTCCGCGTTTTGTCAGCTCCTTGTTAACCTTTTCAGCAGCGTCAATTGAAGGAACAAATAAAAGTGAGTGGATTCTTCTCACTTTTCCTCCTTGCGAGTAAATACTTGAAACTTCAACGCTTAAAATAAACTTCGGCTCGTTCTCATCTATCTTCGATCTTCCACCCTCTATCTTCAAGGAATATATTCCTTGATCAACTTCCTCAAGTTGATTCTTTATTTCTCGGATCCACAAAGGATGCGTCCAATCCCCTGTTGTCAAAAGATTTATTCCTTTCTTTTTTGCATACGAGGTCATAATAGGAAGCACCATGTCGCGTGAAACAGCTCGGGAATATTTTGAATGGAGATGAAGATCTGAGATTATTTCCATTATTTTTTCTTATATTGCAATTCGTAAAGTCTTTTGATCTCCGAAACTTCAGTTGCTTCTTCAGCTTTTTTGTCGTTTCGAAACTTGACAAGTCGCGGAAATCTTAGAGCGTAACCCGGCTCTGTTTCGCTTTTTCCCGCAGTATGCAATGGTGAACGCGTAATCTCATCAGCCAGAACTTCAATAACAATTTTTGGCTCTATCCAGACTGATGGTTCAATCGTTGAATTTACCCTTATCGGTTTATGGTCAACGTGAATCTTATCCGCCCTTTTGTGGATTTCCCGCCATTCTTCGTCGGTTAAACCTGTTCCAATGCGGGAAATTGAGACAAACTCGTCTTTATCTTTGTCGTAAACCCCAACCAAAAGTGCTCCAGCGCCAAATTCAGCGCGCTTCCCCCTCCCCGTAATGTAACCCAGTATTACACAATCAATTGTGTCCGAGAGTTCACCGTCACTGTGGCGCTTTAACTTAACCCAGTTAAAATTTCTCCCCCCAGCCTCATACGGCGATTCTAAACGCTTAACTACCAACCCTTCCAAGCCTTTTGAAATAGCGTCATCCAGTAAAAGCTGGAGTGCTTTTGCCTCAGTTACTGTTTGGTTTTTGGTCCTGATTAAAACACCATCATCCCTAATTGTGTCTTTTAACATTTCCATGCGTTTAGCAAGAGGCTCATCAAGAAGCTGTCTTCCGTTTTTGTACAAGATGTCGAACGCAAAAGCTTTGAGTGGTAGTTTGGCTGCTGCTTCTTCAATTCCGTACTTTCTTCTCCTCTTTGTAGTCTCTTGAAATGGCAAAAACTCTTCAGACTGCGGATTGTAAGCCAGCGCTTCAGTATCAAGTATTACTGTATCTGCTTTAACTTGTTCAAGCGTTGCCTTGATAAGTTCAGGAAACATGTGCGTCATTTCCTCAAGATTTCGGGAAAACATGCGGACTGTATCGTTATCTTTGTGGATTTGGACGCGAAATCCATCATATTTATACTGCACATCAACGCCTACTTTATCCTGAGCGGAGTCGAAGGACATCTTCTCAATTACTTTCTGAGCATTCGGTAAACGTTCGCAAAGTTCTGAGCGAATTGGTGCTCCAACTCTGACTTCAAGCCGTTCGACTCCGCTCAGGCCCTTTTCCCAAAGAGTTTTTGCGATAAGACCTAAATCGGAAGTTCTATTATATGCTCCTTCAAGTGCTTTTCTTTTTGATTTATCTCCCAGCTTTGCTGTTGCAAGCGCGTCCAAAACTGTCGGATCTCCAATTCCAAGCCTGGTATTTCCAAGAGGAATACGGACCAAATGTTTGGTGGAAGTTGGATCTAGTTTTCCGAGCAAACCGGATAATAATGCCTGTCTTTTCTCAACCGTCCCCTCCCCGCTAGTTTTTGCAATTTGAGTTAAAACTTCAAAAACCTCCGAAACAGAAATTGAACTGCGAGGGGTGACTGAAGAGGAAGGGCTCCCGACAGCGCGGAGCTCAGTGAGTCGTGAACGAGCACTGGCGGGAGGGACACTGAAGGCAGGACCCCGAGCAGAAAGTTGCTCCGCAGCTTTTCCCATATCCCCTAATTTGTTAAACAATTTAATAACTTTTTCTTTATCCGACCCGTAGGCAATTGCAATTGAGGAAGCTACGCTTTTCTCAGCCATTCCTATTTCAATTGGGGCATAAAACGGCGCAATTCTTCCCTGGGTTAAATAAACAATTTTATCTATTTCAGAAGTTGGGGTTTTTTTAAAAAGATCTGAAAGGATATCAATGAGTGCCAAACGAGAAGACGTCGCCTCCATTTTTTCCAAATATTCTGCAAATTCCGAAAACAACATAGGAGCATTATAAAACTTTAAAACTCAAACTGGAAGAGGCGCGGGGAGCCGGTGAATTTTCGATGATCGCATTTTGAGCTTAAGTTCAACAAGGTCATTTAAGGCAATATTTATTAAACAAGCACTGAGGTTTGTTTTTCTAAACCAAGCCGCGAACTGCGGAGCGAGAAAATTTACTGGCGACCTCAGCGCCTACAACATTATATACCTTGCGCTTTTGGTAACTCCTGTTTTTTTAATAATTCCGGCATCTTGAAGTCCCTTAAGCTCGTTTAAAACCGTATCCTCAGACACCATTGGAAATAGGGATCCGAATGATTTATTCTGAAGATAGCCGATTTTTTGAATATATTCTATTATTTTAATTTGGCGCTCAGAAAGCATAATCGGTTTTCCTCCCAGCTTTTCCTTAAGGTGCGCATCAATTGATATGTTTTCCACCTTGTCTTTTATTTTAGTTAATTCGACAGATAAACCTTTGGTGAAGTATTCAAGCCAAATAGTCAAATCATTTTTGTTTTTCTCTACACTTTGAAGCGCTTTATAATAGTCCGGAGCATCTGAATCAAAATATTCTTCAAGAGAAAAAAATCTTCTTATATCATATCCGTTTATAAAAAGAATGAGAGTTGATAGTGCTCGGGCAACTCGTCCGTTTCCATCAACGTAAGGATGGACTCTAACAAGTTCATAATGAACTATTCCGCTCTTAAGAACAGGATGAATATCCAGTTTTTCCCTTTCATTTATAAAATCAAGCAGCTCTTCAGTAAGTCCTGGTATTGCACTTGAAGGCGGTGGCCTGAATGAAATTTCACCTGTTGCGCTGTTTTTGACAACTACTTGTGTATTTCTAAACTTCCCGGTTTTATCAGGAGGAAGAATCCTATCAACAGTAATTTCATGAATTTTATTTATAAGACCCTCGTCTACTACCATCTCCTGACCGTTCTTTCCAAGCTCACTTATAAGCTCCATTACTTTTCTGTAATTTATAACCTCCTGAATATCTCGGTCGCGCGCAAGAACTTCTCTTCCCTCTAAAACTTTTTCTGCCTGCGAGAGATTAAGCTTATTTCCTTCAATGTGGGTGCCATAATGAACAGAGCGGACCAATGCGTCTTTTTGAAATTCTCTCTCATAATATGGTAGGAGCGGCGCATGGTCTATAACCTCCCGGCAAGCTTCAATAATCCCAATATTCTTGAGGATACTATTTGTAATATTAAACGTTGGTTGAAGCATAAAATAGCAATTAGCATTTAGCTCTTAGCGGTTAGTTTAACTAATTCCTAATTGCTAGTGGCTATTGGCTAAATCTGCTACAATTGTAGCATAAATGCCGAATAATTCCCGAGAAAATAAAAAGGGAGAGGAGAGAAAATTTCATTTGGAATTTGCAAAACAATTAGCAACTTTATCAACTGCAGGATTTGGTCTGGCTGCAGCCCTTGCATGGAACAGCCTGATTCAGGAGATATTAAATAAATACATCAGGGGGTTTTTGGGCGGAGGGTTGATTCTTTCCAGACTTATTTATGCAATAATAGTAACTCTTCTTGCGGTTTTTATTACTCTACAGCTTTCAAGATTGATAAGAAGACTTGAGAAATAAAAGGATTTAGGGTTTGTTATGTTTGCCTGTTCGTCTTAAATGCCCACCATTAATGTCTCCAAATAAAGTTCCTGGGCTAACATTGTCAATTGTAATATGATTACGAGGCATTGCAGGAGGCAATACTCTAACTATTTGACCGTCTCCATTAACTCTAACTTCTCCCTGTGGCTGTGGTCTTCTAACTCTAAACGTTCTAGATTCAGGAACCAATGGCCTTACAGGTGGTTCTCCTTCAATAAAATGCCATCTCACAATTTGAGCTTATATTATTTTTGCAACAATTGTCAATATTAAATCAAATCCCTCATCACAATAGGAATCTCATCTACTAAATCGCTGGCATTGAAATATAATCCGACTTTCCTAAAGAGCGATTCTCCTGCTTTTTTGTTGATAAAAGAGCCTGAAGAGGCACTTAAAAACGCACCATTTTTGGCATAAAGTGCAACAACAAGTCCTGCCAGTGTATCTCCTGTTCCGCCTTTTGTCATTCCCGCATTTCCACCTAAAATTTGCATAGAGCGAATTTCACCTCTTCGAGAGCCTGAGGGCTCCTCAGAGCCTCGAACGGCCTGAGCGGAGTCGAAGGGTTCACAAACAATATCCACCGGCCCCTTAAGAAGTATTGTAATTCCGTACTTTTTCGCCATATCCGTTGCATTTTCAGGATTTGGTTCTAAATCAAGAAGCATTTTAAATTCTTTTTTATTAGGAGTTATTATCGCGGTCTTAGGAACAATTTCGGGCTCAATTACTTGAAGCGAACCACCGTCAATAACCCATTTTTTATCAGGAAACTTTGTAAGAAGCCGCTCTGTCAGAATCTTTGTATCATCATCCCCTGTTTCCTCTCCTGTAGGTCTTGGAAGTCCGGGGCCGATTAGAACCGAATCTGCTTCTTCAATATAATCTTCAATCTTGTCGCGCGGTACAACAATACCATTTAGAAATTTTGTTTTTAATTTTTTAACAATTTCATTATTCATGGGGGTGGATGAGAAATACGCCATATCAACTATTCTTGAAGCAATTTCTAAAGCCCAAAAAGCTGAGGAATGAAACAAATGCGATCCTCCAATCACCAAAACCTTCCCGTTCTCTCCTTTTGTAGAATTGGGTGCGGGAATATAAAGTTGTTTTAAAAATTTCCTATCAAATTTCTCCATATTCAAACTTTTCTTTACCCTGAGCTTGCCGAATGGGCATTTAACTCTATTACCTCCATTTTACTCTTAATTTTTGCCGGAATAAATTCTTCATGAGTCGTTGTTATAATTGTTTGGGAATCTCCAATATTTTCCAAAATCAAGTTAATATGTGCCTCATCAAGTTCTGAAAAGATATCATCAAGAAGAAGAATGGGCTCATTGTCAACTCGTGATCTAATATATTCAAGCTCCAGAAACTTAATTTGGAGAATGCCCAGCCTCTGCTGGCCGCGGGATCCAAAAAGCTTTAGATCTCTAAATTTTTCAAAATGAATTATTAAATCGTCTCTATGCGGGCCGACAAGAGTTACACCAACTGCCCGCTCCGCATCCTTATATTTATCAAGCCGCTCAGCTGTTATCTCGCTCTTATCGTAAACTACTTTCACATCAAGCGTATCTTTTTTAGAAGAATTCAGGTAATCAATATATTCCTCGCGTTTTTCGGTCAAAACATTTCCATTTCGAATAACTAGTGAATCCCAGTATTCAAATTGCTTGTCTCGACTTTCACCAGTTTTTTTTACAAGATCCAGAAGTGCATTTCTTTGTTTTAAGGCTCTTTTATATCCTAAAAGTGCAATCCTATAATCTCTATCTGTTTGTTCCAAAACATGGTCTAAAAGCGAGCGTCTCAGTCCCGGACTTCCTACGATTACATCAAGATCCTGAGGAGAAAAAAGAACTGACGGCATAGTTCCCACATAATCAGCCCTTCTTTTTGCGACTCCATTTATAAAATATCTTTTATGCTGTGTTTTAATTCCCGCAACCTCACCAATTGTTACAACAACTTCAAGTTTTAAATCGGTTGATTTTCCCTGCCCGCCATCGCTACGCTCAGGCGTTTGCAGGCGGGCCCAAACTCTTCCCATTTCACCCCCATAAGCAACCATCTGTACATCCTTATCAGCCCTGAAGCTTTTGCCATTTGAAAGAAGATATATCCCCTCAATTAAATTTGATTTGCCAGATGTATTTGGACCAACTATTGTAACTGTTGGATTATCGAATTCGAATGTACGTTTTTTATAATTTCTGAAGTTTTGAAGAGAAATTGATTTTAACACTGCATGATTGTAACACTGCTAAATTGCTAAAACAACGGAATTCTATAAAGCCGCTGGGTATCCCATTTACGAAACAACAGAAAGTCTGCATTTGTTTTTATTAATTCTCAAGCATGCTTGGAGCAGACTTTCTCTTAGCGACGCGGGTAAGCCCTGACGTTTTTAAACGAGGTTTAGCTAGCGTGTAGAGTAAGTGTGGATACCCGGCGGCTTAGAAACATGCGACCTCAGCGCAATTTATTCTATAACTGTGCCGACAAATGGCTTACCTTTGAAGTATTTGTTAAGGTTTTCAAAATTATTTCCGTTAAGAACCACAACTTTTACGCCCAATTCCTCCGCTCTTTTTGACGCAATCGGATCAAAGGGTGAGCTCATCCCTGGAGTCCACTCATCCCCCACCATTTTTCTGAAATTGCGCCATGATATTTTATCAAGGGGCTTTGCATCAGAAAATTTACTTGGATCTTTATCATATACCTGATCCACGTTTGATAAATTGATTACTTCTTTTATTCCGTAGTCCTCACAAAGCATTACTGCGCAAAAATCTGTTGACCACCCTGGCTTCCACCCTGCTGCAACAACAATTGGCTCCTCAGCCTTTCTTATAATCTCATAATGCTTAACTACATAAGGATGAGCAAGATCCCGAAAAATTGTCCTTATGAGATGAGCATTCAGCTTTGTTGCGTGGATTCCAAGCCAGTCCAGATCATCGCGGGTAAGCTCATGTCCTATTACATCTGCTCCCGCATCTCTATAATGCCTTGCAATTCTTCCCCCTCCTGCAACCAAAAAAAATTGGCGGTCCTTATTTTCCGCCAATTGTTCTCTTATGAACTTATTAAAGTCTCTGAGAAACTTTGTATTAATTCCTCCGTTAGGAACTATCAAAGATCCTCCGACTGACAAGACAATCTTATTTTTGTGGTTTGACCCCATAAAAATTCTTCGATCAAATCCCATTTATGCTGAGCTTGTCGAAGCATAAAAAAACTAGCATTCTCCTTCCTAGCCAGAGGCCATCTAGGCCGGTGGCCTATGGGATAGCGCTAGGTTCTCATTTTATGTTAAACGCCCAAAAAGATCAAGACACAAGTTTTTACCTCTGGCATTTGCTACAGAAGAATGTCCCCCGTCCTCCTAAAAATATTTTTAACCCTTGGGATCAAATACAGCTACTTGCGATCTTCCTGGCGTAAATCTTTGGAGGATTTCTTCAACTTGCCTTTGAACTTCTGGTGTTAAAGGATTTGCCTCCACAAGCTCTTCATAAGTAGAATAGTTTTTCCCATCACGGCCTATGTAATACTTAGCTTCTCTTCTATAAGCCTTGTCTGCTTCCTCAAGAGCTTCAAGGCTGCCATAATCTTTGCCGTCTCTTCTTTTGTAATAATAAATCGGATCCTTAACCCCCTCTGGACCAATTAATTCATGTATTCCTGGCATTAGATATCACCTCCTAGTTTTAAGAGAAGAGATTATATCACATTTGGTGATTTGGACAAAAGAAGGTCCCGCGACCGCCTAAAAATATCTTTTCAATTTTTCCTCCGCACTTAGAACATAATTCACCTTTTTTGCCGTAAACAAGACTGTGATTTTGATACTCTCCTTCTTGCCCAAGTATATTTACAAACGATAGTTCCGAGGCTCCATGGTATTTAAATCCTCTTTTAAGAACGGTGTGTATTGCATCGTAAAGCTTTTTAATTTCTGTCAAACTCAAACTATGACCTTTTCTTCTTGGGTCAATGCCGGCAAGAAAAAGCGCGTCATTTGCATAGATATTTCCAATCCCGCCGATTTTTTTCTGATCCATAAGAAGAGGTTTTATTTGAATTTTTGACTTAGAAACAACATTTTCAAACATTTCAAATGTTAAAGGCTTGCCATCCATAGCTTTAGCGACGGATGGCTCAGGTCCAATTCCTTTGAAATATGGCAGATCCATGACTTTATCCGTTGGAACTACCTTGACCCACCCAAACCTACGTTGATCATTATAATAAAGAACGGCATCTCCGTTCTTAGTTTTTCGCTTTCCGCTTTCAGCTTTCAGCTTAAATATGACATGAGTAAACTTATTCGGAACAGTTCCTACTTTTGCTTTTGAAACCGGAACTTTTGCAGTTTTTGGATCGCGAAACACAAGCTGTCCTGTGAGTTTTACATGGATTGCCAAGGAATATTTGTTCGATAAGTCAATGACTAAACCTTTCCCAAAGCGCCGCACCGCAACCACTTTTGCTCCGATCACATTCTTCGTATCCCCATCGAAGATTTTCGGAACCTTTACATCAACATCTAAAATCTTATGTCCAACAAGATATTTCTGTAAACCTAATCTAATTGTTTCTACTTCCGGCAACTCTGGCATTAAATATAACCTAAACTTTTAAACATTTTTATTGACGGAGTTGTTAATGGAATTTGTTTCAGTTCTTTTTTATCAATCCATTTAAGTACGACTAAATCGTCTCCTGCAACCGGTTCTATATCATTTACCTCAACCTCAAATACTAAAAAAATATAATGGGTCATTTTATGATGTTTATTTTCCGTTATATCATCGCTAAAAAACATTTCTTTATATTTAATTACAGTTAATCCAGTTTCTTCTTTAATCTCTCGTTCTAAGCACTCTATGACCGTTTCATTTTCTTCAATTCCCCCACCAGGCAAATGCCATTTATTTGGATATGGACCAATATCTTTTGGTTTCCTCCCCATAAGGATTTTCTCGTTTCTTTCAATATATGCACCCACACCTATTAATGTTTTCATTTCATATTAGATATAACAAACTCCTTTATCTCTTTTATAAATCTCTCTTTCCCGAATTTTTGAGCGTGCCCTTCAATCGCAATTGGATCAAATTTAGTTTTTTCAAATCTTTCAATCGCTGATATCAGCCCATTGGTCGAATAATCGTCAAAAAGTATCCCTGTTGGAGCTTGTCCTGAGCCTGTCGAAGGATCAATCACCGACTCCTTATATCCTCCACCGTTATATGCAATAACAGGAGTGCCTGATAACATTGCCTCAACTGGTGTTATTCCAAAATCCTCGTCGCGTGCAAGCGCTAAAAACGCTTTTGCTCCTTTATAAAGAACAGCGAGTTCGCGATCCGTCACTTGTCCTAAAAACTCAATATTATTTCCTGCTCTGGTTTTTAAATCTTCTGAAGAATAATATCCTGCCTCTGACCCTGCTATTTTTAGTTCAAATCCACTTGACGCGGCAGCATCAACTGCCAGCTCTAGCCCTTTCCCACCTACAATTCTTGAAACAATAAAATAATAATCCTTGGGATTTGTAGTTTGGGATTTGAGATTTGCGAGCGGAAGCGAGACAGGTGGATAAATAACTGTTGCATCTCTTCTGTAAAACTTTCCTATTCTTGCCTTGGTTTCTTTGGAATTTGCAATAAAATAATCAACTTTTTGAGCACTTTTAAAATCATAAAGTCTTAGAAAATGGCCGACAACGGTCGCGTACCAGCGAATAAGAGTGTGTTTCTGAAAATTAACCGAAGTTTCGTATCCGTAAAGCCACCTGGGAGGGGTATGACAATAACATATTTCTATTGGTTTTTTTCTATCTGACCCTCCTGTCCCAAACCCTTTTGTCACATACCAACTCGCTGAAGATATGATTACATCATATTGAGATAAATCCCAATCTTTGATTAGTCC
>MFOV01000001.1:19201-39785 GCA_001782515.1 Candidatus Levybacteria bacterium RIFCSPLOWO2_01_FULL_39_10 | reverse complement strand
CGGAAAAACTTCCCCAAATAAGAGGGGTAAGAAATCTTAAGGGGCTTGCTAGTTTTGACGCAAACGGAATATATCCAAACCAGGATTTAATTATTTTTCTATTTTTAAAATGTTCATATGCAGTAGAATTTTTGTCAACAAATGCAGTATAAATCGGAGCGTTTGGATATGCCTCACAAAGCGCCTCAAGCACTCTTTCCGCTCCCCCATACTCTTTGATGTAATCATGGACTATTGCAACCTTCATAGAACAATTTTCAATTTATAATTTTCAATTTTCATTGAATGTTTCAATATTCTAATTTTTAAACATTTAGATTTCATTTTAAATTTAAAATTTCAAATTGAAAATTCATAGTAAGTTTAGCTGGTCCTTTAATTCCTTTTGTTTTTTTCCCTCCGGGCCAGAGGCCCTCTGGGCCGGTGGCTCTTTTTGTTTTTTATCCAGTTTAAATCTATCTATCAAACTATTGAAATTTAAATCCTGAAACTCCTTAAGCAAAGCTTTTCTGTCTAAATTTTTAAGATCACAGTCTGAAAATTTTAAATGAATTGGGGCGTTTAACTCAATGGTTGCCAATTTTTTGGCCATAGCAGACTGTTCTGCGTCTTTTGCCAATTTTTCTGCAGTTTTTGGATTTATTTCTCCAAGATTCTCATAAATTCCTTCAAGCGTTTGATATTTATTTAAAAGGTCTGAAGCAGTTTTTGGTCCAATTCCTGCTACCCCCGGATAATTGTCAGAGCTATCTCCAACTAGCGCCTTATAATCAACAATCTGTGAAGGATTAAGTCCGTATTTTTCCTTAACTTTGTCACTATCAAATAGAATCATTTTTGTAACACCTGTGATTGGAGCCAGAATTAAGACTCTTTCATTTACTAATTGCAATAAATCCCGATCGCCAGTTAGAATAATCACTTGGTCAAACATCGGGCTTGACGATGGATGATGGACGGTTGATGATGGATTTTTGAGGGTAGACGATTGATGATAGATCGATCTTCTATTTTCTATTTTCAAAGCTCTACCTTCTACTTTCAATTTTCTACCGTCTTCTGCAGCTTGGCAGGCAAGTGTACCTATGAGATCGTCTGCTTCGTATCCGTCAAGTTCGAAAACGCATACTTTTATTTTTTCCAAGGTCTCGTGTATTAGGCCGAACTGAAATGAAAGATCATCTTCCATTTTGGGACGAGTTGCCTGGTATCCAACATAGAGCTGCTTTCTAAATGTCGGCGCAGCCCTGTCAAAACAGACAATAAGAGCCTCGGGGTTAAGGTCTGAAACAATCTTTAAAGTCATTGCAAAAAAGCCGTAAACAGCATTTGTCAGTTTTCCGTCTTTTTTATGAAGCGGCGGAAGAGCATGATATGCTCGGTGCACTATAGCATTCCCATCTACAAGCACTAAACGATTCATCGTAAACCTCCAATTGCGTTACCGCTTGCCCCGCATAAACGCTCTTGCGATGCATGGATGTAAACCATGAGAGCAAGTAAGTTCTGTGCGGGGTCCACCAACACTAATCTCTTCATAATCTTTCCTGCCCCGTTGTTCGCTCCGTGAGCCGTATTCGAACAGAATCTAAAGGCGAACGGAAAGAACCTTCGGGGTCATTTGGCAATTATAGCATCCTATGATGCTTCCATAAACTTGACTTTTAATAAATTTGGACATATATTCAAATTAGAGTGGAATATATCAACAGTCTATACATAGGAAGGCTCAACAGAAGAACTTATTTAGTATCAAGCCTTGGTTTTCTAATTGTTTTAGGACTAATTAATTCGGTTCTTAACTCAGTACTTGGTCCACAAAGCGCAATTTCTGGACTTGTATCTCTAGTTATATTCATCTTTGCGGCAATTGTCGGAGTATCGCTTTCTGTAAGAAGGTTTCATGATCTTGGAAAAAGCGGATGGTTCAGTGCACTTTTTCTAATACCTGTGGTTGGATTTTTTGTCTGGCTTTATCTTATATTTGCTGCGGGAAATTCAGGCAGCAACAAATACGGAGATCAACCAAAAGATGCGTATGAGCTGAATAAAGCTTTTGGAATGAAGTAATTATCCTAATTTTCTGTAAAGAAGCGTTACTGCGATAAATGAAATTGGAATTGTAATTAAAAGTCCTACCAGAAGCGCCAGGGCGCCTAAGAAATTAATTGCAAAAATAAGAAACATAAAAAGGGTAAGATTTATAACGTTTCCTTTTGTCATTTCCCAACTTCCCTTAAGAGATTCCATTATGTTTTTATCTTTATCAAGAAGAGTGTAGCTGTAGAACTGAAGCCTTATTGCAAGATAGATTCCGGGAATTATAAAAAGAATAAGGCCAACTAAAATTGCGATCGAATAAAGTATTGTTGCACCAAGCATTCGAAGTAAATACTGAGGATATGCCCAAAGTTCCTGGAATTTTGCAGCTTTTTTATCAACTATTTTAAGAGAAATTTTAATAAAACCGATTTCTAAAAATACCGTAATTACAAAAAACGCAAGAGAAATCAGAACTGATAAAATGCTGTTTTCAAAAAAGGCGGATATAAGAGACTGGACAAACTGATAAAGAATAAATGCTATAAGAAGTGCATAAATGAGCTTGTAATTTTCCTTAACTATCACCCAAGATTCTTTAATAAGTCCAACTTTACTTATATTTTTCATCGTCTAAAGTAATTTTTAATCTTTTCCATTTGAAAGTCAAGCTGGAAGCTGTTAGATTAAAAACTATACGCTATTCCCTATACGCTAAACGCTAATTTATGCCTCAACAGGAAGTACAGCGGGCTTGTGACCCGGAAGCAGTTTTTTGGGGCCAATTAGTTTCTCAAAATCTTCCTGCTCAATTGTTTCTCGTTTTAATAGCTCTTGGGCTAACAAATCAAGTTTTTTTCTAAGTTTTTTAAGTACTCTTGTAGCTTCAGATAGTCCATTATCAATTATTCTTTTTACCTCAACATCGACTTTTGCCGCCATCTCGGGAGAAAGTTGATCAGTATCATAAGGGGATTCTTTCTGAATATTCAAAGTCACCGGACCTAAATTGCTCATACCAAATCTCATTACCATGGCGCGGGCAATCTGAGTTGCTTTTTCAATATCGTTTGATGCGCCAGTTGTGATATCGTTGAATACCAGCCTTTCTGCAGCCTGTCCTCCAAGCATCATTGAAATCTGCTCAAGAAGGTGTGATTTTGTTTCATGTACCCTATCAATTGGTTCAGTCATTGTATGTCCCAAGCTCATGCCTCGCGACACAATTGAGATTCTATGAATTGGATCAATATGAGGCATTTCCCATCCCACTATTGCGTGTCCTGCCTCGTGATACGCAGTCATTTCGCGATCTTTCTCAGATTGCAGCCTTTTCTTCTCTGGTCCCAATTTTACTTTTGTTGCAGCCTCCTCAAGATCTGACATGTCTATTTTTTTCCTGCTGTTTCGGGCAGCTCTAATTGCCGCTTCATTTAACATATTTTCAATATCTGCTCCTGAAAACCCAACAGTTCTTTTTGCAACTTTATCCCAATCGACTTTTGATTCAAACGGTTTTCCTTTTGCGTGAATCTTAAGAATTTCGCGTCTTCCCTCAACATCAGGAAACTCAAGTGCAACTCTTCTATCAAATCTTCCGGGCCTAACAAGCGCCGGATCCAAAACATCCGGCCTATTTGTTGCCGCCATAACAACCAACTGCTCATTTTTGGAAAACCCGTCCATTTCAACAAGTATCTGATTAAGTGTCTGTTCTCTCTCGTCATGTCCTCCCATGTAACCCATACCGCGCTGTCTTCCTATTGCATCTATTTCATCAATAAAAATTATTGCCGGCTGGTTTTTCTTTGCAGTATTAAATAGATCCCTGACTCTACTTGCGCCGACTCCAACAAGCATTTCCATAAATTCCGATCCTGCCATTGAGAAAAAGGGGACATTTGCCTCTCCTGCTGTTGCTCGGGCAAGAAGAGTCTTTCCTGTTCCTGAAGGCCCTATCATAAGTACGCCTTTTGGGGTTCGTGCGCCAATTGCTCTGTATTTTCCGGGGTTTTTAAGAAAGTCCACAACTTCCTTAAGCTCCTGTTTTGCCTCATCTACTCCTGCCACCTGGTCAAATCCGATTTTTGGAGTATCTTTGCTGTAAAGTTTTGCTTTTGATTGCCCGAATGAGAATATACTGTCCTGTGCACCTCGGGCTTGACGGAATATGAAATAGAAAAACCCGACCATAAGAAGAATCGGGAGAATGGATATTAAAATATTTAAAGTATTATTAAGTGTTGTTCTGTCATTTACAGTTACTGTTACCTCGGATAAATCAACACCTGCGTCTTTAAAAAGAGTATAAATATCAGATCCGGGCTCTTTTTTTGCTTCATAAGTCTTGTCTCCTTCTTTAAGAACTAGCTTATTGTCATATACTTCAATCTCTGACACTTTTCCGTCTTTTGTGTCAGAAACTGCCTGTGAGAGAGGAATTTCTTGAGTCTCCGGATTTAAATTAGGAGTATTAAGACCTACAAAAAGGAATATGAAAAACAAAAAGACGAATCCGTAAAGAACCAGGTTTTTCCAGTTCTTGCTTTTCATTTTTTTGAATTTGAATTTTGAAATCTGCGGTTTTGTGATTTTACTGCCTGTTTTCATGAGAGGAAATTATAGCACAATTTAAGCTTATTTTCCACATTTTTTGAGCGTAAAAACTATAAAAATACTAAATACAAAACGCTGGTGCATTCCTTTTGCGAAGTAATAGAAAATCTGCATTATCTTATTTAAATTTAAACAAAGGATTGTAGCAGATTTTCTCTTAGCGACGCGGGAATTATTGGGTTGCAAGGTTAAGTTTAGCAAGCGTGCTGAGCAAAAGCGAATACCCAGCGATTTATATTTTTAAACCAATCCCATTTTCTGCTTTGCATCAAGAAGAGTTGTCGCTGCGATTTCGCGGCATATTTTTGTGTGTTCCACAACCATATTATCAAGGTCAAAAGAGCGCTTAATCTCCTCTCTTTTCTTCTGAATCGGAGAAAGAGCCTCATAAATTATATTTGCAAGTTCTTCTTTCATCTCAGAATATCTTATTTTTTTATCCATGTAGTCTTTTTCATATTTTTTATATAAATCCTCACGTTCGAACAGCTTCAGAAGCTCAAACAGAACCGCCACTCCTCCAGATTTAGGAACTTCTCCTCCGATCTCGCCCGAATCAGTTGGAACGGACGCGAGCTTTCTTTTTATCTCGTCTAGGCTATCAGTTAGCAGAATATATGAACCAGCTTCGGTTTTACTCATCTTTCCCTCTCCTGTTAGGGATGGCACATATTCCCCGTCAGTTTTGAAACTTTGAGGCTCCGCAAATGTGTCACCAAACATATTGTTAAACTTTCGGGCAATTTCCCTAGTTACTTCCAGATGGGGTTCTTGGTCTTTTCCAATTGGCACAAACTCAGCCTTGTAAAGAAGGATATCTGCTGCCATAAGTACCGGATAATACAAAAGTCCCATATTTACATATTTTGGATACTGGGCTTTTTTGTCTTTATACGTTGGCAAATCTTCAAGCCTCGCTACGGGATAAATTGTTGAGAGAAGATAGGCAAGTTCTGTATGCTCCGGAACCAAGGATTGGATTTCGATCAAACATTTTTCAGGATCAAGACCGGCTGCAAGATAGTCCAAGATTACATCCCGAACATTTTCCCTAAGCGCTTTTGGATCATACGGAGTGGTGATTGCGTGTAAATCTACCACAGAAAACACACAATCGTATTTATCCTGAAGCTCAAGCATTCCTTTTACAGCACCAAAATAATTGCCGAGATGAAACCGGCCTGTTGCTCTTATTCCTGAATATACTCTTTTTTTCTCCATATGCGTATTGTATTTGATTAAGCCTTCTTAGGCAATGCATAAGGAGATTTATATGAAGGACGAGCGCTTACAGCACGGCCTCCTTGGATCTCTATATGTTTACGCGAGAATACTTCCTCTGCTACTGCAAAAGTCCCCCTACTTATTCCATTAACCGGGATATCTTTTAACTTATACAATATTCCGTCTAGCGCAAAAACCCGGGCCCTCGGAATTCGTCCTCTCGCCATATCTTTTCCAAGCAGAAAATACTCCATTTGAACATATCTATCTGCGGATGAAAGTGCTTCTTCTAAATCCATTCCAAAATTTTCGTCTTTCACATAATGAATCTTTCCGTCGATAACGAACTCCAAATAGATTTCTCCCTGATCTAATGGTTCAACCTCGTATCGAGTATATATTCTTTCCATATATATAAACCTCCAATTTCTGGAGGTTTGTGTTTACAAAGAACTAAACTTTATTCCGCGCAAAGACAAGCCTCCAAAAGAAGGCTTGTCCATTTGTCTTCAAAATCAAATGCAAATTTAAACATATTTAAATTTTCCTTTTTGTAATTCTCGTGAGCCCCTAGATACTGTCGCAATTCCAACTCCTAATTTACCAGCAACATCATGTTGAGAAATTCCGCGCTTTAACATTTTTACGATTCCAAGTCTGTGGGGAAGTTCCTGAAGCTCTTTCGGTGTTAAAATTCCTTCGAGAAAATCTTTCATTTTTTCTTTAGAATCCATCTCTAAAAGAGCCGTGATAAACTGATCCAACTGCTTTTCTTCCTTTTCTCTATTTCTAGCAGAGTTAAATATACTTAACTTCATCATACTAGTATACTGATATTAATAATATATGTCAAGTAATTTACGCTAGGACTAAATCCAGGTTTTTTGAGAGTTTGGGAGGATTTGTCTTATATTAAACAGTATTAAACAGTTTGCTTATTCTTTTTCTCTCCTCATCCGAAGTTTTTGAATACTTTAAAACTTTCCCATTCTTCACTACAACTGTTTCTACTCTTGATGTAAATCCCAAAGCATCAACTATTATATGCTCCTTTGCATCTTGTCTTTCAAGTCTATGACGAACAACTAGAAATTCCTTGGGCAATTTAGTGCCCCAAAGCTTTGCTGTATCAACTCTATAAGTAGTAATTGACGACATGAGGCCTCCCTCTCCAACCGCTCTAAATGTAGTTGTTTTATACGAAACTCCCTCTCTTTCTTCAAAGCAAGTCTCTACAGTTATTCCGTCTCCCCCAAACTCAGGATTTAAATCTTTATATGAGTCAACCCTAAGCGTTACGGATACCCTGCCTGCAACATCTTTTGGGAGGATTTTTTCCGATATGTAGCCTTCTTTCATAAAATAATTAGCTTTTTATCCAGACTTTTTTGAGTTTTTCGAACTGACTATTAAGAATTGAGTCACGGATTTGATTTGTAAGATTAACCATAAAATAAACATTGTGGTAGGTTGCCAGAGTGTAAGCAAGAAGCTCACGGGAGCGGAATAAATGGTTTACATACGCCCGGGAAAAGTTTTGACAAACCCAGCACTGGCATTTTGGATCAATTGATTTTTCATCAGATACGAATTTGGATTTGGTGATATCATATCTGAACCGATTTCGAATGTTTCCCAATGGTGGACCTGCGAACACATGCCCCATTCTTCCTAATCTTGTTGGAATTACGCAATCGAAAGTATCTATTCCCCGCGCAACAGATTCAAAAATATCATCTACCTCACCAACTCCTAGTAAATGTCTTGGTTTATCCTCGTCCAACTCGCAAACCGTCCATTCAACTACTTCATATAAATTTTTTTTATTTTTATGTGCACCTCCAAGCGCTACAGCGTCGAAATTGGAATTTACGAACTTTGCTGACTTACGTCTCAGCTCTTCGAACTCTCCCCCATGTGTCACTCCATACAAAAGCTGATTCGGCCTTTTGCCTCGCAAGGCCTCGCCTTGGAAGGCCTCGCCTTGGAAGGTTAGATGTGCTTTCAAACTCCTCAATTCCCATCTATTGGTTAGATCTAAGCTCTTTTTCGTTTGTTCATACGAATAAGTTGGCGATTCCAAATCATCAAACGCAATAATAAGATCTGCTCCCAGTTTTTCCTGAATCGCGATCGAACTCTCGGGCGTTAGCTTACGTCTGGATCCATCAATATGAGACTGAAATTCCACCCCCTCTTCTGTTATCTTATTTAGCCTAGGCCGCGGTTCATCATTTGACGATAGAGGATAGATAGTGGATGATAGATTATTGATGATGGAGGATGGACGATGGATCAATTTTCTATCTTCAATCTTCAAATTTCTACTTTCTACCTTCGATCTTCCATCGTCTAAGTCTTTAAGGAATTTAACTCCTGGTTTTTCAAGCCCAATTCCCAAGGAAAAAACCTGAAATCCACCGCTGTCACTCATCATCGGTTTGTCCCAATTCATAAACGAATGTAATCCCCCAAGTTTTTTAATCACATCTTCTCCCGGCTGCAGATGCAAATGGTAAGTATTGACAAGCACTACTTGAGGGCCAATTTCTCTTATTTGCTCCGAAGTCAAACTTTTAACGGTTGCCTTTGTCCCAACAGGGATAAATGCAGGAGTTTCAATATCTCCATGGGAAGTTTTTATAACTCCAGCCCGGGCATTTTTGTCTTTTACTAAAACTTTAAATGAGGGTTTCATTGGATTGAATCCTTGATCCAATTTTTAACATCTTTTGTAGTTTTACTAACAGGTATTTCGAATAAGACGAACGTCTCGTAGCTGTGAATTTTACGAATTTCTTTCTCAATAGCCTTAAAATTTTCCTTAACAGATTCTAGAAGCAAAAGTATCTCATTGGTTTTTTCTATTTTACCTTTCCAAATAAATGAAGAGTAAACAGGAATTTCTTTTGCGCAAATTATCAGTTTTTTATTTAATAAAACATCAGCAATTTTCCTAGCCTCTTTTTTGTCTTTACAAGTTATATAGTAAATAGTTGGCTTCATATACCACTTAGGACATCTTCAATTTTATTCTTTTTATTAATCGCAGGATGAAAATAGAAAATAACAGAAGAATTGTACTCACCAACAAGGAAAACCTTGGGTTTTCCTTTGTTTAGATATGAATTTAGTGCTGCGCCAAGCTCAACCGAACTTCCTCCTGCGACTTTTTGATGTGTTACAAAAATGAAAACGTCACTTTCGTTGATTGCCTTTATTGCATTTTTAGAAAAATTTTTAGCCTTTATTTGATATTTAATGTATGGTTTTAAATTTCCTTTAGCAGTCCAATCAAAAACTATTTCATGACCATTTTCTTTTAGAACTTTAATTATTTGTTTGATATTTCGTACATCTATAGACCTGCCAGTTACAAAAATTTTCATAGCCGAAGTATATCAAATTATTTAATTTAAAGAGGAGGTTTTAAGCTTTTCTACTTCTTCTTTAAACTGCTCTCCGCGGCAAAACAAATTAAAATTTGACTTAATCATAAACAAAAACATATAATTCCACCTTATGCATGAGAAACCAGGAGTTGTTTACTGGGCAGAGCTACAAGGAGAATTATCCGATACAGGGCTAGAAGTTATGGTAGGTATTCCTCGACCTGATCGCCCTTGGTCTGGCCAAATCGACGGTAAGCTTTTTTTAATGGATGTTGATACAAAAGATCCTGAAGATGGAAGAAGAGGCTCCATGCGAGTTTCTCTATTTGGACAAGATGAAGAACCAACCATAGCAAAACTCTCTACCTTTATGAGGTATAAACCATTTGCTAGGTACAGATGGAAGAGCAGTGATGATTTAACTGCATCTTTTGAATGGAGTACAGATCCAAACCCAAGGATAGAAAAACTACAAAATGACGAGAGAATTAGGGAATTACAGATATTGGAGACTGGTCTAGTTATTGTTGAAGAACCAATTGAGGAGATGTTTAGTCAGGCTACTCCAGAAGTGGTTGAAAAATGGGAAAAAGCAGTTAAGCAAAATCCACAAGTAGAATTTGTCAGAAAACCAATAGCTCCCTTTTTACCGTTTCTTCGAGAAGTTTTACCAAGAGTTAGCAAAAAACAAAGCCTGTTTGGTTTAAGCCTGATTTCGCTTGACCATTCACCAGAAAGAATTGAAGACATAGTTAGATATGCTACAGAGCCTCTTCTTGCCGCTGGAATTTTAACAGAAGATGATATTAGGGAAATAATAGCATGGTTTAAGCTTTCTGATACTTCATGGGAACCAGATTCAACCAAAAGATATGGATTTACAAAAGGATTTGAGATTGGAGGAATAGAATATACTCTGACTACAGACAGCTATAGGGGGTATCATGACCTTAATGTAGTTGAAGGACCTGAATATTTAACAAAAGAGGATAGACTAAGAAAAATGATTAAGGGTGATTAGTTTTAATTTTTTAACTTTCTTACTTCTTTTTTAAACTGCTTTCCCCGGTCTTTGTAATTTTGAAACATTCCAAATGAAGCACAGGCCGGAGAAAGAAGCACCACATCTCCCGGTTTTGCTATTTTTGAGGCTGCAAGAACTATTTGTTTCATTGAGCTCGCCCCTTCGATTAACATAAGATCTGAGATATTATTTTTAATCTTTGATTTAATTTGTGGCCATTCTTCTCCAATACCAATTATTGTTCTTATATTATCCTGCGAACTGATTATTTTTCCAAGTTCTTCAAAATTACTGTTCTTTGATGACCCGCCAAGAATTAAAATTTCGGGATTTTTGAAGGATTTTATGGCAGCAATCGCTGTTTCTGGCGTTGTTGAGAATGAATCATTATAATACTCAACTCCCGCAATTTCTGCCACCAATTCAAGTCTATGCTCAAGACCTTTAAAACTCTTTAACACCTGAGTTATTGTTCCCGCCTTAACTCCTGCCAAATATGCTGCCAGAGACGCCGCGCAGACATTTTCGTGATTGTGATCACCTCTTAGAAAAAGTTCGCGGGTATCAATCAAAGGAACATCGTTTCCTTTTAATCTTAGAACTATCTGATTTCCGAGGGCAAAACACCCCTCCTCTACTTCCCGCTCCCTGCTGACATAATAAACTTTTCCATCTCCGTAAATATCTGATTCATTGCTTACTGGATAATCATGGTTTAGAATTGCAAAATCATTTTCAGTTTGAAACCTCAAAAGATTTCTTTTTGCGCTGATGTACTCTAAAACGTCTTTGTGATAATCCAAGTGCTCACTTGTAACCATTAGGAAAACTGCAATATGGGGGCTCCGAGCAAGGTCGAGAAGCTGAAATGAAGAAAGTTCGAGTACCACCCATGAATCTTTTGTTAGTTTTTCCAAAAAATCAAACGGCGGAACGCCAATGTTTCCCCCCAGATATGCGTCTCGTCCGTCTGCTTTTAACATTTCGTAAATCAAACTCGACGTTGTCCCCTTTCCTTTTGTTCCTGTTACGCCAATTATGTTTTTGGTGGGACAGAGTTCGAAAAATAACTTTGTCTGGGAGGTAAGCTTTTTAGTTATAAGTTCTGAGTTATGAGTTATGAGTTCAGCGATTCGGACTCCGGGACTGCGTACAATCAAGTCAAATTTATCAAGATCCTTAAGATAATCCTCTCCTTGAGTTTTATCCCGAATTTCAACACTTGCGCCGTGTTTTTTAAGAAACTCTGCTGAGGATTTTCCTTCCAAACCAATCCCAATCACTGCAATTTTTTTGTTTTTAAACTTATCCATTGAGGCCAATTATACTATAAATGAGGTCATAAAACTTATTTTGTAGCGACGGCAGGGATCGAACCTGCGACCGTTGCCTTATGAAGACACCGCTCTACCGCTGAGCTACGCCGCCTCGTCGAAGTGTGAATATTTTACCATTGGCTTCAAATTAAAGCAATTTTGTAGTATAATCATATGACCTTTTTCTCAATCGAGGCTTTGGCGAGATTGAAGAGGAGAAGCCGACAGCAAAGCTGAAATCCGAGTGAATACGAGAATGAAAGCACAAAGTCGTGTCTTCGACGAACGCGCGGGGTAGTGTACAGTGCACATGAGGCTCATAATCTCATAGGCTAGGCGCAACTCCTAGCCCCGCAACACAAAGTTAATTCCCCATTATCAAATTTATCCACTGCCTCCAGTTTGGGGGAATTGGCGTTGGGGTAGGAGAAGCTGTTGCTATAAGGATTTTTGGGATAAGTACCTCACTCTCGCCTTCTTTTACCAGAAACAGTTTATTTCTTGCTTCCTCTTCAATAAACTGATCGCTTTTAACATATGATAACCTTTCCTTAAGTTCCTTATTAAGTCGCTTTTCTGCCTCAAGCTCCATCATGGCACCCGAAACTAATTCTTCTTTCTGAAGGAGATTATAAATTGATCTGACAAGGCTGTTTATTATAATAACACCCACAATTATTGAAGCAAAAAAGAATATTTTTTTCATATTATTGACTATAAGTCCAATTTTATGATATTATAGGCCATCATGAATAGCATTAGCCTTGCAGATGCAGGCATTAAATTTAAGGATTTCCTCAAAGACAAAGGGAATTCAACAGCTACTATTGTAGCATACACTAAAGATATAGAGCAGCTTACCGAGTTTCTCGCCGAACGCGGTATAACAACTGTTGACGAGGTAAAAAAAGAGGATATTGAAGCATTTCTGGCAAGGCTTTCTAAGGAAAACTATACTCCCAAATCAGTTTCCCGAAAAATCAACTCAATCAGAACTTTTTACAGATTCTTAAAATCAAACAATTTCATAAAAGATGACCCTTCCCTTCTCATATCACATCCTAAATACGAACTTGCTCCTCCCAGAATCCTAACGCCAACTGAGTATAGAGCTCTTCGGGATGCTGCAAGAAACGATCCTAGAATGTCAGCTATTATTGAACTGCTTCTTCAAACTGGCATTAGAATTGGAGAGCTAACAGCTTTAAGACTTTCTGATGTAAGGGGAGACATTTTACATGTTCCTTCAATTGAAAAACATGAAGAGCGAACTGTTCCTCTTAACAAAAGAGCCCAGGAAGCTTTGAATAAATATTTGGAAGTAAGGCCAAAAACTAGATCGGTGGATGATTTTCTTTTCATTACAAAATCTGGAAAGCCGTTTTTAATAAGAAATATAAGAACTTCAATTGAGAGATATTACAGGCTCGCCGAAATCAAAGACGCAAAGGTAAATGATTTGAGACACACTTTTGTTGCCCATCACCTAAAAAACGGAACATCTTTGGTCCTTCTTTCAAAAATGCTCGGACACAAAAGAATTTCAACTACTGAGCGCTATCTTGAGTATGTTCCGCAGCGTGCTCCCGAAAACCAAACTTTGTCGGAGTTGTAAAAGTGCTCCTGTTTGGGCTTCTTTCTGTAAACTCTCCAGGGTGAAAACTCTCAGATTAAACTCAGGATAAACAAATACATCTTTTTATAGTTTTTTGAATTCTTCTTCGCCTAACCCCATTTGTTTTATAATGCTTTTTAATGTTCCTGGTTTTATCTCGTGGTGATGCGGAATAACACAAGTTTTTCTTCTTTTTTCATTCCACCAAATCTCGTGTGTTCCTCCAGTATTTCTTCTGAAAACAAATCCAGCTTTGCGAGCTTTCTTAATCACTACCCTATATGGAAGTGGTTTCATGCAGATACAATTACAGGAACTGTCATATTTGAGAAGCCATTTTTTCTTTGCAATTTAAGAGGGATTTTTAAACCTTCTTCTTTATAAAGCTCGATTAAACTCTGTGCAACTGCGGTTATTTCTAAAATTGCTTCATCAATTGTATCTGCCTGTGCATAACAATCTTTCCAAATTGGAGAGAGCACAAAAAACCCTCCCTCTTTTTGAGGTTCAATTTTAATAGGCAATTCGTATTCTAAAACTTTTTTTTTAGCTTTTATCATAGTGCTCCTGCTTGGATTCGAACCAAGGACATCTACTTTATAAGAGTAGCGCTCTGCCTCTGAGCTACAAGAGCAAAGTCACGTTTGACGTGACAGAAATTACACCCAATTATAACATTTCCCCTTTGATCTCGCATATATCTTGTGCTAATATTCTGCTCCATATGGTAGAGGAATTCCCATCAAGCCGGTCTAACGATTTATCCCCTATCCCTTCTTCTGAGGGAAAAACAAGAATAAGCAGAAACAGAATAATATTAAAACATATGGAGGAGGGGTTTCTAGCACAATGTGAACATGAAGCTTTTTTTAATGGAGAGGATGACAATTCGCTATTATTTGG
The DNA here is from genome assembly GCA_001782515.1 of Candidatus Levybacteria bacterium RIFCSPLOWO2_01_FULL_39_10. Taxonomy (GTDB): domain Bacteria; phylum Patescibacteriota; class Microgenomatia; order Levybacterales; family UBA12049; genus 2-01-FULL-39-10-A. The sequence goes on along the minus strand of MFOV01000001.1, from coordinate 25,655 downwards.
TATGGATTTTGCTGACCTCGGTGGTTCAATTTTTGAAAAAGAATACGTTTATGAAGCTATTCAACGTTTTCCCACATGGCGCCTGCGCGGAATTAAAGCTTTGGGATTTCTAACTATGCCTGTATCAGACCCAGATAGGCAAATTGGATTTAATTACAGGCATGATCGTGAACTGCACATAATAAACACGGCTAGAGTTATGGAGTTTGCAATGAGAAACAACGATTTTCCGGAAGAACTAATAAGAATTGGTGTTACAGCCGCAATTCTTCATGACATAGCAATACCTGCGGGTGGGGATCCAACAATATTTGTAGATAAAAATAACTTAAACGAAGAGGAATGGTGGTGGGAAGTAATTGATGAAGAGGGATGGAAATACATAGAAGAAATTGGATCATCACGTGAGGAAATGCATGCGATTATAAATAATGAAGGCTTATTAGGACAGCTTTTAGACATTTCGGATAGAATTGCCTATGTAATTGTGGACATGTCTCAAAATACTTATTACCCGGATTTTAAAACCATTTTAAACGCTGATCCTAAGCTTGGGAATTTATACAAAGATATTGTTATTGACAGAGACGCTGAAAGAATTCATATTTCAAACCCTAGAAGACTTGGAGCCTTTCTTTTAGCACGCGCAAGGCTTCATCAAAAAGTATATTTTGATCCGCGCAGTATGGGGCGTGACGTCTTTTTCGCAAGTCTTTTTAGGCCCTTTTACTCTCCGGATGGATCTGATAGAGAAAAATTATTCCCCTCGATGCTTAGAAGAATGACAGATGAAGAATTAATTAGATATCTAACAGACAATATCCCTAACTATAGGAATCTAATAAAAACTGGTATTGAAGATCCAATAGATTTCTCACATGCCCTTGAAAGATGGTATCCAAAAGAATGGGAAAAATTTCAAACATTGGAAGAGGGAGAAGTACGGGCAGAAGAAATAAGACAGGATCCAAGCCTGGAATTAATAGGTATTAAAATAGTACGTGATGTAAACACAGCAGTAGGATTACTCGTAGAAGACGGTAATGGAAATATTATAACTTTCCAGGAATATGATCCTAAGTGGACTGCGCTAATACAGGAAACGGCTAATAGCAGAAAAGGTATTTACGTGTTTTACAACCCTAGAGCTGGGCGCGCTCCCCTATGATTTGTTCAATTACGGTTACATCGCGTCCGTATTTGAGCCGCGACAATTCTTTTATAAGCTCTGATACTCTTGGATTTAACTTTGCTTTCTCCTGATCCATATCCTTTGTTGTATCTAGCGAAAACGGAGGAACCGGCTCGCCATTTACAACAGTTCTGACATAAGCGTTGTATCTATCAATATTTATAAGATCTGCCTCATCAAATGTCGGCTGGAATTCGTGCTGAAGATAATTTGCATCAGTCACGCCAACCCTAAATGCTGCCAGAGTTCCCACGTTTCCGAATATTGCGTTTTTTATTTCCTCCTCCATTTGCCCAATGAATTGGTTTGCAACAATAAGATTAAGCCTGTATTTTCGGGCTTCAGATAAGATCTGGGCAAAGTCCGGTGTTGCAAAGTTCTGGAACTCATCAACATAGAGGAAAAAATCATTTCTCTGCTCCATGGGAACATTTTGCCTGCTCATAGCAGCAACAAGAATCTTAGGAACCAGAATCAACCCTAAAAAGCTTGAGTTTTCCTCGCCAATTCTTCCTTTAGAAAGGTTAACTAGAAGAATTTTCTTGTTATCCATCACCTCTCTGAAATTAAATGCAGACTGACTCTGCCCTATGATATTTCTCATAGTTTTATTTGTTACAAAACGGCCGAATTTGGAAACAATGTAGTCCAAAACTTCAGATTTGTGAAAGTCAGAAGTCTGTGCAATCTGGTCTGTCCAGTAGCGCCTGACAATCGGATCCTGAACTTCAGGCAAAAGCTCTTGAACAAAACGTGAGTCGGTCATTACCCGAACCACTTCAATAAAAGTTGAGCCGGGACGCGACATAACTGTTAGCATTGCGTTTCTTATTGCGTGCTCAAAACGGGGACCTATTATTCCTGTTTTGTTAGGATCATAAAGTTTGTACATAAGCCCTACAATACTTGATACAACATAGTGTTTTTCCTCCTCAGTTTGTGCTTCAAGCATATTTAAGCCCATTGGCCTTTGAGTGTCTGAAGGGTCGAACAAAATTACATCCTCAGCCCGCTCTGATGGGACAATCTGGAGTAAATCCTCAATAAGGTCTCCGTGAGGATCAACAACCCCCACGCCCTCTCCATTTTGGATATCCTGGATTATCATCTGTTTTAAAAACTCTGTTTTTCCCGTACCTGTTTTTCCAATTATGTACATGTGACGACGCCTATCGTCTTTTTCAATAAAAACATCCCGGGTGAGCCCCCTATACATACTCTTTCCCAGGTAAAGCCCTGATGTTGGAATATGGGCTGCAGCAGGTGCCCTTTTTGAAGTTATAAAGTGTATGTGAGGTGTGGTTATAGATTTATTAGGCAAATGCCAGATTGTTGCAAGCTCCTCAGACGTCATAACAGCCGTACTCCCCATTTTGGGCATGTATCTATAGATAAAATCATTCATAAAATTTCTTTTAACTCTTACCTTGTTTTTCGTAAACGAGTTAAAACTCTCAAACTGACCAAATGCATTAACAATATTATTAAGATGCGCATCTGCTGATTCTGCAGTAGTTGAGGACACAACAACTCTTACTACTGAACTAAACCCGGGTTTGCCGATCTTATTTTCAATTCCCTCAATTTCTTTAGGATCTGTTGAATATTTGGCTGTTTCAGGATCTGCTTCGCCTTTTTTTGTTTTTGAAAGATACGATCTGCCTGATTTTTTCCAGGTAGACTCGGCAGGACTTATAACAAGCTGAATTGCAGCGCCCTCCCCTTCTGTCATTTTCGCTAAGATCGATGTGAGGGAGGACAAAGGATCAGTCGGCAGATCTTTGAAAACTTTAATCGGCAGATAATCATAGTTTTTAAGTCTTAGGGACGCAAAAGAGACCTTCGATTCTTCTGTAAAAATATTGTACTCGTTACCAAGAATTGATCCAGGACGGAGAGCATCTTTTTCATTCACCTCTTTTATTTCAGCATCTGGATATGCGCCGTTAATTTGCTTCTCAACAAAATCTTTGTATTTATTTGGGGTTGAGACATAAAATCTAATGTCTCCCGGCATTCCGACTATTTCAAACGAAAGACTTGGCTGGGATTTTAAGAAAGTCAGAAACCCGCCATGCTTAAGACTTGAAAAACTTGAGAAAAGCTGTTCAGCTGCATCTATTTTTATTTCATTATCGCGGGGAACAGATATTTGGATAAGAGTTGAATCAAGCGCGTCTTTTTCCCTGTTTCTATACTTATAATTAAGAGCAATATAATAAATTAGTCCTGCAATCAAAAAAAATGAAAGCGCTACTCCTGCTAACACAAAAAGAAGAAGAACTAAAGCTGAAAATGGATCTTGTGCAAAACTTTCAAACATAGCTAAATTTTAACAGGCTCATTAGGTTTCGAACCTTTAAATAAAGATCTTAAACTCTCTAATTTACTTTTTATTGCATTTAGCCAAGTTATTCCTAAGCCTATATTCCCTTCTTCTGCTATACTTACTTCGCTCGTACTTTGAACGCTTGAATTTTGCTTCCCAGCTGGCAGTACCTCATCTACTGTTCTTTGAATTGAAGGAGTAGAAACAGGTGTTACAACCCCTTTTAATTCTTCTGATATTTCAGGTTCTTTATGTGTTGCAAACTCTGTAAGCGGATTCTGCTCTCCTCCAATTTCCGAAGGAGCGCTTTCTTTTCCGCCAGGAGTTGCCGAAATTTGATCGGTACCCGGTATTTTTTGATTTTTATCAGTATTTTGGTCCATATACTTTTATATTATCACAAAGAGGCTATAACTTTGCTTTAGATTAACCACATAAAATTATTACAAATTTACTGAACAGGTTGTTTGTATTCAATTTAATGTTGTATTTTTCTAAGTGATTTTGGTAAAACCGCTTCAGGATCTGGACATTTTTTATTTTTACATCTGTAAACATAACCACCATATGGACGGGTATTTGTCTCCCCGCATGATGGACATGAAAAACTAAGCGGTCCTTTTTCATCGATAGATTTTGAACCATCAATCGAACAAGAGCCTGATCCGCATGCTCCTCCTCCGATTTTTATTTCTTCATTTGCAAGCATTTGGATTTCAATCCTTGTCCCAGTCCAATTGAAGTAAGTAGCCCGAACTCTTTCGTCAACTGTTAACTTTTCATAGTCGAATTTTTGTTCTAATACTCGCTCGCTGGTTTTATGCGCGCCATTAAGTAATGCTCTATAATTCATTTCAAGCCAATATAGATCTCCTGGATTTTCTATCAAAGTATTTGTATAACTTGTTACCAGCGGGGTTACAACTTCCCATACCTCATCTAACTGCTCCTCAGGCATTCCTATTTCTTTTTTCAAAAGAAACATAGCTAAAGCTTCCGGATCTGCTGAATAATCAAGATGAGACGGAATAACCATAGGATTTGATTTAAGATCCACGTCTGTTGGTTTTTCGGGTATAAGAGTAGAATAAGCAGGATTTATGCTTATGATTTTTCTTCGATAATCCTCGTTGGTTAAATCTGAAAAATACCTTGTGCCAATTATATATTTCCCTTCCCTAACATAAACCTGAAAGAAGTTTTTTTTCTCAAACGAGCCCGGCAGTCCTCTTGGCGAAACAGTAAGAACAGTAGTCCCATCTGGTGTATCCTCTTTTGCTAAAAATCCCTGAATAACACCTGTAAATGAGCCCAATTCTGCTGCATCTCTTTGTGCGTCTATTGGATTTTTCCCCATTCCCCTTTTGATCACTTCCTCCATTGGCTCGTCTCTACCTGGCTCATATAATTTTCCATCTCTTATTTCATAAACAAATGTGCTTTTTACTACATCTAATCTTTCTCCAATATCAGTCTTCAATTGCTGCCCAATATAAGCTTTCTCTGTTGCAAGTGCTGTTTCAAACCCAGCTGTTCCACGACCTGCCATAAGAGCGGTGAACCTTTGGCTGTCAAATGCAGGGTTATATTGATTAATATCCCCTCTTTCTATCATTTTTTCCTCCAGATTTTTTCTCGTTTTTTTTCTTTATAATTTACAAAACGAGCCATGGTAAATAAAAGGTCCGAAAGTCTATTTAAATAAACTAAAACTATCGGATCTATTTTTTCAGATTTACTCAAACCAACTACGCGCCGTTCAGCTCTTCTTGCAATTGTTCGGGCAACATGAAGAAGTGCTCCTCCTTTGCCCCCTCCGGGAAGAATGAATTGATTTAGCGGCGGAAGTTTACTAGTTAGTTTATCAATCAAAACTTCAAACTCTTTTGGTCTACTCGAAAGCTGATCAACCGGCAGAGTCTTTGAAACCGCAAGAGAAGAACCTATTTCGAGTAAATCATTTTGAATTTCTTCCAATTCATCAGTTATTAATGGCAAGCCGTTCCTTTTTTGTTTATTGGAAATTTGAAATTTGACATTGGATATTTCAGCGATCGCCAAACCGATCGCTGAATTTAGTTCATCAATTGTTCCATAAGTTTCAACTCTTTTGTCAGACTTTAAGATTTTTTTCCCGTCAAAAAGAGACGTTCTGCCTCTGTCTCCTGTCCTTGTATATATTTTTCCTGCCATATTTTATGCAATAAAAAACTTCTCCTTGTCCCGTTTTCTTCGGGATCCCGAGAAGTTTCAAGTTTGCCTGTACTTTTCCTGCTCGGGAACTTGGTAAGGCGGTTTTCCGACTTTACGGTAGCGGCACTGTGTGGGATTTTCGCCCCCGACGAATCTTATTCATACGGGATCCCGAATGAAAAATATCATCGGGACCGTCTTGCCCAAACCTTACTGGTTTTAGATACTAGCAAATTTCCAAATTAATCTCTAATATCTATTAACACTCAGAATGGCCGCAGGCATAACATTTTCTGCAGCCTTCTTCATAAGCGAACGCTCCTGCCCCGCATTCAGGGCAGATATCAAATAAATGTGTTTCTGCTGTTTCTGTAAGTATATTTTCCGCAAGTGCAAGTTGTTTTAATTCTGATACTTTTTCTCCTTCTTCTGTTTGTTTTTGTTCTAAAGGCGCGTCGGCATTAACAACAGATACTTTTGTATATCCGTTAGTAGCGCTTGCTGGCGCAAGCTTATCCTCAACCACGCCGTTGACTCTGAATGCATATTGTTTGGCAAGAATTTTAGCAATAGCATCAGGAAGCGAGCGAACTCTGTTTTCGCCGAATCCGACGCTTCTTGCTCCTCCAATTCCTGAGAGCTGGGATATAACCTGTCTTATCCGCTCGCGTGGCGGCAGGTTACCCGCGAGCCGAAGATTAAGTGATATCATTCTTCCTAGAGCATCTGCCATTGCTGCA
>MFOV01000001.1:17721-19175 GCA_001782515.1 Candidatus Levybacteria bacterium RIFCSPLOWO2_01_FULL_39_10 | reverse complement strand
TATGAATGCTTCAAAAGGCTCACCGTTCTGATCATGATTAAGAGTAATATATGTGTCTCCGACCGGGGTTTCTGTTTTGTATGTAACACCCTCAATTATCATAGGCCTGGATGCTCTCACATATTCCTTGGGTAGAGTTGCGGCAACATTACCCGGTACTTCCGCAGTCTTTGGTTTTTCATCAGCACGTGACAAAACTCCCTCGCGCGAGCCATCCCTCATATAAGTTATTCCTTTAAGGCCGTTGTCATAGGCCATCACATAAAGTCTTTTAACATCATCTATGCTGTGTCCATTTGGCGCGTTCACTGTTTTTGAAATAGACGAGTCAATATACTCCTGGGCGATTGCCTGCACCATCACATGATCCTCAGGAGTCAGATCATTTGCCGAGACAAAATAGTTAGGTCTTTTACTATTCGGATTTTTCTTTTTCCACTCCTCGTAGAGAGTATGAAACATCTTATGTTCTCCGAGCCTATCCCGTCTTATAAATTCAAACTCGTAAACAGGCTCAACACCGGATGAAACACCTGAAATTAAAGAAGTTGTACCGGTTGGCGCTATTGTCAGAAGAACAGCGTTTCTAATGCCGTTTTTTGCAATTTTGTCTTTTATAGATTTTGGAAGTTTCTGCACGTGGTATGCTTTAAGATATTTGTTTTTATTGAATTTGGGAAATGCTCCTTTTTCTTTGGCAATATCAGCTGATGCCCCGTATGCAGCATTTCTTAGTGTTTCAAATATTTTTCTAAGAGTTTCTTCAGATTCGGGAGCGCCGTAGCGAAGTTTCATCTTAATTAAAGCATCTGCAAGCCCCAGTATTCCAAGACCGGTCCGCCTTATATCTTTTGCTATTTTTTCATTTTCGCGGTAGAAATAATATGTATCATCAATCACGTTATCCAAAAATCTTATTGCAACGCGGACGTCTTTATCAAATTTTTTATAGTCAAATTGTTCGTTACTAACATAGACTGAGAGATTTATTGCTCCTAAATTGCACACAGCCCACGGCCCAAGAGGCTGTTCTCCGCAGGGATTTGTTGCAATAAGGTTTTCAAAATAATAAGTGTTTGATCTTTTGTTGCTGCGATCTAAGAAATGAAGTCCGGGTTCAGCACTCCTCCAAGCAGCAGTGCAAATAAGATCCCAAAGATATTTTGCTTTTATTGTTTTTACAACTTTTACTTTTCCACCTTTTTCTTTCCATTTCTTTATATCCCCATTCCACAATTTATCGTATTTCTTATCATCAAGGTCAGGGTATACTAGATCCCAGTCAGAGTCTTTTTTAAGAGCTCCCATAAAATCATCTGAAACACAGACCGACAGATTTGCGCCGTTTATTCGTCCCAAGTCTTCTTTAACGGTTATAAACTCCTCAACATCCGGGTGCCAATCATTGATCATAAGCATCAGTGCCCCCCTTCGCGATCCTCCCTGCTGGACAA
>MFOV01000001.1:8262-17701 GCA_001782515.1 Candidatus Levybacteria bacterium RIFCSPLOWO2_01_FULL_39_10 | reverse complement strand
CTTGAAAGATTGATCCCTACCCCTCCACCGCGTGCCATAATTTCAATCATTATTTTGAGGTTGTCCAAAATTCCGTCCCGTGAATCTTTAGGAGACGGTATTACAAAACAATTAAAGTAAGTAACATCATAGCCTGTTCCTGCGCCTGCTAGAATTCTTCCTCCCGGAAGGAATTTAAAGTCTTCCATGCTCTCATAAAATTTTCTTTCCCATTTGCGCCTTACGGATTTTTTCTCCTGCTGTGCAATGCCCCGGGCAACGCGGCGCCACATCTCATCCGGAGTTTTTTCAACAGGGTTACCCTCTTTATCTTTTAGAGAGTATCTGTCTAAGAATACTTTTTGTCTTACACCTGTTAGTTTCATATTTTAAACATTGATAAATTGTTCTATTGCTCCATTGTTATTTTCGTTAAGTTTAATTTTGGCTCTTCAACAATCGAACAATTGAATAATGAAACAATCTTAATTTATCAGTTTTCTTACTTCTTTCTCAAAATCTTCAATGTCAACAAATCTTTTAAAAACGCTAGAGAACCTGATGTATGCGATCTTATCAATTTTTTTAAGTCTTGATGAGACCATCTGTCCTATCTTTTTACTTTCAACCTCAACCGAATCTCCGCCCCGAAGTTCTCTCTCTATTTCTGTTACTATTCTCTCAACGTCCTCAATTGATACTTTTGTTTTTTCACAGGATCTTAATATTCCTTTTTTAAGCTTGTCTCTGTCAAACTGCTCGCGTCTTCCGTCATTTTTAATTACTACCAAATTGACGTTTTCTATTCTTTCATATGTGGTGTATCGTTTTTCGCATTTGGTGCAAGACCTTCTCCTTCTTATGGTTTCGAGGTCTTCCGAGTCTCTTGTTTCAACAACTTCCGATTCTTTTGATCCGCAATATGGACATTTCATAAGGGCGCGTCGGCTTTCAAAGTTCAACACCTGTGCTTCTTAGACTGCTCCGTGAGCCGTGAATGAATAGTTCTGAAAAGGCGAACGGTAAAGTCAGGAGCACTAAATCTAGTGCTACAAACGATCATATGGCACTAAATCTACGCTGTCAACCAACAATTAATATATCAAACTAAGTCAGTATTTTTTTTAGCCTCATTTTTCCAGTTAAAAATAAAAATTTAAAAACCAACAAAAAAATTGGGTAAAAAAAGAACTTAGTTTTTTGTTTGGGAGGGTAATAATTTAGCTCAACTAGTTAGTTGGAGCTAATTTTCTGGGTTAAACCGCTCTGCACGTTTTTCAAATTCAATCGCCCTTTGAAGTCCTCCTTCAAACTTTTCAGATAATTGCCCCCCAGATTTTTCCATGAGTTTTTCAATTTCTTCACGGTGTTTTGATGATGATGCTTTTATTTTTGCAGAAAAATCCAAAACGCTCGTCTTTGCGTCTTTTGCCTTTTGCGACTCAATAAGTGCTTTTTCCAAATAATTCTGCCCTTTTGAAATTGTTTGCTCAGAAAGTTCCCCTTTTCCCTTTTCAAACAAAAGAATCCCTGCAGCAAGTCTCTTATCTGCTTGGAGAAGATAGAAGTCTGCTTTTTTCTCAGGATTGGTGGTAAAAAGTTCTCTTATTTTGTCTCTTATTAATTTTAGTTTGTAAAGCGGGTTGTCAGGGAGAATTCCAGGATACGGAAGATGATAGTCAACGCTAAGCTTAGCTTCTTTTGTTGCCGATGTCGCATCAGTTGGAGTCTGGGCAAAAACTTGGCTGAATTGTCCCAGAAGAATAAAAAATAAAACAATTATAAAAACTCTAACAAACATCTTCTTCATTTTATCTTGTCACCTACTAAATATTTAAACACATCCCTTTTGGTTATAATTCCCACAATATGACCTTTCCCGTCAACTACAGGAAGTCTTCCTTTTTTATTTATAAACATTGTTGATAGTGCTTCAAGAATTGGAAGGTCGGGGGAAATTGTAACTAGTTTTCTGCTCATGATTTTTTTTGCGCTCATGTCAAAGATTCTTGTTATCTTTTTTTCCATTTTTTCAAATTTTCCTTCATTAACTGGATCTTCCATATATTCTCTTATTGAGGGTAGAAACTGCTTCAGAATATCCCGCTCAGTTATAAAACCTATTACTTTTTTGTCTTTAACAACAGGAACTCCATTAATATGGCGGGCAAAAATCAGTTTTGATATTTCCTTTACTTTTGTATCAGGGGTTACAAAATCTACTTTTTTTGACATTGCATTTACTACTTTCATATATCTATAAGGGGAATAAGGGTCAGATTATTTACACTACTCTAACACCCAATAATTAAAATATCAAGAGGAGTTACTTTGTTATTTTTTCAAGGGCTAAATCGCGGCTCTCCAGAGCATTATGAGAATAAGTATTTACCACAAGGTCATAATATTTGGGATCCCAGTAAAACCAGTTCCGGTCTCCTCCTGCATACATCTTTCGCCATTTCTCAAGATTTTTGTTTTCCCTCTCCTCAATTTCTCCTTTTGCCTCCTCAACTGAAATTTTTTTTCTGTTAACAAGTCTGTCAATGCGGATATCTTCGTGGTCCTTGCCACTACTGTCTTCACAGATTACAAGAATTTTAAACACTCCCGCTATCCCCTGAGCATCAAATCCTGCAAGGTGACTCTGCACTATTCTATTTGTTTCGTTTTTAAGAATTCCTTTTATCTTTTCTTCATATTCCAGATCAAAAGAATCAGGCCTCTTCGACACTGCAAGTTCCGTTTTATCATCTAAATGTTCTTCGTGGAATTTTCTGAAAAGTTCTCCGCCTTCCAAAAGTTCCCAGCCTAAAGATTTTGAAAGGTTGCGTGCGAGTGTGGTAGTACCTGAAGCAATCCTGCCCGAAATTGTAATGTTTTTAATACCATTCTTAACAGTTGGCATTTTTCAAGTATAACACTACAATTAAAATCATCAAGTATTATTTGATGGTAAATTATGTTTTTTTTATAATTACAACATGAATCAAATTCAGTACCATGCAATTTCCCAAAGTAGATTACTAAACTTAGCTATAAATTCTTCTTCGGTTACTGGCCAATCTAGATTTCATCTTGATCAAAAAGGTGAAAATTTAGGTATATGGACTTCTTCAGAATTACCCCTTCTTATAGATGGTGGCTATGGCAATGAAAGAGCAAATGAAGTAATTGGAGAATATGAGTTAGATGGAGAAAAACATCAAATCAGAAAACCACTTTTTGCAATAGTATTACAAATCATAGACGCACCTAATAGAACTCTTGTCAACCCACTCGTCCCCGATCAGACTTTTCTTGTTGGAGATGTTCCCTGGAATAATGTAGTAAATCTTCTAATACGAGAAGGCAATGTTGATTCTCGAGAAACTGCAGAAAGAGTTATATTTACACTTAGAGAAAGATTTGGTTTAAATATTGGAATTGAAACTTTCGATCCAAATATTGGACTTGAATGGAAATATAGACATCAGGAGGAGGGATTAAAAAAATTATATCTGCTAAGTGATAGGGTTCCTAAAAAGAGTAGCAATCCCTACGAAATTAAATTAGATAAAGAAGGGAAATATTAATAGCTAATTTCCCAGTGCAACAAGACCCGGCAGTTTTACTCCTGATAAAAACTCGAGCATTGCTCCTCCCCCTACTGATGCAAAATCAAATTTAGAAAGCAGTCCATGTTGATTCAAAAATCCAATTGTGTCTCCTCCCCCAACTACCTTATAAGCCTTACTTTCAATTATCGCCTCAGCCAATTTCAAACTCGTATATCCTTCATCCCCCTCGCTTAATTTCGAATTTCGAATTTCGAATTTCGAATTTATCTTCCCCATAGGTCCGTTCCATACAATAGTCTCGCTTTTTTTGATTATTTCCAAAAACTCTGAAAGGCTCTCATCTGTTATGTCATATTTATCAGTCGTTAATTTTGCAACAATAAGATCTGCCTTTTGTCCTCTGATTTTCCTGTGTTCCTCGTCCATCAGTATTTTTGTCTGCTCTGCAATCTCTCCTCCTACTAAAATGTAGTCTGCAAAACTGTGCATTTTTTTGACCATCGGAAGTTTTGTTTCAATTTTTGCGCCTCCAATAATTACAGTTAAAGGTCTTTTAGGGTTCTCAAGAATTCTTGAGAGGATTTTTATTTCTTTAAGAAGATGAAAGCCCGCAAAATGAGGAAGAAGTGAGGCAACTCCAACAATTGATGCATGATTTCTATGTGATGCGCCGAATGCCTCATTTACATATATATCAGCTAAACTTGAAAGTTTTTTAACAAATTCTTGCCCTGAGCTAGATGATGGGTTTTCCTCCCCTTCAAAAAATCTCAGATTTTCAAGTAAAAATAGATTTGTATTAATTTCCCACCCCGGAAAATCATTTAATTTGCTTTTTTTTGAATATGCGCTGAATTGCTCATCGTACCATTTTGCAATCGGCCTTAAACTAAACTCACTTTCGTTAATTTTGAATTTTGAATTTTGAATTTTGAATTCGGTCGAAGGCCGACCCAGGTGCCCTGCAATAATAACATTCGCTCCTTCCTCCATAAGATACTCAATTGTAGATATTGAAGAAATCAGTCTTGTATCATCTACAATTTCAAAATTGCGAGGGGTGGCGCTGGTGGAGCGGACGAACGAAGTGAAGGAGCTCGCCTGCTTGACAGGCGCGGCCGGGCTCCCGACAGCGCGCATGTCAGTGTTTCGTGAACGGCTACTTTCGGGAAGGAAACCAGCGACAGGACCCCGAGCAACAAGTGGAATATCAAAATCGCATCTTACAAATACTTTTTTATTTTTTACATCCGCATCCTGAATAGATTTCAAATCAAACATACTCAAACTAATTACTAGTCAGTAAATTCCTGACAGAACATTCTTCCGTAAATTCCTCCGTCAATAACACCTATCCCAATAGTTCCAAAGTCTTGCGAGAGTATATTTGTTCTGTGACCCGGGCTTTTCATAAGTCCTTGCATCGCAAGTTTTGAGTTTGGAGCAAGAGCAAGATTTTCTCCTGCAGACTCAAATAAAATATCGTCTTCTGCCATTCTGTCAAAAGGTGACTTGCCCTCAGGTGTGTAATGGGAAAAATATCCTCGCGTCAGCATATCAATGCAGTGTTTTCTTGCAACAGAGCGCAGTGTCTGATCTCCTGTAAGCGGCGGGAGATTTTCTTTTTCCCGTTCAAGATTAATAAGCTGGGTCATTCCTTTTTCAGAATCCTCATCAATTTTTATATTTTCTACCTGAAAGTTGAGTTTCAAAAACTCGCTGCTTGCAGGCTCAATTGTCAAGAAAGTGAGAGCATCATTTAGTGCTCTTCCGAAAATTGCATTTAAGTCTTTATCCAGTCCTTGGATATTTGAAACCAAAGGCTCACCCAGTTTTGACTCCGATACCGCACTATTTAAAAAAGGAGAGAATGGAAGAGCAATTATCATTGTTAGAACAAAGGCGATGAGAACAACAGCAGATAAGATTCCCGGAAATATTCCTCCAATGTGTCCGGCTTCTTTTGGATACCTCCTATTTTTGGTTATTTTTGAAATCTGGGGATAGATAAAATGTCTGAAGGCAAGTATGAGGAAAAACTCACTAACAAAAGCTGCTATAAAAAACCCAAGAGCATTTCCAATACCTATCGGAATCTCGAAATTATTGGTGAGAAGAGAAGAGATGCTCTCATAAAACAATAGGCCGAATGCAAATGAAATTATAAATGTTATAAAATCCGCCGTTGCCCGCACAAAACCCAGCGAATAACCTTCAAACGCATAGACTGCAATAATTAAAATTATTGCAATATCCACAAAATTAAGGCCAATAAAAGGAATTGTTAGAAAAGCCAAAAACTCTTTGAGCTGTCCGACGGGAATAAAAGGAATCACCCACTAATTATATTAAATCCAACACTTTTTTTCTGGAGTGAATCGAACTTAATAATTCGTGGACTTTAAAAGGTGCTTATTAAATTGTTGTCACTTTGTCTTGATGTTGATATTATAAAAACCTATGGAAAAGCCTAAAATTTTGAATAAAAAATATAAAAAACTGGGTAAAAAGAAGTATATAACTTTTTTTGTGGTATCCGCGGTTTTTGTTTTAGGGTTTTTATTTTTATATTTTTATATTTTAAAAGACCTTCCTTCCCCAACGCGGCTGAGTAGTCCGGAAAACCCCCAATCAAGCAAGATTTATGACAGAAACAATAAGCTTTTGTACACAGTCTATGCAAACAAAAACAGAACTCAGATTCCTCTTAAAGACATCCCTATGGACTTTCAGAATGCAACAATTGCAATTGAAGACCGGGATTTCTATAAACACGGAGCAATTGATATCAGGGGAATTATAAGATCAATTTATGCAATAACTGTTAAAAGAGAGCTTCAAGGTGGATCAACTCTAACCCAGCAGCTTGTAAAAAACAGTCTTCTCACGCAGGAGCGAACAGTCCAGAGAAAAATCAAAGAGATAATTCTGTCTTTTGCAACCGAGGTTCTTTACTCAAAATCTCAAATTCTTGAGATGTATCTTAATCAGATCCCCTACGGTGGCACTGCTTATGGAATAGAAGCAGCATCACAAACTTATTTTGGGAAAAAAGCCAAAGACCTGACGCTTGCCGAGAGCGCTCTTCTTGCAGGACTGCCCGAATCACCTACCACTTACTCCCCTCTGGGGTCTCATCCTGAACTAGCACAGCAAAGACAGAAAGAAGTTCTTTCAACAATGGTCGAGCTTGGTTATATTACAAAAGAAGAACAGGAGAAGGCAGCCTCTGAGAAACTGGAATATGAGACTTTTACAAACCAAATCTTAGCTCCTCATTTTGTCCTCTATATTAGAGACCTTCTCATTGAAAAATACGGAAAAGAGTTTGTCGAAGAAGGTGGGCTCAGCGTTAAAACAACACTGGATCTACCTATTCAGGAGTTTGCACAGCTAGCTGTTGCAAGTGAAGTTGCAAAACTTAAAAATGCAAGAGTTACAAACGGAGCGGCAGTTGTTACAGATCCCGCAACCGGCGATATTCTGGCAATGGTGGGGAGTAAAAATTATTTTGATACGAAAATTGATGGAAATGTAAATATTGCACTTGCAAAACGCCAACCAGGCTCTTCAATTAAACCTATCAATTATGCAGTAGGTCTTCTAAACGGATACAGCGCAGCAACTCCTTTTGTTGATAAGAAGATCTGTTTTCCAAACCCTGGGGGCGCTTCTTATTGTCCGAGAAATTATGACGGCGCGTTCCATGGCCTGGTGTCAGTAAGAGATGCTCTTGCCAACTCTTACAATATTCCTGCTGTTAAAATGCTTAAACTAAATACAGTTGAGGGGATGATGGCAACTGCATCTGCCATGGGGATAACAACTTTTGAAGATCCCCAAAGGTATGGACTCTCTCTCACTCTTGGAGGAGGAGAGGTAACAATGCTTGATATGTCAACAGCGTTTGGTGTTTTTGCCAATAAAGGCTACAGGGTTGATTTAAATCCGATTCTTGAAATAAAGGACTCAGAAGGAAGGGTGGTTGAGAGGAAAAATAACGCATCGCCAATTTTCGGCAAAAGAGTACTTCCTGAGGGGGTCACATTTATAATTTCAGATATCTTATCGGACAACAGCGCAAGATCTGCCGCATTTGGATCTTTTTCAGATCTTTATATTCCGAACCAGACTGTGTCTGTTAAAACAGGAACAACCAATGATCTTAGGGACAACTGGACAATTGGATATACTCCTAACTTTCTTGTTGTAAGCTGGGTAGGAAACAATGATAACAGTCCGATGTCCTCTGTTGCGTCTGGTTTGTCCGGCGCATCCCCAATCTGGAATGAAATTATGTCATATATTTTAAAAGATAAAAAAACTGCACCATATCAAAAGCCTGACAGTGTTGCAGGAATAAATGTATGTCGCGCATCCGGCCTTCTTCCACCTGATACTGGAGGTTGTGAAACAAAATATGAATACTTTTTAAGAGACAGTATTCCTAAAAGACGCGACCCAGGAAAACAGGCTGTCTGGATAGACAAAGGCACAAATGATCTGCCGAGTGAGGGTCAAACTGAAAATCTTGAATCCCGTGAGGAATATGTGATTGAGGATGCAACTGGTGATAAATACTGCGTATCCTGTCCTCATCCAACGCCTGAGCCGGCTCCTCAGCCATAGTAATTTTTTACCACTTTTAAAGGAAACTTTTTTTTTGTATAATTCGGGCAAGATCTAAGACTTAGATATGCTTGGATCCTCCGCATTTATCTGCTCATAATTTATTTTTAAATTTTATGAAACTTGCCCGTGTATTTATATTATTTATTTCGAATTTTTTAACTTTAATTGGCGATTTGGTAATCGCCATTATCTATATTTTTTGGATACTTTTTAAAATAATAATTTCCACCTCAGATCTTCTTGTTGGCAAAACCCTTGGATTACCAAGAAGCTTTTTTAAAAAAATTAACTTTAGAAAAACTCACGAAAAAGAGATTTACTCAAGCAAAAGAAAGCTTCCCCGTCTCAAACTCAGCTTAAATTTTAAAAAACGTATTAATCTTCTAAACCTGAGGATCAGAAAAAGAAAAAGGGGGAGGCCACGCCTTCCGCTTGCAATTCCATACAGTACAAAATTCAAATATTTATTCGTTGGCTCATTTGTTTCATTTGTTTTTATTTTCCTTCCTCTATATATTTATACTTTTATAAACAGTCTTCCCTCCCCCAAAGCCTTGGCACAGCAGGAAATTGCTCAGACTACAAAAATCTATGACAGGGGCGGCACTTTACTTTACCAGATTTATGCAAATCAGGATAGAACAGTTGTTCCGATATCAAATATTCCTGATAGCCTCAAAAATGCAACAATTGCAATTGAGGATAAAAACTTCTATAAAACTCCGGGAATTGATATTTTTGCAATTGGCAGATCAGTTTTTGCAAATTTATCAGGAGAACCACTTCAGGGCGGATCAACCATTACGCAGCAACTTATAAAAGCGCGTTTACTCACTCCTGAGAGAACAATTGAGAGAAAAGTAAAAGAAATTGTTCTTGCTCTTTGGGCTGAGAGGATTTACACAAAAGATGAAATTCTAGAAATGTATTTAAACCAAGTTCCCTACGGAGGAACTGCGTGGGGAGCAGAAGCTGCAGCACAAACCTATTTCGGAAAAAGCGTTAAGGATCTTACGCTTTCAGAAAGTGCATTTTTAGCAGGTCTTCCTCGGGCTCCCTCCATCTACTCTCCTTATGGCGCGGATAAAAGTCTTTGGAAGGCGCGACAAAAAGAAGTACTTGCAAGAATGGTAAATCTTGGATTTATAAAGGACAGCCGGGCAAAAGAAGCAGAAGCTCAAGAACTAGTATTTAAAACTCCAAACCAAGCTCTATATGCTCCTCATTTTGTAATGTATGTAAGGGACATTCTTATTGAAAAATGCGGT
>MFOV01000001.1:5006-8211 GCA_001782515.1 Candidatus Levybacteria bacterium RIFCSPLOWO2_01_FULL_39_10 | reverse complement strand
CCTACCCAGGATTTTGCCCAGAAAGTGGTCCGTGAAGAAGTTGAAAAAAGTGCGTATTTAAATATCTCAAATGCGGCGACTTTAATAACGAATCCTGCAACCGGTGATATTCTGGCAATGGTGGGAGGGGTTGATTATTTCGGAGAAAACGGCGGAAATTATAACGTTACAACAGCACTAAGACAGCCCGGATCAACAATAAAAGTGGTGACCTACTCTCAAGCTCTTTTAAACGGTTTAACTGCAGCAACATCGATTCAGGACAGCCCTGTTACTTATAGCGCTCCGGGATCTGTCCCCTATTCACCCGTAAACTATGACGGAAAATTCCACGGAACTGTGACTCTCAGAAATGCTTTAGGAAACTCGATAAATATCCCTGCAGTTAAGACTTTAAATAGGATAGGAGTATCTGCCATGGTTGAGCTTGCTAAAAAAATGGGAATAACGTCCTGGGAAGAGCCTGAAAATTACGGACTTGCACTCACTTTGGGAGCTGCCGAGGTTAAGATGACAGACCTTGCGACTTTATACGGGGCATTTGCAAATCAGGGGGACAAGGTGGACCTTAATCCCATTCTTAAAATTGTTGATTCTGAGGGAAATATAATTGAGGAGAAAAAAGAAGTTAGAAAAACAAATGTGATCCCCAAAGAAATTGCTTTTATAATATCAGATATCTTAGCTGATAACAGAGCTCGTCTTATGGAATTTGGGTCGTCTTCTCCTCTTAATATTCCAGGACACAAAGTTTCTGTAAAAACGGGAACAACAGATAATAAAAGAGATAACTGGACAATAGGATTCACACCAAGTCTTCTCATTGCTGTGTGGGTGGGAAATAATGACAACAGCCCGATGAACCCCAGACTTGCCTCCGGAATTTCAGGCGCTGCTCCTATCTGGAATAGACTTATGACCCAGTTTCTGAGTTCTTCTGATCCAAAAACTGAAATTCCCAAGATTCCCGAAAATATTGTTGTTAAATCCTGCGGAGGAAGAGACGAATATTTTGTAAAAGGAACTGAAAACCTTGCGTTTTGCAGGCCCCTTTCAAGCCTTACTGAAGGTAGCGGCGTAAGAACTCCTTAAAGAAGCGACACTAATTTTTTAAATTGCCCCCAAGGATCGTCTGTAAATATAAAGCTGGTTGTGCAAAAAGTGGTTGCGCCTGCTTGTTTTGCAAGAGAGAGTGTTTTATCATTTATCCCTCCATCCATTTCTATTTCCCCCAAATACAAACTTCTTAGTTTTTTGATTTTTGAAACTACGCCCTCATCAAATATCTGTCCCGACTCGCCTGCTTTTACACTCATAAGAAGAATAAGATCGAGATCATCATATGACACCTCAATTTCTGATATGGGAGTCTCTAAATCAAGCGCTAGCCCAACAGCGCCCAGCACCTCAGCTTTTGCAATAAAATCGACCTGATCTCCCATTTTCTCAACGTGCCCTATGATTCTTTTAAAGCCAGCCTGCGACAAGGGAGTTAAATACTGTACCGGTTCATCAACCATTAGATGCGCTTCCAAATCAAGATCATTTGAATACTTTTTAAAATGACTGGGATCAAAAAATGTAGTGTTTTTGGCAAATTTTCCGTCAATAAAATCTATATGAACTTTTTTTGAAAACTGTCTTGTAATCTCAATTTTTTTCTCAATTTCCTCAAAGCTCTTTTCGAGTATCGCAGGAATTATCACACTAATAAGGTATCACGAGTATCACCTGCCCGCAATGCTAAAATGCGTTGCAGGCGGGAAAGTATCACAAGCATCAAAGGGGGTTCAGGGAACTCAGATGATTACTCAGATTGTCAGAAGAATCAGACAATCAGATAATCGGAAATCTGGAATTCTGAAACACTGATTTTCAGAGGATATCTGGTTTTCTGAGTTATCCGAGTTTTCCGAGGAATGAAACAATTAAGTTTCTCTAAGTATTTTTAAGCACCAATTATAACTAGGGCATCAAAGCTCTCGTCTTCTGGCAAATCGGTTGAGGTTTCTCCGATTGTATAACTTTCTGATAAATCTTCCTCAAGAAGAGGCAAGATATCTTCTTGTGACGCTTTAACCTGGATTGTCACATTTTCATATTCAAAATTATCAGCATTTCCTGTTGAAACAACATCATATCCAAGCTCTCTTAGTGTATCTGCTGCCGATCCTGCAACGCCTTCCTCACCGCTTCCATTTTGAACAGATACTGAAATATCTTCTCTTTGAATTTCCCCCTCCGCCGGTGTTGGAGTTGTATCTTCTTCCTCAGGCACTTCGGTAATCTCAGGCTCCATAGTTTCTTCATCTGGAATTTCAATTGTTTTAGGCTCCTCCCCTGGAGTTTCTCTTGTTGCAAAGTAGGCAACACCGCCGACAAGACCAAGAACAATTATGAGGATTAATATTATCAGAGCTGATCTTTTGGAAAATCTTCTGAAAAATGATTTCTTTTCCCCAGAATAAGAAACGTCATCCATATTAAGTTGGATTAATATATCACAAAAAGATTGATTCTTCAACACTTTTTTTATTTTGGTATAATAATTTAATGCCCAAATTTTTTCTAGCTGTATTTCTTTTAATTCTTGTTTTTTCACTATTTGTTGGAGCGCGTACTGCATTGGGTGATGAGCTGGACGACATAAATAAACAAATTGAAGAACTCACTCAAGCTTTAAATCAATCAAAAGAAGCAACAACTCCCCTTGAAACACAAGTCAAAGGAATCCAGGACAGAGTTGCCTTCATTGAGCAGGATATTGCAAAAAAGAAAGCGAGTATTGAAAAGGGGTACGAGGACCTGGCTACACAAACTGATGAGCTCAATGCTGCTATTAGAAATTATTATATTAAAAGTTACTATAACAGCCCGATCCTTATTTTTTTGTCTTCGAATTCAGCTTCCCAAATTACACAAATCTTGGCTTATCAGAAAGCAGCAGCTGATCAGGATAAGCGAATAATTACAAATATTGCGCTTTCAATTCAGAGCCTTGAGGAAAGAAAGCTAAATCTTGAGAGCGAACAGGGCCGTCTTGCCGTAACTAAGGAAAACCTTGACAAAATCATAAAAGAAGCAAAAATTTACCAGGGAGTTTTGTCAGGAAAAATAGCAGAGTTAACTGCACGTCAGCAGGAAATTATTAACGCAAGATCAGGAACCTTCACGGCAACAATCGGAGACAGCAATTTAGCAGATG
>MFOV01000001.1:4269-4986 GCA_001782515.1 Candidatus Levybacteria bacterium RIFCSPLOWO2_01_FULL_39_10 | reverse complement strand
GCTCAGGGAGGATATTTTGCTGCTTTTTCATTCGGCGCATATACTCACAGAAAAGGAATGAGCCAGTACGGAGCGCGGGGAAGAGCTCAAAGCGGACAAAACTACAAACAAATTCTTGCACATTACTTTGGAAAAGAGCCCAATTCGCGCGACACCGGAGGAACTATAAAAGTTGCAGGGTATGGAGATATGGATTTTGAAGGAAAATATCTTTTGGGAATTGCTGAGATGCCCTCCTCATGGCATCCTGAAGCGCTGAAGGCACAAGCTGTTGCAGCAAGAACCTATGCAGTCAGATATAAAGACCAGGGTTCAGAAATCTGTACCAATGAAGCTTGCCAGGTATATAACGACGGAAAAGCAAACAATCCTCCAGCAGAGTGGAGGGCAGCAGTTGAGGCGACACGCGGCGAGGTTATTGACGGTGTTGTAACATATTACGCATCAACGCACGGCGGATTCACAACAACCTCTGGCTGGGATACAACAGACGGAGGGGGTGGTGGGAATTTTATAGAAAAAGCGTGGGACAAGATTGGTGGCTCCCCCTGGCTTTATAAGGCTTGGTACACTCAGGGATACAGTGTAAATTCTGCAAAATGTGGAAGGTCAAATCCCTGGCTGTCACCTGAGGAAATGGCAGACATAGTTAACACGGCAATAGCACTTAAGTCAGGCGGCATTGATACTTCAAGAATTACACCAGTTACAACAGAG
>MFOV01000001.1:2329-4193 GCA_001782515.1 Candidatus Levybacteria bacterium RIFCSPLOWO2_01_FULL_39_10 | reverse complement strand
CAAGTAACAATTAACGGCATTACGCTCTCAGGCGATGAATTTAAAAAAGCATTTAACCTTCGCGCTCCAGGACACCTTTCAATTCCCCAGTCCGGTTTCGCCTTTTTCAATATTGAGAAAAAATAAAAAATAACTGAAATAATGCTATAATTGTCGCATGTTTAATAGTTCTGGATTTTATATTTACAATTTAATATTTAATTTTTGATTTTATTACCGTGCCGGATATATTTATTGAAAACAGCATTTCAAATGCCCAAACAGGAAAAAAAGAGCAAGACACAGGACATTCTGAGCTCAAAAAAGAAGGGGATCCAGAAAATGTGCTTACTCTTGAAAAAAATACAAAAAGGCATAATCACGTTTTGGCAGCATATTGCGAGCACCCAAGAGAAATTGCTTATTCAAATATCTTAAAAGAAGAAGCTCCTCTTCTTTTTTTAAGAAAGCATTTTGTAACTAATCTTCCTTGGATTGTAAAAGCGGTCCTTCTTGGACTCGCGCCCTTTATAATTTCGGTAATTACAGGAATATTCAACATTACTCTTTTTAACTTCCTTCCTTATGAATATATATTTTTAGGTCTTATTTTTTACTATTTTGTTATTTTTGGCTATATTCTTGTTAATTACATTACTTGGTTTTACAATATTTCTCTTGTCACAACGCAACGAATTGTGGATATTGACTTTTCGCACATTGTGTTCGAAAATGTATCAGCAAGCAAACTGGGTCAAATTGAAGACGTACACTACCAGCAGGTTGGAGTATTTGCTTCAGTTTTTGATTATGGAGACGTAACAGTTCAGACTGCCGGAACATCTGTTTTAGGATTTGACTTTCATGCTGCTCCTCATCCTGAAAAAGTGGTACATTTTATAAATTCATTAATAGGAACTGGGGGACAGAAAAATGGATGATTTAGGATTGATGTTAGTAAAATTTGCCTTCTTGCTCGTAATTTTTATGTATGTTGTTTTTTCACTCGTTGTTCTAAAACAAAGCTATGCAATGAAAAATGTCATAAATTATGCTGGTCTTTCGCCGGTTATTAATATGGTTGCCGCAATTCATGTTATAATAGGAGTCCTTATTTTTGTTACTGCCCTTTTGATTTTGTAATTATTCAAAATTCGAAGAATTTTGAGAGGAGAATCCAGCGAAAAGTTGAAGTCCGAGTGTGAACGAGGACGAAAACGCGAAGCTGTGATTCGACGACGTATGGCAGAAACAAACTTAGCATTTTCAAAAATTGTTTCAACACCAACCGCTTCTGCTTGGTCACAGGCATATAGCGCTGGAAGGCTATTTGCTGCATTTTCCCTTGAATCGGACACTCCTCGTCCAGATGACGGACTTAGCAATTTAGGTAAAGATCTTATATCAACATTTGAAAGTGAGTTTTTCACGCTTGAGAATAAAGACCTTGAATCAATTAAGGCAGCTGTTGCAACAACTGTTTCAAGAGTGGGTGAGGGTATAAAAGTCTCACTCGTTGTCTGCTTCTTTTCAGAGGACGTTTTGTATTTATTTGCAGCAGGAGGTGCAAAAGCAATACTTAAAAGAGATGAGAAGATAGGAACTGTTCTTGAGGGCAATGAGGGGGTAAATATAAAATCTGCATCAGGCTACGTCGAGGAGGCAGATATAATTGTTCTTCAGACAAACCAGTTTTTAAATACCATTTCTGCCTCCACTCTCGCGTCCGCTCTTGATTCAAATGTTCCCGAGGATATTGCAGAAAGTCTTGCTCCACAAGTGCACGAAAGGACCGAAGGCGGTGCATCGGCAGTTGTACTTGTCTACAATAAAGAGAAAGTTAGAGAAGATGAAGCTGCAGCTGCTGCAGCGGAGATTGTTAGCA
>MFOV01000001.1:0-2316 GCA_001782515.1 Candidatus Levybacteria bacterium RIFCSPLOWO2_01_FULL_39_10 | reverse complement strand
AAAAAGAAACACCGCAGGATTCCGGCGAAGAACCCACCCAGACAGAAGCTGATCGGGTTCACGATGAGGAAATTGGTGAAGCTAAAACTCTCCCACCTCATGAAACTAAAACAGTAACGGATATAAATGTAGCCGCAGGTGAAGCGCAAATTGATGCGGCAGGAAAATCAAGAAGAAGGTTTAGTCAAGGTATGAGTCTATCTTTTTTGGGAAGATTCCGAGGATTAACAAGACAAAGAAAAATAATACTTTTTATAGCTGTAATTCTTATTGTTTTAATTATTGTCATCTCGGCTTTCGCACTCGGCCGAAGAGGCGCTACCTCATCTGATTTTGATGCAATTTATAATGAAGCCCTTACCAAATATGAAGAAGGTCAAAGCCTTAGGCAGCTCAATCCATCACTTTCCCAGGACAGCTTCAGGCAGGCTCAGCAAATTTTACTAGCAAACAAAGACACTTTTGATGAAGGGTCATCGGAAGATCAGCAAATCGAAGAACTTTTAGCAAAGGTGACGTCTGGGATTACAGGCGACGGAGGGCAAGTATCAGTAAGTGAGGTTGGTGCCGACCAAAGCAAGATGCTATCACTCGCAATTGATAATCCTAAAGCATCCTATTTCTCTCAAAATGAGGATTTTGTCTATTTTATAAAATCAGACGGTATCACAAAAGTTGATAAGGGGAATAGCGAGGAAGAAGAACTCATTGAAAAAAGCTGGAAACAGGAAGGAGGATTAGGCCTATTTGGATCAAATGTCTATGTTCTTGATAGGCAAAATGGTATTTTAAAATTCGTACCAACCGATGATGGCTTTTCAGAAACCGACTATTTCACAGGAGATTCTCCTGATTTTTCAGAAGCTGCAGCAATTGCAATTGACGGATCAATCTATGTATTGCATACTAACGGAACAATAAATAAATATACACGCGGAGAAGAGGAATCTTTTGAAATAACAGGTTTGACCACAAATTTTTCATCTCCTACAAGAATTTTAACTTCTGAGGATTTTGATAATATTTACATTCTTGACCGCGGAAATTCAAGAATAGTTGTTCTTGATAAAGCAGGGGCATTTGTAAATTCATATACAGCAGCTGTTATAAAATCAGCCCGTGAATTTGACGTTGACGAGGTCGGCGGAAAAATTTATGTTTTATCAGGCGAAAAAGTTTATCAGATAGAAATTTAGCCTCCTTGACATGGTAACATCATAGGTATAAAATCTCCCTTTGTATGAATAAAGAAACAGTTTCAGCAATACCCGAACAAGTCTATCAGCACACATTTTTCCCAGGCGAATATGATGTTGCTATTGCTGTTGCTAAAAGTCTTGAAGAGCACGGTTTATCTACTGTTAGTTTTGAAATGACTCCTGACAACAGCGGGAAACCTGCAGATCCTACATCTGTATTGATTCATTCGGAGTATCGAAATTCTGACGACTTCTGGAGTGCTTTTTATGGCGTTGTTAAACAGATGGGAGAAAAAGGGACAGATAAACCAGAGGATCTGTTAAATATAACTGAATTAGAAGTTGTAAGATTAGCAAAGGAAAGAAGAACTAGAAAACCAAAACCTCTAAATCTTCGCTAAATTTACATTTTCCCAATTTTCCTCTATTATTGCCTTACAAGTCAGCGACAAACTTGTCCTGCCTGTCTGCCGAAGCTTTAGCGAAGGCAGAAGTTTGCCGAAGTACTTGCGGTGAGCAGGGTTAAACCATGAAAATTTCAAACAAACGCGCTTTTTATGATTATTTAATTTCTGAGCGGATCGAGGCTGGAATTAATCTGACCGGAGCTGAGGTTAAAGCAGTTAAAATGGGACATGCGGATCTTACGGGCTCATTTGTTAAAATAATTGGAAGTGAAGCATATCTTGTGAATGCAAAAATATTCCCTTATCAATATGCAAGGCCACAAAATTATGACGAGGCGCGTACTAGAAAACTTCTTCTTCACAAAAAAGAAATAATCTCACTCAAAGGCAAAACAGACGGAGCCTCCCTTGGTCTTGTTCCGATTTCTCTTTATACAAAAAGCGGATTTATAAAAGTTGAGGTTGGGTTGGGGCGCGGAAAGAAAAAAATTGACAAAAAAGAAGCAAAAAAAAGGCGCGATATTGAGCGTGAAATTGAACAGGAGTTAGCTTCGCAGGGTTGACTTTCAAGCCCAAATAGGCTATAATTCTCTCAGTTTGATTCGATTGTCGAGTCTCTTCCTCAAAATTCGAAGAATTTTGA
Source organism: Candidatus Levybacteria bacterium RIFCSPLOWO2_01_FULL_39_10 (assembly GCA_001782515.1). Taxonomy (GTDB): domain Bacteria; phylum Patescibacteriota; class Microgenomatia; order Levybacterales; family UBA12049; genus 2-01-FULL-39-10-A. The sequence goes on along the minus strand of MFOV01000001.1, from coordinate 67 downwards.
AAGAGGAAAAACCGATTGACAGCGGAGTTTAAGTTTTACTTAAACAGAGCGCAAAAATCGAGTTTTG